>JAZQWY010000042.1:0-15562 GCA_045632545.1 Eubacteriales bacterium | reverse complement strand
CTTTGTTGAAAATGTTGCCCTTTTCGTAAGGACTTATACGCATACCGACGATGAAAAGCTCGCCGCCGCGCAGGGAACAGTATGAATCCTTCAGATTTACAGCGCCGCCGCGCACACTTTTTACCTCTGTGCCGAACAACGCGATTCCCGCCTCATATTTTTCGTCGACGAAATAATCGTGCCACGCTTTTTTGTTCTGCGCTATTATCTTTTGCGGTGTTTTTTTTGCTTGAAACACAATTATTCCTCCTTTCAGGAAATGCGTTCCCGTATATTCTAACACATTCCGCGTCAAAAATCAATATAAATCTGTCGTATTTCGCCGCGATATTCAAAATATTTGAAAATAGTGGTGAACGAACCCAGTTCGTTCACCACAGTTTGCTATATGCAATTTATTAATTTTTCGTAATTCTGGTTACTTGCTTTGTACGAAATCCAAGATTGGTGATATATCCTCAAGAGAATGTGGGTGATGCTTACATTCGGGTTTGACTATAGATATGATGTTTATTCCGTTTTCTTTGCAATAATCGATCATCTTACCTGAATTTTTCTCAAACGGAACTACTTCGTCTATTCCGCCCGCAACTAACAAAAGCGGTATTTTCAAAGAAAAGAATTCTTCCATGTTTTCGATAGGATGACCGCTAAACGTTTCTAGTGTTTCTTCCGTCAGAGAATATTCCTGATATACTTGTTGAAGCTCACGGCTTCCTTTACGAGGCCATGATCTCATATCCAACACGGGTGCATCAAGATATATTTTTTCGACATATTCGGGATATGAAAGAGCGAAATTGAAGGCGTATAAGGCACCGCGACTGAAACCGAACAACGTGCATTTTGTATCAAGTGAGAACTCTTTAATGACAAAAAGATAAAAAGCGTGCATCAATCGAACAGATCGATAGCTTCCGTATTGGTCGTTGATTTGATAGTATACTCGAGTGTATCCATTGTTTAGAAGCGCTTGTTCTGCTGCATCAAAGGCGTATAGGAATTCGGTTTTCCAAATCCATTTTCCGTTAGGCTTTGCGGGACGAATGACTGTAGCCTCATAGCCGTTAAACATAAATTTGTTTACGGTCGGCTCAGAATTGTCTTCGTTCATTTTTGCTGTTAAAGTGTCTTTTTCGTTTTCCATTTTTAGTCTCCTTTGTGGTGTTGTTTTATATTTGATAATTTATAAACGGTATATTATTTTCGCGTACGAGTAAAATAATCTATCCACATTATTGATTTTTTATTTGCTGTGTTTTATCCCACGGGTGTTTCCTGCTCAAAATATTTCTTGAGTATATTTGACATTGGTATTGCGGTGTTACCGCAGTTAACGTCTTGCTTGAGGATACAGCTAAAAGACTATCTCGGGGGAATTCAGCGGCGCAAAGTCCGCAAAGATGGCATGGTCCTTCTTTCCGTTGACCTTTGCCGTACCCGTCTTTTCGCTGATGCGCGTGATACCTGATTCATACTTTTTGTCGACGGAACAATCGTGTTAGGTTTTTTGCTGAGACACAATTATCTTGCCTCTGCGAAGATGCCGTCCCGTACATTCTAACACCTTTAACAGCAAAAGTCAATATAATTCTGACATATTTTTCGCTACATTGAAAATATTTGGAAATAAGTATCATACAAAAACGGTTATTTGACGATTACATATAACGATGTTGATATATATTTTTGCACAATGTCACCCCATGCTGTCATTCTCGAGTGTAGAGAAGAATATAGAGGGGCGACTGTTGCAGGTTTGATATTTATGTATTGATATGCGGAAACAATCTATCGGTTAAATCCTCCCAGTTTGGATTCATTGCTTTTACTAATTCATTTTTTCGTATTCGCAAAAGGCTATTTAGTTGTTTCTCTCTTAAAATGGCAGTATTGATGTCTTTGTAATTTTCATAGTACATTACTTTGTCGGTTTTGTTTGTTAACAATACATGGATGCCCTTATTATGTAGTCTTTTGTAGTGTTTTTATGCCTTTGTAATATGTCTTGTTATTTTCGCGTAAAATATCTTCACTCTGCTACTTCTTCCTGCTCGAAATATTTCTCGAAGACTTTCGATATCGGTATTGCCGCGTTACCGCCGTTGACGCCCTGCTCGAGGACGCAGACCGAGACTATCTCGGGGGAGTTCAGCGGCGCAAAGCCCGCAAAGAGGGCGTAGTCCTTCTTTCCGTTGACCTCTGCCGTACCCGTCTTTCCGCCGACGAGCGCGTCGACTGAGGAGAAATAACTCTTAAGACTTGAGCTTGAGAGGATTACCTGACGCATACCCGATATCAGCGTGTTATAATTCGTGTCGGATATGGAGACCGAGTCGAGAATCTGAGGCTGGTTTTGGTATATCGTTTCTCCCGTATAGAATTTCTTTACCGAATGGAGAAGGTGTGCGCTGTATCTGTCGCCGCCGTTCACTACGCTCGACATAAACACGCCAAGCTGAAGCGGGGAATAGGTGTGATCTGACTGACCTATAACCGCCGAGAGGTCGTCGCCCTGACTCCAAGGTGTCAGGCCGTTTGCGTTTCTGTATTCGCTTCCCGCCACGGTTCCCGTGCGCTCGGGAAGCTCTATTCCCGTGGGCACACCAAGTCCGAGCCGAGATGTGTAGGTATTGATATTATCGATGCCCATTCGCATACCTATCTCATAGAAGAAGCAGTTACAGGAAACACCGATAGCGTTTATTACGTTGATAAATCCGTGCTTTCCGTTAACTCCGCCTACGCCGAGGCAGGTAGGTCTGTGCAGGTGAGGGAATACGCCGTCGCAGTTAAACTGTGTTGATGAATTTATCACACCCTGCTCAAGCGCGGCGAGGGACGAGCCTATCTTATATATCGAGCCCGGTGCGTACTCGCCGAGCAGAGCTCGGTCAAAGAGAGGATTTGCGGGGTCGTTCAGCAAACTGTTATAGTAATCCTGACTTTCAAACTGAGTCAGGTCATAGGTGGGATACGATGCGATGACCAGCACCTCGCCGCTGTTCGGGTCAAGGGCGACGATAGAACCCGAGTCGGAATAGGCAAGGGAATCTACCGTTTCCTTAAGACTGTCCTCTGCCGCTATCTGAAGTTTGATGTCTATAGTCAGATAAACGTCGTTTCCACTTATCGGTTCTTTGATAAATTTCTTGGATATGACGTTTCCGTTGGCGTCGTATCTTATCTCCATAATTCCGTCCTGACCGCGCAGATGCTCCTCGAATTCCTTCTCACAACCAGAAGTGCCGACATATGCGTCCATAGGATAGCCGAGAGCGTCGTAATATTCGGCATCCTCAGCCTGTATCTTTCCAAGCCTTCCGAGGATATGAGAGGCGTAGCCCGGGTATTCGTAACGCCTTTCTGAGTTTATCTTCAGCGTTACGCCGTCAATATTCGCTTCCTCAATATAGGAGACGAGCTCCATATTGATATTTGTCGCAAGCGTGAAGGGCTGATACACTCCGAACTTTATACGTTCCATAGTATATCTCACCTGTATGAGCGAGGTTATCTCCTCGTTTGAGTAGAGCAAAGGGTCGAGCTTGTATTTCTTGATGAAATATTTTACAAGCTCCTCTGCTGAGGTCGAGCTTGTGTCAAGACCGTTCGCTTCCAGAATTCTGACAAGTCCCTTGTATTCCTCGGTGTCGCCGTATTTTACAGCATCACAGTAAGAAAGCTCTGGGTAAGTACCCACGAGGGCGTATCGGTCGAGACAGAGCTTGTCCTCACTGCCCGTCGTTTTTATAGCGTCAAGCGCGCTGAGTATGGAACGGTTAAGCTCCGAGGTGGTATCGGGAATAGCGCCGTATTCAAACATAAGGTCATAGCTCGTGCTGTTGCCGACGAGAAGTACGCCGTTTCTGTCGTATATCTCGCCGCGAAGCCCCGAGACTGTTACCGTTCTCGTGTAAGCCACGCCGTCATCCACCCTGTTTTTTGAGCCGTCTATCTGTATTTTAGCAAGTAGCACGACGTATATGAGCATTACCGCGAGAAAAACACCCGTTATGGATAGGTATCTTAACGTTTTGTTGAAGCTTTTTTTCACCGCGCTTACCTGCCTTTCGTTTTAGTTGATTTTACGGGCGACAAGCGCCCGCGGAAGTTTTTATATCTTAAATTTACTCTTTGCGTCCGCAAGCCTTGCGCAGAGCTTTACTATGAAAAACAGCGGGATAGAAAATATCACTGTCAGTATAAGCTCGGGGAGCAGTACCGTCTTGAAGACTGCGGTGAAGGAAAATTTTCCTACCGAAAGAAGAATATTCACCACGGTAAAGAGCGAGCCTAAAAGAGCCGCGGGGAGCAGAATAATCACCCACGAGATGATACTTGGAAGCATCTTCTTCGCTATCTCTGAGCAGAGAAGCGCCACGCAGAGAAGCGCTACGGGCGAGAGGGATACTCCCGAGCCGCCCAGAGCGTCTATCATAAATCCCGACACGATACCGCATATTACCGCCGTCCTCTGTGAGTCAAAGAGAGCTATCGCCGCAACGCCCCCGAGGACTATATTCGGCACGGCGCTCAAAAACGAAAGCTCGTTGAAGAACGAGCATTGAGCCACGCCGAGTATGAAAAACATTATTCCGTAAATAATTATCCGCTTGGTCACCGCTACTATCGCGGACTGATTTTTGTGGCTGATGTTCATAGCGTCAGCCCTCCGTATCGTAGCCTGTGATTATCATCACTCGGCTGGTCGAGTTGATGTCGGAAAAATCCACCGCGGGCTTGACGGTAGCCACAAGAGTTCTCGTGTATTCGTCAGCCTCGATAGCAGTTACCTCTCCGATGAGCAGTCCCGCGGGATATATGTTGCCGTTACCGCCCGTGTATACCTTGTCTCCCACATCGATGTCCGACGACGGGTCGATATACGTCATACGGCAAACGCCGTCGTTACGCAGGAGGCTGTCGCCCTCGACTACGCCCACGACGCTTCCTCTGTCGGTATACGCGCTGACCGAGCTTGCGGTCTCCACAAGGCTGACCACCTTGCACCAGTCAAGTCCCGTTTCGCTGACGTATCCGAAAACCCCGTCGGCGGTGATGACGGGCATTTTTTTCTTTATTCCGTGGGCAGAGCCGCGGTTAAGCGTGAGCACCGTGGAGTAATTGCCTGACTCTCGGGATATTATCATAGCGTCGGTCATAAGCAGCTCTGGGTGGTCGGTCTTTACCTTCAAGTAGGTTTTGAGCCAATCGTTCTCGGCTTGAATGACGCTGTTCTTGTAGTCATCATTCTCGGCGGAGTTAAGCGCTTGCTTCAGCGCTTCGTTCTCGGCTTTCAGCTCGTCGTATTCGGTAAATACCGAAACGAAGCCCGACACGGCATCTGCAACCTTCGTGCCGCACCATTCAAATGGCTTTGCCACCGTTTTCAGTCCGCTTCTGAGGAGGTCTGTATATCCGAATATCGAAAGGGCAGACGGTATGAGGACAAGCAGTATCGCCACAGCTACGCATATTATAAAAAATTTTGACTTATAAAATTTCATAGCGTCTCCTTTCCAAAAAAACTTCAGTCTTGTTTGTCAGTGTCTTTGTTCTTTTTTGATTTCTTTTCTTTCTTTGGGATGGGCGGATATTCCGCGCTGAACGTGACGGTATACACCGAGGTGTCCGTGCGGCTCTCTATGCGCTCCCATTCCTCCTTCGTACCCTCAAAACATAGCTCCTTGAGAGTGTCACATCCGTCAAATATATTTTCCCCTATCTTCTTTATCGTGGCGGGTAGAAATATCCGTTCAAGCTCGATGTCCTTTTCGGACACGCCGAAGGCGCGGTCCTCAATTTCGGTCACGTCAAGACCGATAAGCTTCGACGGCACAAAAAGAGTGCCGCCGTATCTTGCGCGGCATTTTGTGAGCGCGATACCGCCTTCTATGCTCCTGTATCCTACCCCCAGCTTTTTATACATCTCGTCTGAGGTGAACGCAAAGTATATCGCCGCACCGAGTATGGCGAGCGAGAGCCCGACGAGCACGTTGTAAAGCACTGCCAGAGCTATGGCGAGCGCTTCTATCGCGCCAGCTATGCAAAGGAGCTGTGCGTAATACGCCCTAAAAGCAATTATTCTTTTTATATATTCTTCGTCGGGTGGTAAAAGCGTTTCATCTGCCGCGGAGGTATTTTCCTTTTCCTGCTCCGCGGTCTCGGACATACTGTTAATTTCTTTTTCGGACATATCTTTCTCCGTTTATGTATCTGGATTATTTTCCTCTGTATTTAAGAATATCGCCCATCATTCGCTCACTCTCTATAACTCTGCCTATGCCCGTGCATACGCTGTCAAAGGGATTTTTAGCGATATTCACCTTTATTCCCGTTTTCTGGTTTATCAGCGAGCCTATGCCGCGCAGATACGCGCCGCCGCCCGTGAGAGTGATTCCGTTGTCGTATACGTCTGAGGAGAGCTCGGGCGGAGTGTCCTCAAGCGTTGTGGTTATGGCGTGGATAATCTGCTCAAGCGGCTCGCTCATAGCTATGCGGGTGTCGCCTGAGGTTATTATCGCCGATGTGGCGTGACCTGTGCGTAGCTCTCTGCCGAAAACCTCGTGGGAGCCGTTATCGGTCACGGGGTGAGCTGAGCCTATTCTCATCTTCATCTGTTCGGCGGTAACGTCTCCGATAAGCAGACTTTTCTCGGAGCGAAGGTAATTTATTATAGCGTCGTCAAGCGAGTCTCCCGCAACTCTTATCGAACGTGAGGACACGATACCGCCAAGGCTCATGACCGCGACCTCTGTAGTTCCTCCGCCGATATCGACTATCATACTGCCCTTAGGACCTCCCACGCGAAGTCCAGTACCTATCGCCGCCGCGAGAGGCTCCTCAATGAGAGCTACCGAGCGCGCTCCCGCCTCAAAGACCACGTCCTCGACCGCCCGCTTTTCCACCTCGGTGACACCGTAGGGAATGCAGACTATAACTATCGGTCTGCTGAAAAACGCTATCGAGTCCGTAAGCTCAAAGAAGGTGCGTATCATTTTCGCCGTAACGTCGAAGTCGGCGATAACTCCGTTTTTCAGAGGACGGAACGCCAGAAGCCCCTCGGGGGTCTTACCGAGCATACGTTTTGCCGAGCGACCTACGGCAACCACCTCACGTGTCTCCTTGTCTATGGAGACTACCGAGGGAGAGCGAAGAACTATTCCTTTGCCTTTCATATAGATGAAAGTGTTTGCAGTACCAAGATCCACTCCGAGTACCTTTGGCATAACGTATCCTCCTTTCTTCGAGCGTTAGTTTGTTTTTTATGTTTTCAAAGCAGGGAAATACCCACGCATTCGCGGTGCAGCCTGTCAAGGACGTTTATGGGCAGTCCTACTACGCCGAAATAGCAGCCCTCTATGCGGTTTACCCAAACAGACGCAAGTCCCTGTATGCCGTAAGCCCCCGCTTTGTCGAAGGGCTCGCCGCTGTCAAGATATCTCTCTATTGCGTCATCGTCTATCTCGTCAAAGCAGACGAAGGTCTCGCTATGGGAGACGAAGCTTTTACCGTTCCTTATAAGCGCAACGCCGCTGATAACTCTGTGCCGCTTTCCCGAGAGAAGCTTCAACATTCTGCGCGCGTCGGCTCGGTCGCGCGGCTTGCCGAGTATCTCATTGCCAAACGCCACTACTGTGTCCGCCGAAATTATGATATCCTCCGATGCCAGTTCTTTCTTCTCGGACAGTGCCTTGCGCACAGCCTCGCCCTTGCGGAGAGCTAACTCCTCTGCGAGCGTTATGGGGTCCGCGGTACTGCTTGTCTCGTCTGCGTCCGCTGTGAGGACGGTGAAGGAAAGTCCGATATTTTGAAGTATCTCGCGTCTGCGAGGGGATTTTGAAGCCAGAATATATCTCATTATTTTCTCCGAAAATTTCCGTTTTGCTGTCCAAATTACCCCTCGGACAGACTTTCGGATAATACTATCCATACTAATTATAGCACACTCGGATTTTTTTTGCAATATATTATAAAGATTAATATACAAATATTAGCGGAAAAATTATCCGAAGTCTTGAAAAAAGGCGTTTCGTGTGTTATACTGAGGTCGAAGAAGCTTTTCGGAGGACGGAAAATGATAGGAAAATGCGGAAATATATCGGACGTTCTCAGCGCTGAGAAGATATCCAAGCTAATAGGTGACGGCAGTGTTCGGGTGAGCGTTTTTGACGTGATAGATTCGACCAACAGCGAGGCGAGACGTCAAGCAGAGCTTGGTATGTCAATCCCCGCACTTATAATTTCCGATGCTCAGAGCGCGGGCAGAGGACGAATGGGAAGAAGCTTTTTCTCGCCTCCGGCGACAGGACTTTATTTGTCATTTCTCGCCGAGGCAAAGGCGGATTTTGCAGATACCGTACGGCTGACCACTGCCGCCGCAGTTGCCGTGGCGGCTTCGGTAGAGGAGCTTTGCGGGATAGAGGTAGGCATAAAATGGGTGAACGATATATATTACCGCGGACGAAAGATATGCGGCATACTCTGCGAATCCTTCGCATCGTGCTCTGGTAAGAGATACGCGGTGATAGGTATTGGCATCAATCTTTACACAGAGACTTTTCCCGATGACATAAGGAACAGGGCGGCATCGCTTATGCCGCGTGGGGGAATGAGAAATTCTTTCGCGGCAAGTATCGCGCGCAATCTCAGCAAATTTTGGAAAAGCCCCGATAATCCTGCGATAATCGAGTATTACAGGGCACGCTCGGTGGTCCTCGGAAAGCGAGTGGTCTTTACCGAAGATGGTGTTGAGCGCGAAGCGCAGGCGATATCGGTGGACGACTTTGGCGGACTTCGCGTGCGTCTTGATGACGGTAGCGAGAAGGTGCTGACGGGCGGGGAGATATCTCTGAGAGTTGAGGATAAATAAGGAGTTTTGGATAATGGAGCAGGGACGTTTTATAGTTTTTGAGGGAATAGACGGCGCGGGCAAGACCACACAGGTAAAGCTACTCGCTGAGAGGCTTGAGAGGTTAGGAAAAAGGGTGATTATGACCGCCGAGCCTACTGAGCTTCCGTCGGGCAAGGCTCTCAGGGAGGTGCTTGGCGGAAAGGTGAAAAAGAGCGACTGCGAGATAGCCGCGATGTTTACCCTTGACAGGATTGCTCACAATGCAGACAAAAATTGCGGAATAGAAAAGCTGATATCCGAGGGCGCGTACGTCATATGCGACAGATATTATTATTCCTCGCTCGCTTATCAGGGAAGTCTCGTTGATTACGGCTGGGTAAAGGCTCTAAACACCGATTGTCCCGAGATAAGGCACCCCGATATCTGCATTTTTCTCGACCTTGCGCTCGAAGAAAGCATGAGACGCATAAGTGTTGGCAGGGACAGTACCGAGATATACGAGAACAGCGAAATGCTCTCAAAGGTGAGAGAGGCTTTTATGAGGGTCATTGACGATATGCGCTCGGTCGACCGAATAGAAGTGGTTGACGCCTCGGCGGATATAGAGAGCATATCGGATAGTATATTCGAGCTTGTCGAGAAAATTTTGTAAAATAGCAATATTTGTCTCAAAAAAACCATAAAATGACTTGCACTCTACGTTTTTTTTATTTATAATAATCATATATAGTTTCGAAAGCTATAACAAAATCTGGCTTTCGGTGAAATGGAGGTTAAATATGTCTTTACCTGTTGCAGTTCAGCTTTATTCTGTCGGCAAAGATGCGAAGACAGACTTGTTCGGAACCCTTTCAAAAATCAAGAAAATGGGTTATGACGGAGTGGAATTTGCGGGTCTTCATGGTTACGCTCCCGCAGATATTAAGAAAATGTGTGAGGAGTTGGATCTCGTTCCGATCTCGGCGCATGTTCCTTACAGAGATATGGTTGCCGATGCGGATGGGTTGCTCTCTCAGTATGCCGAGATAGGTTGCAAGTACGTTGCGGTGCCTTATCTTGTTGAGGAGGATCGTCCAGGAAATGAGAATTTCTCAAAGGTCATTGAAAAAATAAAAATGATCGGTGAGGTAGCTAAGAGACTTGGAATGACCCTTCTTTACCACAACCATGATTTTGAGTTTGCCAAGATTAACGGGAAGTACGCTTTGGATGTCCTCTACGATGAGGTTCCTGCGGATCTGCTACAGACTGAGCTTGATACCTGTTGGGTAAACATCGGCGGAGAGGTTCCTGCGGAGTATATTCTGAAATATAGCGGAAGATCGCCCGTTGTTCATCTGAAGGATTTTTACGGTGAAAAGTCCGATGATATGTATGAGCTTATCGGAATTGAGAGAAAAACTCCCAAGTGCGTGGGTAATTTTGAGTTCCGCCCCGTTGGCTCGGGACTTCAGGATTTTCCGTCAATACTTGACGCTGCTGAGAAGGCAGGCGCTGAATGGGTAGTCGTTGAGCAGGATTCACCATCGATGGGTCTTACGGCTATGGAATGTATTGAAAAGAGCAGAGAGTATCTTAAAACTCTCGGCTACTGATAAATAAATTTTATTGAAAGGAAAGGTAACAACTATGGCAGACAAGTCAATGGCAGGACTTAACGATTTCAACGCAAACACGGAAAAAGTCGTTGATACAAACAGAAATATGAGAGTCGGTATTATCGGATGCGGTTGGATAGCAGATTCACATATACGCTCATATCTCAATCAGCCCGATGTGGAAATTGTTGCGGCTTGTGATCTTGTTGAGGGCAAGGCCGAGGCATTTATGAAAAAGCACGGGGTAGAAGGTGTAAAGACCGACTATGCAAGTCACAAGGAGATGCTCGACGACGAGAGTCTCAAGCTCGATGCGGTGTCTGTTTGTACGTACAACCGTCAGCATGCAGAGCCTACGATATATGCCCTCAAAAAAGGCATCAATGTGCTTCTTGAGAAGCCCTTTACAGTGACTCTCGACGAGGCGGTTGAGGTAATGAGGGCTGAAAAGGAAAGCGGAAAGGTGCTTTCTATAGGCTTCCAGCCCAGACTTGACGAAAATATGAAGATGATAAAGAAGATAGTTCAGTCGGGAGAGCTCGGAGATATCTATTATATCCAGACGGGTGGCGGACGCAGACGCGGTATTCCGACTCCATACGGAACTACATTCATAGAGGAAGAGACGGCTGGTATCGGAGCTCTTGGAGATATTGGTTGCTATTCTCTCGATATGGTACTTAACGCCATCGGTTATCCAAAGCCTCTTACGGTATCGGGATATAAGTCTGATTTCTTTGGAAAAGATCCCAAATACGTTGGATATAAAAATAATGGAGAGGATTACTCCAAAAAGTTCGGAGTTGATGACTTTGCGGCTGCGTTTATCCGTCTTGAGGGTGGCATAATTCTTGATTTCCGTATCGCTTGGGCTATGAATCTTGACACCCCCGGTGATACTATAATCCTTGGAACAAAGGGCGGTCTCCGTATCCCCTCGACCGAGTGCTGGAACGGTTCTGTTGGCGGACCTATGACGGTATATCACGAGGTGGCGGGCTCCCAGGTTGAGACGCAGATACCGATCATTCAGAGCAAGGGAGGATTGTTTGACCGTAAGATCCGTACGTTCCTTGATGCTTGTAAGAACGGTACTGAAGCACCGGTACCTTCCAGCCAGATACTTTATAATCAGGCTATTATCGACGGTATCTTCAAGTCTGCTGAGGCGGGCCGCGAGATAGAGATAGTTATTCCCGAGATCTAAGTGACTGATAATAAATGAATTTCCCCGCGAGTAAGACCGAAAGGTCTTGCACGCGGGGAATCTTTCTTTATATTTCGGTCTCCTCGTATATTTCGAGGAGACGCTCTTCTATTTCATTTTTGAGGGTATCAAGCTCGGCAACGCGTAGGTAATCGGTTGCCGCTTCTCCCATCATTTCGGTATCTATCCTCTCAAGCTCGGCTTCTAATTTCTCGGCTTCGGCTTTGAGACGTTCAAGATGCTTTTTGTGCTTACGCTGTTCTGCCGCGTCCTGCTTGTTTTTCAGATAGGCTTCCTTGTTTGAGGAAGCGGTGGGGGTGATGTTTGCAATAACCGAGTTTTCTCCCTCGATGCGTTCTCTGCGCTCACGGTCGAGGCAGAGCTCGTCGTATGCTTCCCCCGCGCGGCTGATATGTATATCCGAAAAGGACGATAGCGGCGAGGCGGTCATATCAATAATTCTCGTGGCGAGCTTGGATATAAAATATCTGTCGTGGGAGACGGTTATCACCGTGCCGTCAAAGGATTCAAGCGCGGTCTCTAAGGCTTCCTTTGAATCTATATCAAGGTGGTTGGTTGGTTCGTCAAGAATAAGAAGATTCATCTCTGAGAGAATGAGTTTAGCCAAGGTCAGCCTTGCCCTCTCGCCGCCACTGAGCATAGAGACGCTTTTGAAAACCTCCTCACCTAAAAATCTGAACATAGCCAAAGTATTTCTTATCTTAAGCTCTGGGAGAGTGGGGTATGCGTTCCAAAGTTCGTCAAGGACAGTGTTAGAGGGCGTCAGGTTTTGATTTTCCTGGTCGTAGTAGCCAACGTTTACGTTATATCCCGCCTCTATATATCCACTTGTGGGGAAAAGTTTACCTATCATCAGCTTGATAAGAGTGGATTTCCCGCAACCGTTTGGGCCGACGATAAAAAGTCGGTCGTTCTTTTTCACCTGAAAGGTGAGATTTTCAAAAAGCGGCTTCGGTGAATAGCCGAATGAGAGATTTTTTATAGTCAGAACATCGTTTCCACTTGATATTGAGGAAGAAAATTTGATGCTGACAGGGCGGGGGGCTTCCTTGGGGCGTTCGAGCTTCTCCATTTTGTCCAGCATTTTCTGACGGCTCTCGGCGGCGATTATGTTTCGCTCTCTGTTCCAAGCTTTTTGTTGGGCGATATACGCTTCCTGTCTCGCTATCTCCTTTTGCTGGTTTTTATAGTGTCGCTCGGCTATCTCGCGGTCTATCATTCGCTGCTTCATACTCTGCGTATAACCGCCGTTGTAAAGCGTGGCGCGCTTATTTTCTATACAGAGAGTCTTGGTGGTCACGCGGTCAAGAAAATAACGGTCGTGCGATATCACCAGCAGACATTTTTTATATGAGGTCAGAAAATTTTCAAGCCACCCGAGCGTCTCTATGTCGAGGTGGTTTGTTGGCTCGTCAAGAAGAAGGATATCAGGCTCTCGGCAAAGCTCCTTGGAAAGGGCGAGACGCGTGCGTTGTCCGCCGCTGAGAAGCTCGAAGGGAAGCCGCATATCAGATTCATCAAAGCCCATTTTTTGCAGTGTGGAAGCGCATCTGCCACGAAATTCAAGTCCACCGTCATGGATAAATCTCTCGTTCACAGTGGCGTATTCGGCAGCGTATGATGTCTCGTCTCGGCCACTATCGAAGTTGCGGGAACTGAGGATATCCTCAAGCTCCTTCAGCTTTTTCTCAAGCTGTATCAGCTCGGGGAAGGACAGATACATCACCTCAAGCGCCGAAAGGCTACCGTTCTCGTCGCTCATACCGTCAAGAAATCCGTCCTGACGAAGTATCCCTATGCTTTTGTCCTTTGATATATAGATGCTTCCCTCGTCGGGGGTGTATTCTCCCGTTATAAGCTTGAACAGCGAGGATTTTCCGCACCCGTTGACGCCGATTATTCCAAGTCGGTCACCCTCGTTCAGGGCAAAGGAAACGTCGGTCAACAGTTTATTTGCGCCAAAGGAGAGCGCAAGTTTATTTATGCTTAAAGCAATCATTTTTTATCCTTATCAAAGTTTTATTTTGACTTCAACGGCAACGCCGAGTATCCTTGCCTCGCCTGACTCAAAATCGTCGGTGGAGAGCTCAATGGGGGCGTATTCGTCATTTTCGGGGAGCAGAAATACCTTCTTGTGATCTCTGTGAAAGCGCTTTACAGTCGCGCTGTCACCGCCCACGAGACACGCCACGATATTTCCGTTGTCGGCATACTGCTGCTTGTGGAAAAGCACGAGGGAATCCTCGACCATACCGATATTTTTCATGCTGTCTCCACGCACCTTTAGGTAAAAATAATCCTCACTGTCATCTATATCGGCGTACTCGTATCCAATCACAGCCTCGTTGGTGATTATAGGTAGTCCCGCGCGTATCTCGCCGATGATCGGCACTATCTGCTTACCTTGTGGACGCTTTCCCTGTGAGAGCTCGGAAGCGGGCATAGAGGATTGGTATATCATCTCACCGATGTCTATGCCAAAATAGTCGGCTATTTTCTTGAGTTTGTCTGCCTTTGGCGTTGATCGCCCTCTTTTCCAATCCGAGAAGGTGGATTGGGCGATTCCCGTTTCCTTTGAAACGCGGTAGACTGTTGTGTTGTAATTTTTCAACAAAGCCTCAAATCTTTTATAGTCCATTTTTACACTCCTTTTGTGATTTTTAACAAATAATAAGGAAATGCGAAATATATATTGACAATACTTCGGAAATGCGATATAATCAATTACACAAGACAATTATAAAACAAATAATTCGTTTTGTCAATACGTGATATAAAAATAAGGGGGAAAAATGTGCCGAATTTGCGGCAAATACATATGTCCGCCAGCTTGTCCGTCATATGACGGAGAGAGCGCGGAGAGGGGGAGAAGGATAGGATTTTGCGCGAGTTGCAATCGTACGCTTTGCGAATACGACTATATAGGATATTCGAACGGAAAACCGTACTGCTTGGATTGTTATAGACAGGTTAAGTTTTGTGATAGAGGAGATTATGACTGAGGATATCAATATTGCGGAAAAGGAAAAAATAAGACAGGTTGAGGATTATTTGAGAGGATATCAGCTTAACAGAAAGCTGCTCAGGCTCGATAGATATGAGAGGGAATATTTTCATACCGACGAAAAGGATATCGAGGCGTTCGGCGAGGCACCGCTTGCGCGGGCGAGAATGTTTGAGATACGTCACTTTATAATGCAGATAAAGAATTGTGACGAGAAGCTGATGCTTTACTACCATTACATAAAGGGAGAGCCTGTGGAGAGGTGCGGTGAGCTGCTGGGTGTATCGCGCAGTACCGCGTTTAGAATGAAGGCGAGGGCGCTGAAAATGGCGGCGGAACGTATGCGCGGTGTTTAGCATATAATGCAGGGTGGAAGGAATATGAAATAAATTTCAAAATAAGGTTGACAACAGGATTTTACCGTGCTATAATCGTGTGATGTTGCGAGAAAAATCGGCGAAAAAATATTTTGAAAAAATTTTCAAAAAGGTATTGACAGCCGAGATAAGATGTGATATAATGTCAAAGTCGCCGCAAGGAGAACACGTGGGAGCATAGCTCAGCTGGGAGAGCATCTGCCTTACAAGCAGAGGGTCATAGGTTCGAGCCCTATTGTTCCCACCATGTGGCCCGGTAGTTCAGTTGGTTAGAACGCTAGCCTGTCACGCTAGAGGTCGTGGGTTCGAGTCCCATCCGGGTCGCCATTAACCGAAAAAGGTGCAGCCCTTGCTGTATGCCTCTGTAGCTCAGTTGGTAGAGCAGGGGACTGAAAATCCCCGTGTCGTTGGTTCGATTCCGATCGGAGGCACCATTTGCGGATTTAGCTCATTTGGTAGAGCGCAACCTTGCCAAGGTTGAGGTGGCGGGTTCGAGCC
>JAZQWY010000041.1:0-5832 GCA_045632545.1 Eubacteriales bacterium | reverse complement strand
GTCTCCCGTCGTATCCGACAGATGATATTCGCCCGCGCCAAGGGCAGGATGCCCCGCAAGGTCTCCGTAAAGAGCGCGGTCAATATCCGCCTTAAGATGCTCTATTCTGACACCCACTGAAAACGCCTTTGCGTCTACCGCGTATCCGCTGTCCAACAGCATACGGTAGGTATCCCTCGCGCTATGTCCCGGCGCAAGTATAACCGCCGAACACCTCATCTCACCGCAGGTGGTGAGGGCGCAGAGAGTACCGTCCTTATTTTCTTTGATACCGTCAAGCCGACATCTGTATATGACCTCGCCGCCCAGCTTACCGATATGGCTAAGCATTCTGTCAACGACCTCCACGAGCTTATCCGTACCTATATGCGGCTTTGCGGCGGTAAGTATCTCCTCGGGAGCTCCGAAATCGCAAAGACGTCTGAGCACGTAGGATATCTTCGTGTCGTTTATCCTCGTCATCAGTTTTCCATCAGAAAATGTACCCGCGCCTCCCGCGCCGAATTGGATATTCGATTCGCAGTCAAGCTGACCGTTTATGATAAAATTCCTATTGACCGCGCATCTCTTCTCTACGCAGTCTCCCCTGTCGATGATTATAGGACGATATCCGTTCTCGGCGAGCATCAGCGCGCCAAAAAGCCCCGCGGGGCCCATTCCCACGACAAGCGGACGGCAGCTCATTTTCTCACTGCCGAAATCGGGCTTTATATCCTCGTCAAATATCGGCTTTATGGCGTATCTCGACATTTTTTGCATATCAAGTGACAGCTTTTCCACGCCGTACGCGGCGACCGAGTACACTAACTTTATATCGTTCTTTTTTCTCGCGTCTATGCTTTTCTTATATATACGAAAACGAAGCCGTGCAGGGTTTATCCCTGCACGCTTCATCTGAGACTCCGCTATTCTAAGCGCGTCCGACTCACTTGCGTCGACAGATAGTTTTATCCCCGAAACAAGTAAGCCGTCCGCTATTACATTATCCAAATTACTCATTTATTCCGTCAACCTTTACGTTAACAGTATCAGGCTCCACACTCATATAAAGCATTGAGAGCCGTGTTTCCTTATTGTCATAAACAGCTATATCGGAGGACGTTATCACCTGTCCGATTTCATAAGAATCCGAATAAGGTACGATTGCCCTTGCGAAGCTTATCTTCTCCAAATATGAAGCCGGACCGCTTATCTCTACCGCGGCTGTATTGGAAGATAATGTCAGTTTGCCCTCCTCATTGCAATACGGCACAAGATTCACTGCCTTAGTTTCGAGCTTGTCGGCGTATACACTGACAGTCTTAGGCTCAACAGCCACAACGCTGAGCGTGATAGCGGGCGTTTCCACTACTACGCTTATAGGATAAGTTCCCTTTTCGGTTATCGTGGAAACGTCTATATAAGCTCGAAAATCCTTCTCGCTGTATTTCTGCACGTCTGCCTTCTTGCCCTGTATCGTCACGCTCGCCATTTCCTTGTGAGCTCCGAAAATAGAAAGCCCCGTTTCACCAAGCAAAGCGTCTTCGTTTATAACCTCAACGGCGATGCTGAATGTCCTCGTATAGTTGCTGTTCTGCGTATTCATAACATAGAGCCAGACAACGAAGGATACAAGCACACAAAGGAGAAACGCCAAAATATTCAGTTTTTTGTTTTTCTTGACAATGTACGAGCCGTCCTCTTGAACGGTCTGATTCTGCGATCTATCTCTTTTCATTATAACTCTCCGAATTGAAAATACTTTTCAAATCACTTATGCTCCTTACGGAGCTTCTTTACGTGCTCGATCTGTCCTTGAGGGTTCAGAAGCGAGTTCAGCTCCTGCTTGAGCGTGGTGTAATTGTAATTTCTCTTGAGATTTCCGTCCACCGACATCGATATCACTCCGCTTTCCTCGGACACGACAACCACAACCGCGTCGCTTATCTCGGTAAGACCGATAGCCGCCCTGTGACGCGTTCCAAGATCTTTGTCTATATCGTACTTTGTGGACAGCGGCAAAAAACAGCCTGCCGCGTGTATTCTTCCCTCTCTCACTATAACAGCGCCGTCATGAAGCGGAGCTTTATTGAAAAAGATATTTCTGAGCATATAGGGAGAGAGCACCGAATCAACTATAACTCCCGACTTTATATACTCGCCCAGCTTGGTACTTCTCTCTATAACGATAAGCGCGCCAACTTTGTCACGAGACAACTCGCTCGCTGCGTTGCAGATACCCTCTATCTGAGAATTGAGCGACGCCAGCTTTCCAGACTCCGATGTGATATTCTTAAGTCCCGAAAGAGACGTTCCTCCAACCATTTCAAGTGCGGCCCTCATCTCTGGCTGGAAAACTATAAGTATCGCGATAATTCCCACTTGATAAAAGTTATCGAACACGAATCGCAGTGCGTACATATTAAAAGCCGAGCTAATAAAGAAAAGCACGACTATAAGCGCAAGTCCAACAGCCAGCTTTCCCGCGCGCCTGTCTCTGATAAAGCTGTATAAGTAATAAAATATCAGCGCGAGCACGAGAATATCGAGCACGTCGGTAATATGAATCTCCTTTACCGTATCAACGACATAATCATTAAAAAAAGCGACAAACGAATTCCACACCCCTTGCATATTTCTCCTTTCCGGCGCAAAGACCTGTTTAATACGGCGTACTTCTCCGCCATTTTACACGTATACAATATACATTATATCACACAATTCTGACTATTGCAAGTTTTTTTATTTTATTCCGAATATTTTTTCTTCCGAGGCTTTTTTGCATAATTTTGTAAAATTACCTTTACAAAACAGATTCAAATGTGTTATAATGATACTGAATTTTTAATTCTCATCTAAAATTGATTGAAGGGAGTATTACTGATGGATTCAAAAACTATCCAGATACTTGTGGCTATGGTCATATATATGGCAGTCGTTATAGCTATCGGTATCGTGTTTGCGAAAAGAGCTAACAAAAGCTCTGAAAACTATTTTTTGGGTGGGCGTTCGCTTGGCCCTTGGGTAACCGCGATGAGCGCAGAAGCGTCCGATATGAGTGGCTGGTTGCTTATGGGACTTCCGGGCGTTGCCTATTGGTGCGGTCTTGCCGATGCCGCTTGGACGGCGATAGGACTTGCTATCGGTACATATCTGAACTGGCTGATAGTCTCAAAGCGTTTGCGCCGTTACAGTATCCGCGCCAACAACTCTATCACCCTGCCTGATTTCTTCTCAAACCGCTTCCGCGAAGGAGAGAAAAACGGCAAGAGGGTCATTATGACCTTGGCGGCGGGATTTATTTTGATATTCTTCACGGTATACGCGGCAAGCTGTCTCGTTACCTGCGGAAAGCTCTTCTCCGCGCTTTTCGGAGCGTCCTACATCCCTATGATGATACTTGGCGCTGTATTCGTTCTGCTTTATACGATACTCGGCGGCTTCCTTGCAGAGAGCGCGTCTGACTTTATGCAGAGTATCGTTATGATAATAGCGCTCACGGTCATAGTCATTATCGGTACCGTAAGCGCGGGCGGAATAGGTGCTGTCGTTGACAACGCTAAGTCTATCCCCGGCTTCTTTGATTTCTTCAATCAGGCTTCTCCCGAGCTGAACGCCGCAGGCGAGCAGATCGTCGAGAACGGAAAGCCCCTGTTCGGCGCAGCTTCAGACTACGGTGTTCTCACAATATTCTCTATGCTCGCGTGGGGACTTGGATATTTCGGTATGCCTCAGGTGCTTCTGAGATTTATGGCAATACGCGACGAGAGTGAGCTTAAGCGTTCAAGACGCATAGCCATGGTTTGGGTGGTTATATCCCTTGCGGTAGCGGTGTTTATCGGTATCGTTGGAAGACAGATATTCCCCACGGCTCACCTTACGAAGACGGCGTCCGAGAATATATTCATCACCCTTGCCACTTCTTCACTGCCCCCGATTATAGCGGGATTCGTTATGGCTGGAATACTCGCGGCGACCATAAGCTCCTCCGACTCCTATCTTCTTATCGCGGCGTCTGCCCTCTCAAAAAACATATATCAGGGTATATGCCACAAGAAGGCTACAGACAAGCAGGTAATGCTGGTATCGAGAATAACGCTTCTCGTTATCACGCTTATCGCCGTAGTTATAGCTCTTGATGAAAAGAGCGTCATCTTCCAAGTAGTTTCATTTGCTTGGGCAGGCTTCGGCGCGACCTTCGGCCCGCTTATGATATTCTCACTGTTCTGGAAGAGAGTAAACAAGGCAGGCGCTATCGCGGGAATGATAAGCGGTGCGGGAATGGTATTCCTCTGGAAGCTTGTTATCAGTAAGCTTGGCGGAGTATTCGCTATCTATGAGCTTCTCCCCGCATTCATCTTCTCATCCATTTGTATCGTGGTCGTGTCACTTCTCACACCTCCACCCTCAAAGGAAGTAGAGGAAGATTTTGAAGCGGTAAAGAATAACATTCAGTAAAAAACAAAATAATAGATATCCCTGTAGCCCCTACATATCATATGCCAAAAGCCCCGCCGTAGCGGGGCTTTTGGCATATCGAAATATATCTTAATCTTGGAGAATTGCTTTGCAATTCTCGGCGTGCGGCAAGTGTTGTTCGCACCGCGCGATATGCCGCACAGATTATCTCTTGGAGTTTTAGCAATACCGTTTGATATCGTGAATATCGTGAGTATCGTCGCATAAAGTGTTGCACCAAATTTGCACCAAAATCGCATTAGTATTCACCGCTTATTCTGCTCGACAAAATGAAATTTGTTCAGCGGCTCTTTGCTACTATGTTACCGATAGAATAATACATCAACACAATCGCTGTGCTCAACAAAGCACCGCCGATGATATCGGTAATCCAATGTACGCCTGACACAAGTCTGCCTATAACCATAAAGGTAATAAACACGGTAATCGTAAGCATTACACATCGTCTGGATAAGTCGTTTTTAATACGGGTACGAAGCTGCATCATTGCCGTAGGCATCACACACATCACAAGTATAGTTGTTGATGACGGATAGGATGCTTCTAAATATCCGTCAATGAGTGTCGGTCTGTAATTGATAACAACTATTTCAAAGAGGATATATACCGCCATTACAACGATGTAAAATCCACCGAGTGTAAGGATGCTTCGGTCAACTTTTAATAGACTCTTTCTTTTGATACATTGCACAATACCGAGAACGGCAAAACCGAATGCAACACCAATCGGAACAAGACCAAGCCAATCCGTAATTATGTACAAGGGCATATTCACACCCGTGAGATTGTGAATGTAGCCGTTCAGCGTAGCAAAGCCCACGCTCGATTGTCGGGGACCGATTGCCTCAACGTCAACGAAGCGAATTAACACAGTCCACAACACAAATACCGCAAGCAAGCCCACTCCTACCCAAAACAATCTGCTGTTTTTCTTTTCCATTATTCTTTAACCTTCCTTTTGTATATTGGCTCTCGCCTGAATACATTTTAGCGGAAGGCATAAGAATAATCAAGAAACGGCTTGTCACAGGCGTGATACGTTTCGTATCATTGCCGTTTTATCAACATCAAAGCCTTGATGGTTAACAATACGAACGCAAACACGGCGGCATACGGCTGTGAGCTTATCATAAAGAGCAGTACCAAGATTGCTCCGAGTGTGAGTGAAACCGTCGTTTTACTTTTCACCCACGCCATCGCTTGACAGTTCTGTAATGCGAGTGTCAAAATACCTATTACTGTCATTGCGATAACAGCGACAAGGTACGTTATTTTTAAATATGGCTGAACGCAGCCAAGTGTGATGAGCGAAACACTTTGAATAGTTCCGTCCGCTTTTTCAGCAAAGAACGGCAGAAAAAGGAGCATTGCGAT
>JAZQWY010000040.1:0-7836 GCA_045632545.1 Eubacteriales bacterium | reverse complement strand
GATATTAATACCCAAAGAGCCCCGTGAGGGAAACCCTCACGGGGCTCTCAAATTAAAATCAGTCAACCAAAGAATATGCCGCCTTGTCGCAGATAACGGTTACATCAGGGTGAAGCGCAAGCATAGACGCGGGACACATCGTGCTGATAGTGCCCGAAACCATCTTCTTGACAGCGTCTGCCTTTTCTGCTCCGCTGGCAAGAATAATTATACGGCGAGCCTTGAACACACTTCCGATACCCATTGTAAGCGCGTATTTTGGAACGTCGTCGATAGACTCGAAGAAACGGGCGTTTGCCTCGATCGTGTTCTGCGTAAGGTCTGTCAAGTGCGTATCGGAAAAAAGTCCGTCCGCGGAAGGCTCATTAAATCCGATATGTCCGTTACGTCCAATACCGAGAACCTGAATATCTATTCCGCCAAGCTCATCTATCTTATCCTCGTGCGCACGGCAAGCAGCCTCGGGGTCCTTTGTAGCTCCGTCGGGAACATAGGTGTTATCCTTGTCTATGTTCACTCTGTCAAACAGATTCTTGTTCATAAAATAGCGATAACTCTGGTCGTTGTCGGGAGCGATAGGATAATACTCGTCGAGGTTCACGCTCTTTACCTTGGAAAAATCAAGCTTTCCCTCCTGATACGCCTTGGTAAGATTATTATACATACCAACGGGAGTACTTCCCGTTGCAAGTCCGAGCACACAGTCGGGCTTATCCGTGATAACGTCAGCAAAAAATTTCGTTGCGACGTCAGACATTTCTTCGTAATTTTCGGTAACGATGACCTTCATAAGATTTCCTCCAATACATTATAGCTTCGCATTGTCTTTTGACAAACGTGTTTACTAATATTATAACTCTCTCCTAAACACATTGTCAAGGAATTCCCAAAATATTTCCAAAAATCATCTTCTATTATGTAAAATTGTTCCCACGCCGGAAAACAGCGCGAAAACGATTATATTTATCGCCACAACGGTAGGCCCTACGGGAGTAGAAATGATCACCGATGCGATTATACCCGCCGCGGCGCATATGACCGAGACCGCCGCCGAGGAGATTATCACCGATTTGAAGGTCTTGAATACACGCATCGACGAAAGCGCGGGAAAGATGACCAGCGCCGATATGAGCAAGGAGCCCACGAGCTTCATTGCCAGAACTATTATCATAGCGGTGATGACCGCCACCGCCAGATTGAACGCTCCAACGCCCGCGCCCACTGTCCTCGCGAAATTCTCATCAAAGGTCACGGCGAATATCTTATTATAAAACAGCGTGAAAAACAATATAACTATAGCGGACATTCCAACACATATCCAAACGTCGGTGCGAGAGAGCGTAAGTATAGCCACCGAGCCAAACAGAGTGCTGCACACGTCTCCCGACACGTTTGACGACATCGAAAACATATTCATCACAAGATAACCTATAGCGAGCGCGCCGACCGATATCATCGCCACCGCCGCGTCGCCCTTTATTCTTGTGTTCTGCCCTGTACGGAGAAGTATTATCGCGGATATCACCGTCACGGGAAGCACCACGAGCAGGTTGTTTGAGATCCCGACCACCGATGCCACCGCCATAGCGCCAAAAGCCACGTGTGAAAGTCCGTCGCCAATAAAGGAAAACCTTTTGAGCACCAATATCACTCCAAGCAGAGACGAGGAGAGCGCTATCAACACCCCTACGATAAGAACGTATCTTATAAAAGGATAGGAAAAATATTCGACAAGCCTCGATATCATATCACTCATCTGCCTTTCCTCCCCCCACGGACAGGTAAACTCCGCTTTTTATATAGTCCTCCTTGGTTCCGAAAAACAAAGGGGTATGTCCCAAATGTAGAATGTGAGACGCGTACTCTATCGCGCTTCCTATGTCGTGGGATATCATTATAACCGTCATTCCGTCGTCTCTGTTGAGCGACTTTATTATATTATACATCTCGGCGGCCGCCGCGGGATCAAGCCCCGACACAGGCTCGTCCAGAAGTATCATCTTGTCGGCGGCGCAGAGTGCTCTGGCAAGGAGAACTCTCTGCTGCTGTCCGCCTGACAGCTGGCGGTAAGGTCTTTTTCGCAGACCGTCTATCCCGAGCTTTTGCATGTTACACAATGCTCTTTCCTTCTCACGCTTACCGTATATCGGCAAAATCCCCATATGCCCAATACACCCCGAGAGGACGACCTCCTCAACAGAGGCGGGAAAATCCATCTGAAGCTCGGTCATCTGGGGCAGATATCCAATATTTCCGCCCTGAGTGCCCTCGGCGCGCTCGACAGTCCCGCCAATCGGCGAGACAAGACCAAGAAGCGCCTTCATAAGCGTGGTCTTTCCCGAGCCGTTGTCACCGACGATACAGAGATAATCGCCGCTGTTTACCGAAAACGAAATGTTACTGCTGATTATCTTTTTATCGTATCCGAGAGTAATGTCTCGGCAATTTATCTGTGGCATATTACCTCCTAAGCCAGCGCCGCGCTGAGCGCCGAAAGATTTTTTTCCATAACCGAAAGATAAGTCGTTCCCTCATCAATATCTTCCGAGGTTATCGACTGCATCGAATCGATAACAATCACACCCGCGCTCTTAGCCGTACTGTTGGATATGACGGTCTCTGCGAGAGCTCTATCCGAATTTTCAAGGATTATCACTTGTGAGAGAGATAATTCATCCATCTTCTTCGACAAAAACACCACAGTCTCGACCGATGCTTCGCTGTCCGCCGAACACCCCGAAAAGGCGGCGAAATAATCTATCCCGTAATCCTCAACCAAGTATCTGAAGGGAAATCTATCGGCAAAAAGAAGCGTATTTCTCGGAGCGCTCTCTATCGTTTCGGTATATTTTTTGTCAAGAGAATTTATCTCGCCGATATATCGCTCGGCGTTCGCGCGATAGCTCTCCTCATTCTGAGGAAGCAGACGGCAAAGCTCGTCCAAAAGCGCTCTGCAGAGGAACTCGGCGTTCTTCAGCGAGAGCCATATATGCTCGTCGTAGGCGTTATCCCCGTGCCCGTGCTCATGCGCGTGGTCGTGGCAGTCCTCTCCGCAATCCATTCCCTCCACGGTTTCTTCGATAAACGCCCTGTCTCCCAATGTACCAAGTAACCTTACCACCTTCATTTCTTGATTGACAGAGCCTTCAAGCGCATCTGTTATCCACGTGTCAGACTCACCGCCCACGTAAATTAGCATATCGCAGGAGGATATCTCCACGATATCCTTCGGCGTTGGTGAATAGCTGTGCGGATCCGTACCGTTTCTAACAAGTAGCTCTATCGACACGTCTTCATTCTCGCCGATTATATTTCTCACCCAATCGTATATCGGAAAAACGGTACACACTATATTTATTTTCTTATCCTTCTCGGGCGCTTTGCACCCCGAAAGGCAGGTCGCCGAAATCAGAACGGCGAAAATCAAGCAAAATATCTTCTTCAAATTTTTCATTCCTTATCTGTTATTGCAGAGGGAGCATTTCCCGAAAAGCACAGTCTCTCCCTCGTCCACCGAAAAATTATTGCATATGCTTATGCGGCGGACAAGCTCGTCCGACACAGTCTCGTCCATATGAAAGAGCTTCCCGCAATCTGTGCATTTTAGGTGAAGATGACAGTCACAATGATGTCCCGCCACAAGCTGATACGAAGCCTTTCGGCTGTTGGGCTTGACAAATTTACGGAGCTTTCCCTCCTCTGTCAGGCGATTTATAAGGCGGTATACCGTGCTTCTCCCGGGCACTGCGACCGTCTCGCCACGGTGCTCGTCCAGCCTCTCGATTATTTCGTCTATCGTAAAGCTGTTGTCCTTGTTTTTAGTCATAAAATCTTCCAACAGCTTTTTCTGTTCTGTATTATATGAAGACATAGCTTTCCTCCAAATTGAGAATCAGTCTCAAATTATTATACCAAAAATTTTGCGTTTGTCAAGAGGGAGAGGATTTCTTTTTTGAAAAAGCGTTTTGAAAATAAAAAGCGGACCGCCGACAAAAACTCAAAAATCAAAATTCCGAATTTTTGTTAGCGGTCCAAGAGCAAAGCTTTGCCCTCTCGCTTATCTTGCGACTTCTTCCATAACATACGCTTCAAGAATATCGCCAACCTTGATGTCGTTGAAGCGGTCAAGTCCGATTCCGCACTCGTAGCCCTGAGCCACCTCGCGAACATCGTCCTTAAATCTCTTAAGGGAGGATATCTTATCCTCAAAAATAACAACGCCGTCTCTTACAACGCGTATCATAGCCGAGCGTATGACCTTACCGTCCTGAACGTAAGAGCCCGCGATAGTACCAACGTTGGGAACGTGGATAGTCTGTCGCACCTCGGCGTGTCCAAGAAGATTTTCCTTGTACTCGGGAGCAAGCATACCCTTCATAGCGTCGGTTATCTCATTGATACAATCGTAAATAATTCTATAGGTGCGTATATCAACGCCCTGTCTTTCAGCGCTGTCGATTCGCGCCTTAGCGGGACGGACGTTAAAGCCTACGATAATAGCGTTGGAAGCCGAAGCCAACATAACGTCTCCCTCTCTGATTCCGCCCGCCGCCGCGTGAATTACGCGCACCTTGACTTCCTCGTTGGATATCTTCTCAAGCGACTGCTTAACAGCCTCGGCAGACCCGCCAACGTCAGCCTTGACGATAATGTTGAGCTCCTTAACGCCCTCGGATATCTGCGCGAAGAGGTCGTCAAGATTTGCCCTCGCGTTAGCCTTGAAGGTCTCCTCTTTCGCCTTAGCCTTACGCTGCTCGGCAAGCTCTCTTGCCATTCTTTCGTCCTTGACCGCGTTGAACTCGTCACCCGAAAGCGGTACGTCGGCAAGACCGATTATCTCAACAGGCACCGAAGGTCCTGCTTCCTTAACTATCTTACCGTTGTGGTCGTTCATCGCTCTTACGCGTCCGACAGCCGTTCCCGCGATAACTATATCGCCGTTACGAAGCGTTCCGTTCTGAACGAGAACCGTAGCCACAGGTCCTCTTCCCTTATCAAGCTTAGCTTCAATAATGATACCCTTTGCAAGTCTCTTGGGATTAGCTCGAAGCTCCTTGACCTCGGCAACGAGAAGCACGTTTTCAAGCAGGTCGTCGATACCCTGCTTTGTCAAGGCAGATACGGGAACACAGATAACGTCTCCGCCCCATTCCTCGGGAACGAGGTCATATTTGGTGAGCTCCTGTTTTATCGCGTCGGGATTTGCCGTGGGTTTATCCATTTTGTTGATAGCCACTATTATATCTATTCCCGCCGCTTTCGCGTGATTGATAGCCTCTATTGTCTGTGGCATTATTCCGTCGTCAGCCGCAACGACGAGTATCGCGATATCGGTAGCCTGAGCTCCTCTCGCTCTCATCGCGGTGAAGGCTTCGTGTCCGGGGGTGTCGAGGAAGGTGATATCCGCGCCGTTTACCTTAACTCTGTAAGCGCCGATATGCTGGGTAATTCCTCCCGCCTCGCCTGAGGTAACGCTTGTATGCCTGATAGCGTCAAGTATCGAGGTCTTTCCGTGGTCAACGTGTCCCATTACGCAGACTACGGGCGCTCTGCCCACGAGGTCGTTCTCGTTATCTTCCTCCTCGTCAAACAGTCTTTCCTCTATTGTAACAACTACCTCCTTGGTAGCGGAAATTCCCATCTCGTCGGCAACGATAGCCGCGGTGTCATAATCCACCGTCTGGTTTACCGTAACCATCATACCGAGCATCATCAGACGCTTGACTACCTCTGACGAGGTCACCTTCAGTCTCGAAGCGAGGTCGCTTACGACTATCTCCTCGGGAAGCGTTACGCTGATAGGCGCTTTTGTAACAGGCGCTGAGGACTTCTTGCCCTTACTCGCCTTATTTTTGTTATTTAAGTTCATACGGTTGTTGGGAACCGCCTGCTTCTTGACCTTGAAGCTTCCTCCGCGAGCATCGGATACCGAATCCGGAACGAAGGTATCCAGCTTCTCGTCGTACTTGGAAAGGTCAACAGAGCCTGCTCTCATATCCACAACTCTTGTAGCGCCGCGCGTCTTGGGATTTTCAGCGCCCTTAGCCGTCTGCGAACGCACTATAGGCTGCGGCTTGAACTTCTCTCTCGGAGCGCTCTTGCTTCCGTAATCATCATCCTTATCCCTAAACTGTCCTCCGCCCTGACGGTCGAAGCTCTTGTTCTGATTCTGACGGGGCTGACCGCCATAAGGATTAGCGAATCTATCAGCACCTCTACTCTGCTGCGCTGGACGGGAATCCCCTCTCGGCGGCTGTCCTTCAGGACGTGCCGCACGAGGTCTCTGTCCCTGAGTGTTACCTCCGTTATTCTGCCAAGCTGACTTGCCCTGTTGCTCGTGAGCAGGTCTGCTCTCCTGCGCCGTTCTCCTCGTATCTCTCGTATCCCTTGCCTGACCAATAGGCTTCTCGGATTTAGGAGCATCCTGCTTTTTCTCCGCAGGCTTATCTGCTGTCTTGACAGCCTCTGGCTTATCCGCCTTTGCCTTCGCCTCTGCCTTTACAGGCTCAACCTTGGGAGCTTCCTTGGGCTCGGCGGGCTTCTCCTCTTTAACTTCCGCCGCAGGCTCGCGCTTCTTTTCTTCCTTGGGCTTCTTAGACGGAATATAAGTAGTTCCGTTCATATATTTTTCTATGCTGTCTATCTGATTTTCCCTTGTAAGGGCTTCAAAAAGGATATCGAACTGAGCAGACTCAAGATTTGCCTGCGCCGATTTTAGAATCACGCCGTTTTTGGCAAGAATATCGGTAAGCTCCTTATTCTTTACGTTCAAATCCTTTGCAAGCTGACTTACTTTGAATTGTGGATTGTTAGCCATTCTTTATACCATGTCCTTTCATACCGAAACGAAAGACTTCATTTCATTGAATTTTGTGTCAAACCGAATCTCTTCAACCGAATCGGATATATTGTTCTGTCAAGCAGCAGAGCTGCGTGTCCGCAACGGCGACCGCCGCCACGAACGAGCTTTTTCCTATTGCCGCCCCGAGTGAAACGCCGTCAGCCTTAAGCCTTACGTGCCTGACCTTATAATATCCGCATCGGTCGGATATTCTTTTGTGGGTGTTCTCTGAGGTATCCGACGCCTCAAAAACTATCCTCGGAGCATTTGCCCCGCCAACTTTGAGAGCATCACAGACCATCGGCGCGCCCGAAATTATCTTTCTGGCTCTGGCGCATATTCCCAGCGCCGAAAGCAATTTATTTTCATCTAAAACAATCGGTTCACTCATTTTCGGAAAGCTCTGTCTCCATTCTGTCATACACCTCGTCGGGGACTGCGCAATCAAGGCTCTTATCCAGCCTTCGGGACTTTCTTGCCTTCTGCAAGCATTTAAGAGAACGGCAGATATATGCGCCTCTGCCCGATTTCTTTCCCGTAAAATCAAGGGAGATATCGCCGTTCGGGTCTCTTACCACACGCAGAAGCTCTGACTTCGGCTTATGCTCGTTGCACCCCAGGCACTGACGCTCGGGTATCTTCCTCTTTTTCTGTTCCATCGCACCATATCCTTTCTAAGGTTTTACACAAATAGTCCCTGTCCGAAAATCACTAAATACAATTATTCTGACTTGATATCTATCTTCATTCCCGTAAGTCTGGCTGCAAGTCTCGCGTTCTGACCTTCCTTACCGATTGCGAGCGAGAGCTGGTCAGCGTCAACTATAACGCGACAAGCGCGGTCCGCCGTCATCTCCACCGAACGAACAGCCGCGGGAGCTAATGCCGACGCAACGTACTCCTCAGGTGTCTCGCTGTATTTTACGATATCTATCTTCTCTCCTCTAAGCTCGTCAACGATACTCGAAATTCTCATTCCGTGGTTACCGATACAA
>JAZQWY010000039.1:0-6816 GCA_045632545.1 Eubacteriales bacterium | reverse complement strand
ACTATTTCCTCTGCGCCGATATTGATTTCTTCATCATCGCTAGTGAAAAAATCTTTTGTTTCATTTTTCATTTTATTTTTCCTTTCTTTTTTGTTTTATTTTTATATTTTTTGCAGCTGCAAGTATATTATAAAAACTAACCCTGACAACTACTGTCAGGGTTAAAAATTTTTGTTTTTCAGAAAATATTTTTTCAATCGACAGAATCTTCTGCTTAACTAATACTTTTTCTAAAACAACGAAAGAGCCGACAGGTCACCCTATCGGCTCTTGTTTTTTCGCTATGTAAGTTCAATCAAGAACGACGGACTTTTTCTTTCCGTTCTTCTTTCTGGGGTACTCCCTTATTCTGACCACAAAATCAAGATTCACCGCCTCGACAGAGCCGCCGTTTTCAATCAGCATCGCTCCGTCCTCTACCTCTTTCACAGTACCAACGAGCTGTTGAGAATTGAAGGTATATATAACACATTCCTTGTCTATAAATCTTTTCGCAAACTCCAACATTTCAGTCCTTCTCCCCTTTTTCTTTGTTTTGAGATACTTTCCCAAAAAATTCATTCTGCTCTGACGAAGTATGATAAAAAGAATGATAAATATAAATATCGCGCTGTATATTGCAGGATTCATAATCTCACCTCATCTATGATAAGCACAATATCGTCCTTTTCATTTTTTCTTTCTTACCACAAGCGCGCACCAGCCGTTATCCTCCACGCGCTCGGCTATCTCAAATCCGTTTTTCTCGAAGCACTCCACAACGTCCTCCGACCTCTCAACGATGATACCCGACGCGAGCAGCACACCGCCGTCATTTAAGTATCTCTCTACGTCAGGGGTCATTCTTATGATGATATCCGCCACTATGTTGGCGCAGATAACGTCGTATCCGCCGTCGCTGATATCCACCTGTCTGAGCAGGTCGGACTGCTCGCAGGTGATATTCGTCTGCCCACTGTCCTTAATATTCTCCCTAGCGACTTTAACAGCCACAGGGTCGATATCGTAGGCTCTGCAAAGCCCCGCGCCAAGCTTAGAGGCGCATATAGCGAGTATTCCGCTTCCGCAACCTATGTCAAGCACCCTCTCGCCAGAGCGGATATACTTCTCAAGCAGGCCGATAACGAGCCGCGTCGTCTCATGAGAGCCCGTACCGAAAGCCATTCCGGGGTCCATTCTCACGATTATCTCGCTCTCGGCTGAATCGTACTTCTCCCAAGCGGGAACGATGACTATCCTCTCGCCTATCTTTATCGGCTTGTAATAAGCCTTCCATGAGTTTGCCCAATCGTCCTCGTTCACTCCGCTGATATCTATCACGCTGTCAATGCCGTTGGCGGTAAATCTCTCCTTGAGAAAAGCGAGGTTATCGGCAACGCCCACATCAGCGGGCACGTAGACCGACACAGACGCGATAGTCTTGTCCGCATTAAGAATGCTCTCGTCTATCAGGTCTCCGTAGCAGGTCTTAAGGTCTATATCGCTGTAGTCCTCTATCTGCAGATAATTGTTTATCATACTCATTACGGCGACCAGCTCGTCGAGCTGAGACAACGGAACGGTAACCTTTATCCTTGTCCACTCGTTCTGCGTTCCATAATCCTGACAGGTGTAATCTTTGTCCATAGTCATATCCTCTATCACTTTTTGTCAAACACACGCTTGAAGAATCCTGTCCTCTTGGAGTAATTATTCTCTCCGCAAGCGTTGGCAAACTCGCGCATCTTCTCTCTCTGTTTTTCGTTAAGTCCCTTAGGTATCTCTATATTCACGGTGAATATTATATCCCCCCTGCGTCCCGCGTTGTTCACGTAGGGTACGCCCTTTTGCTTGAGGGTAAAGCGAGTTCCCGGCTGAGTTCCCTCGGGGATAGTGAACTTCTGATTTCCCTCAAGAGTAGGAACGTCTATCTCTGCTCCCAACGTCGCTTCTGCAACGGTTATCGGCACCTCACAGTACAGATTGTATCCGTCACGCTCGAAAATCGCGTGCGGCTTAACGCTCACCGTGATTATAAGGTCTCCCGCAGGGCCACCGTTTCTGCCATCACAGCCTTGCGCGCGCAGAGCTATCCTCTCGCCATCGTCTATTCCCACGGGTATATTTACCGCGAGCTTCTTGTTTATCTTGATATATCCCGTGCCTCGGCAATTCTGGCAGGGGTTCTTGACCGTCTTTCCCGTGCCTCGGCAGGCATCACAGGTAGTAGTGGATTGGAAGGACATTCCGCCAAGTCTCTGTGTCACCCTTTTCTGTCCGCTACCGCCGCAGGCTTTACAGGTCTCGGGCTGTGTGCCCTTCGCCGCGCCGTTGCCCCCACAGTCGGGACATTTCTGTATCTTGCTGAAGCTTACGTCCTTCTTGACGCCAAAGACCGCCTCCTCAAAGCTGACGTTAACTCTCGCCACAACGTCCTCTCCCCTTGTGGGCGAGTTGGCACGTCTTGACGAGCCCCCGCCAAAGCCGCCACCGAAGAAGCTTCCGAATATATCTCCAAGGTCGCCGAAATCGCTGAAGCCACCAAAGCCGCCGTATCCGCCTCCTCCGCCTGCGGCGGGGTCGAAAGCGGCATGTCCGAACTGATCGTATTTCGCCTTCTTATCGGCATCAGACAACACGTCGTAAGCCTCGTTGACCTCCTTGAACTTCGCCTCAGCCTCTTTGTCTCCCGGATTCATATCGGGGTGATATTTCTTCGCAAGTGATCGGTATGCCTTTTTTATCGCAGCGTCGTCTGCGTCCTTGCCAATACCGAGCACCTCGTAATAATCTCGTTTATCCGCCATATATTAGCTCCCATAGCCGCGAAAGCGGCTCAAAAATCGATAATTTAAGTCATAAGTATGCTTTTGAAATACGCTTTCGAGGGAAAGGGCGTAAAAACCCTTTCCCTCTGTATTTTACGATAATCAGTTGTTCTCTGTCTTATCCTCGTAATCGGCGTTGTAGTAGGTTCCGTCGCCACCCTGAGCGCCGCCGTCCGTACCTGCGTCAAAGCCTGCTCCCTGAGCGCCGCCCTGCTGCGCGTAAAGCTTCTCGGAGAGCTTGTAAAACGCCTTCTCAAGCGCCTCAGTGTCTACCTTTATAGCCTCGGTATCACCCGTGCTGACAGTTGCCTTCAGCTTCTCAACAGCCGCCTTAACGTCCTCCTTATCGGAATCGGAGAGCTTATCTCCTATCTCACCAAGAGTCTTTTCACTCTGGAAGATGATAGAATCAGCTCTGTTCTTAACGTCAACGGCTTCCTTCTGCTTCTTGTCCTCCTCAGCGAACTTCTCGGCGTCCTTAACTGCCTTGTCTATCTCCTCCTGAGACATATTCGTAGAAGATGTGATAGTGATGTGCTGTTCCTTGCCCGTTCCCTTATCCATAGCGGTAACGTTTACGATACCGTTAGCGTCGATGTCGAAGGTGACCTCGATCTGCGGTACTCCTCTGGGAGCTGCAGGAATTCCGTCAAGCACGAATTTTCCAAGCGTGGTGTTGTACGCAGCCATTTCACGCTCACCCTGAAGAACGTGTATCTCAACAGACGTCTGACCGTCAGCCGCGGTGGAGTATACCTGGCTCTTCTTAACGGGGATAGTGGTGTTTCTTTCAATTATCTTGTTGAATACGCCGCCAAGCGTCTCGATACCGAGAGAGAGAGGCGTAACGTCGAGAAGGAGAAGGTCCTTAACGTCTCCGCCGAGAACTCCGCCCTGAATAGCCGCGCCGACCGCTACGCACTCGTCGGGGTTGATACCCTTGAAGGGCTCTTTACCGATGAACTTCTTAACCGCTTCCTGAACTGCGGGGATTCTTGTAGAACCGCCCACGAGAAGCACCTTATCCACCTGAGACGCAGAAAGTCCCGAATCTCTGAGCACCTGCTGTGTGGGGCCCATCGTCTTCTCAACGAGGTCAGCCGTTATCTTATCAAACTCTGCGCGTGTCAGAGTAGCGTCGAAGTGGAGAGGACCGTTTGCCGTTGCCGTGATAAAGGGAAGGTTGATGTTTGTGCTGGACATTCCCGAAAGCTCTATCTTTGCCTTCTCTGCGGCTTCCTTAAGTCTCTGCATAACCATCTTATCGTTGCGAAGGTCAACGCCGTTCTCAGCCTTGAAACGGTCTACCATCCAGTCGATAACTCTCTGGTCGAAGTCGTCACCGCCAAGACGGTTGTTACCCGCTGTAGCGAGAACCTCAAACACGCCGTCGGATATCTCAAGCAGAGATACGTCAAAGGTTCCTCCGCCAAGGTCGAATACCATTATCTTCTGGTCTGTTTCCTTATCCATACCGTAAGCAAGAGCTGCGGCTGTGGGCTCGTTGATTATTCTGAGAACCTCAAGACCTGCTATCTTACCTGCGTCCTTAGTTGCCTGTCTCTGCGCGTCGGAGAAGTATGCGGGAACTGTGATAACAGCCTGCGTTACCGAAGTTCCGAGGTATGCCTCAGCGTCCGCCTTCAGCTTCTGAAGTATCATTGCTGATATCTCCTGAGGTGTGTATGCCTTTCCGTCTATATCCTTCTTATAGTTCGTACCCATCTCGCGCTTGATACTGATAACAGTTCTGTCAGGGTTAGTGATAGCCTGACGCTTAGCGACCTGACCTACCATTCTCTCGCCTGTCTTGGAGAAAGCGAGAACCGAAGGCGTTGTGCGCGCTCCTTCCGGGTTGGGTATAACGATGGGCTCTCCGCCCTCAAATACCGCTACGCAAGAGTTTGTTGTTCCTAAATCTATTCCTATTATTTTTCCCATGATAATTTCCTCCTTAATGGGTTTTATTATTAATTATTTTTTATTGTATGCGGCGCGTATTTATGCCGCGCTTTGCCGTTAATTAGCGACCTTTACCATTGAGTGCCTGAGCACCCTGTCGCCCTTGATATACCCCTTCATAAAGACCTCTACTATCTCGTTCTCGCCGTAGGCTTCGTCGTCAACGTGCATAACGGCGTTATGGAGATTAGGGTCAAAGGGTTTGCCGAGAGCTTCTATTTCGGAAACTCCCATCTTCGAGAGCGTTTCGCAAAAGCTCTTCATTATCATTTCAAGACCTTTTGCTATGTTCTCGCTGTCGTTATCCTTATACTGAAGCGCTCTTTCCATATTGTCAAGAATGGGAAGTATCTCGCTCACAGCGTCGACGTAAGCGTCGGTGTATATTCCCTCTCTCTCCTTCGCGCTTCTTTTGCGGTAGTTGTCATATTCCGCAAAAAGTCTGGTGTATCTGTCGTTTGCCTCGGCCAGCTTTTCTTCGGCTTCCGCAAGCTTCTTTGCAGTCTGAGCGCACTCAGCCTCCAGCTTTTTGATTTTTTTCTTTTCCTGTTTTGACGGTCTGGACTCCTCCGCGCTATCCTCAGCCTCAACTTCTGTCTCGCGCTCCGCGTTATCCGTCCCCTGCGCCTCGGTAGCCTCCGCCGTCATATCTTCTATATCCTCAGCGGACATACCGTTCATCTTATCCTCCATTATCTTCACCTCCGTTTTGATTTCCGTCCTTCAGCGCTCGCTCCTCGTCGATTATTCCCGATATACTCACGCTAATGTCGTCTATCGTTTTTAGGACCTTTTTGTAATTCATTCTTCTTGGACCGATAACTCCGATAACCCCCACCGTTTTTCCGTTTTTCTTTATCGGCTTAAAAACCAGCGAGGAATTGTTCATCACCTTGACCGAACTCTCCGAGCCTATAAGAACGTTTACGTCGTCTCCCTCGGACGCCGATACAAGATTGAGTATCTCATCTTGCTTTTCCAGCGTCCCAAGCAGATTACTCAAATGTTGAGTATCCGCGTACTCCGGATAGTCGAGCAGACGGTTAAGTCCCGAATATCTGAGCTGACCGCCGTCCATTTCGTTCATAACCTCGTAGACCGCCTTTATTGCCGGGTTAACAAGGAAGGCGTTATCTCCCATCTCGTCCTCGAGATTCATAATTATCGGCAGGTTTATCATATCCGCACCCAAGCCGCATATCTCGGCGTTAAGAAGCTCGGAAAGGCTTGAAAGCATTTCGGACGTATAGGGTATGGGTGTTTTTACCTTCTTAGTTTTAACCGCGCCGCCCGAAGTTATCATAACCATAGCAAAATTAAATTCGTCAATTGAGATAAGCTCGAATTTCGCCATCGTGACCGACGATACCTTGGGCTTTATCGCTATTCCCGTGTAGTTAGTGAGGCTTGACGCAAGCTTTGATGCCGTATCAAGTATCTGGTCGATCTCCGACATCTTGGATTTCAGCAGATGATTTATCTGCACGATATCCCTTGTGGTGTTTGCGTACTGCTCAACGAGTGAGTCAACATAAAATCTGTATCCAAGCTCACTGGGAACACGCCCCGCAGAGGTGTGCGGCTGCTCAAGATATCCGAGCTGCTCAAGCTCCGCCATCTCGTTTCTGATGGTGGCTGACGAGCAGGAGACCAAGTTGTTCTGGACGATATATTTTGAGCCCACGGGCTCACCGCCCTCTATATGAGCCTCAACGATAGCCTTAAGTATGAGCTTTTTTCTTTCACTCAACTCGCCGTTATGATTTCCCACTTCAGTCTCCTCCCTTCATTTGGTATCACCTTTATCAGAAGCGCAATGCCCTTCTCCGATTTTTCAACCGATTTTTATGTTTTTAGCACTCAAAGATGTCAAGTGCTAATTCACTGATACAAATTTACCACTTTTTTAGTCTCTTGTCAAGGTTTTTTTAATTTATTTTTGTTAATTATTTATGAACAGTGCTAAAAATTCTCCTTTTATTATTATCCCACAGAACAAAATCATTCTATCTGTTTTCACGGTATTTTGCGAGGTGCAAAAAAACAT
>JAZQWY010000038.1:0-11557 GCA_045632545.1 Eubacteriales bacterium | reverse complement strand
ATCGTCCGTTTATGAAGAAATTCTGATAGTTCCTGTTTGCGCGGACGTTATCCGAGCGACCTATAAAGCCGCTGACCGATATTCCCTCGGTTCCGCCCTCGACCACTATCAGCTTTGAGGCGAACTCACGCCCGAACACCGAATATACAGTATTCCGAAGATTTCCGTCGCCCACAGTTTCAAGTCTCACACTGCCGTCAACTATAAGCCTGAAGGCTATATCGGGCTTTGAGAGAGCTATCTTTTCCACCGCAGCGCAGACCGCAGAAGACTCAGTAACGTCCTTCTTCAGGAATTTTCTCCTTGCGGGTACGTTTACGAAAAGGTCCTCGACTATGACGGTAGTTCCGTCAGAAGCGGCGCGCTCGTAAATCCCGAGTATCTCGCCGCCCTGAGAATCGAGCATAGCTCCTGTCTCGTCGTCTGCCGTTTTTGATATTATACGCAGATGAGATACCGCCGCAATAGCCGCGAGAGCCTCACCCCTGAATCCAAGGGTAAGTATTCCATCAAGATCCTCGGCGTTCTTTATCTTACTCGTAGCATGGCGGCGGATAGCTACGGGAAGATCCTCGGGTGAGATACCGCAACCATTGTCAGAGACGCGCATAAAGGTAATACCGCCGTTTTGTATCTCAACAGTTATCCTATCAGCCCCCGAGTCTATCGCGTTCTCAAGCAGCTCCTTGATTACAGACGCAGGCCTGTCCACCACCTCGCCCGCGGCTATGAGATTCGCCACCGCGAAGGAAAGCACGTTTATTTTTCCCAACTCTATCCACCTCCAAACTGTCGTATAATTAGTTGATTCTTGTTATTTCAGTCTTTTCTGCAGACCGAAAAGGAAGCTCATAGCCTCGTACGGCGAGAGCGTATTGATATCCACCGCTTTCAGCTCCTCTATGACCTGAGACTCAAGGCAATCGTCAAAGCTGATGAGAGTATCGTCACTCTCCTCCTGTATTTTATCCGAGGTCGATATCGCCTTTGCCGTTGCCTCGACTGAAGCAAGAACTTCCTTAGCCCTCTTTATAACCTCGTTTGGAAGCCCCGCAAGTTTCGCTACCTCTATTCCGTAGCTATCGTCTGTAGAGCCTCTGACTATCTTACGCAAAAATGTTATATTGTCTCCCCTTTTTTTAGCGGCGATATTATAGTTGACCACTCCGTCTATCTCGCCTTCAAGTGAGGTCAGCTCGTGATAGTGCGTCGCAAATAGAGTTTTTGCCCCTATCTTTCGGCTGCTCGTATACTCAACTATCGCCCTTGCTATGCTCATACCGTCAAAGGTAGACGTTCCTCTGCCCACCTCGTCATATATGATAAGGCTTCGCTTGGTAGCGTTTCTGAGGATATACGCCACCTCATTCATCTCAAGCATAAAGGTAGACTGTCCCGAAGCGAGGTCGTCCGACGCACCCACGCGGGTAAACAGCTTGTCTACCACTCCTATTCTCGCCTCTGCCGCAGGCACGTACGAGCCTCCCTGCGCCATAAGACCTATTATAGCCACCTGACCCATATAGGTGGATTTTCCCGCCATATTAGGCCCTGTAATCAGCATAAGGCGCTTGTGCGACGTGTCAAGGTCAGCATCGTTCGGCACAAAATAAGTGTCCTTCACGAACTGCTCCACAACGGGGTGTCTGCCGTCCTTGATAACTATAGCGTCGCTCTCGTCCACTTCGGGACGAACGTATTTATTTCTCACAGCGACGTCGGCAAGGCTGAGATAAACGTCTATCTGCGCCATATCTGCCGCAGCCTTGCGTATCCTTCCGTTTTGCTCGGAAACGAAACCGCGCACCTCGCAGAACAGCTCGTATTCCAGTGAGCATACCTTATCCGACGCTCCGAGTATTCTTGCCTCCATATCCTTAAGCTCTTGGGTGATATATCTCTCGCAGTTAGCCAAGGTCTGCTTTCTTATGTATCTGTCGGGCACCTGCGATATGAGGGATTTTGTGACCTCAATATAGTACCCAAAAACTCTATTATAGCTTATTTTGAGTGTCTTAATACCAGTGCTCTCGCGCTCCTCAGCGGCTATTTTTTCTATCCAGCTTTTTCCATCCTTCATTATCGAGCGCAGCTCTTCAACGTCCTTATCGTAGCCGTCCGCAATTATATCTCCCTCACGGATAGAGAATGGCGGTTCTTTCGATATTGCCGTGTTTATTTTTTCATAAACGTCGTCAAGAGTGTCAAGCTCCCGACATATCTTTGACAGCTCGTCGCTCTTGCACACCGAAAGTCTTTCTTTCAGCTCGGGAAGCGCCGATATCGTGGACGCTATCGCGCGAAGGTCTCTGCCATTCGCCGTTCCGTAGACCACCTTGGTCATAAGACGTTCAAGGTCAAGCACGCCGTCAAGCAAAATCGACAGCTCCTCGCGGAGCATATAGTCCGAGGTCAGCTCACCCACGGCGTTTTGCCTTGCGGATATCCTTGACGTGTTCAGAAGCGGATGCTCAAGCCACGAGCGTAACATTCTCGCCCCCGCCGCCGTGCGTGTTCTGTCAAGCACTCCGAGGAGCGAGCCCTTTTTATCCTTGCTCCTCATAGTCTCGCATATTTCCAGATTTCGACGGGTGTTTATATCCATTTCAAGATACTGTCCGTCGCTGTAAACATTTATATCCTTTATATAGGAGGTGTCACTCTTTTGAGTCTCGGATATATAGGCGAGCAGGGCGCCGAGCGCGCATACAAACGGACGGTCACTAAGGGTGTCCTCTCTGAGTATACCGCCAAACTGCTCCTCTACTCTTTCCTTTGCCTCGTCATACGCAAATTTAACGCTCTGTCTATCGCCAAGCACCGCGGAAAGTCTGTCTTTGATAAGCGACTGCGCCTCGCCGAGCTTTCCCGCCGATACGTTGGTTATGACCTCTCTAGGCTGATACGTTCCAAGCTCGTTGCAAAGGCGATTTATCACCTCGTCTCCGCAAAATGAGGTGGCGTGTATTTGCGCCGTTGATATATCGGCAAAACAAAGTCCGCATTCGTAGTCGTTGAGATATACCGAACAAAGATAGTTATTCCTGTTTTCGTTAAGCAGGTCAGTTTCTATAAGCGTTCCCGGGGTAACTACTCGTATAACCTCTCTCTTTACAAGTCCCTTAGCCAGAGCGGGATCCTCGGTCTGTTCGCATATAGCGACCTTGTATCCCTTCTCTATAAGCCTACCGATATATCCCTCTGAGCTATGAAAAGGAACTCCGCACATAGGGGCTCTCTCAGCCTCTCCGCAGTCTCTACCCGTAAGCGTCAGCTCAAGCTCACGGGAAGCGAGGATAGCGTCGTCAAAAAACATCTCGTAAAAGTCGCCGAGACGGTAAAACAGCAGATAATCCTTATATTGATTTTTTATCTCGAAATACTGCTCCATCATTGGAGTCATAGCAAATCCTCCGCAGTGCAGACGCACACTTTCTTAAAGTTAATTAATATCAGTGACAGCCCGAGCAGGTCGAGCAGTTATGGGTACAGGACGAGGGTGTCTCACCCGTGATATTAGCCGTAATGGTAGCGTTTACCGCATTCATCAGCTCGTTGACCTCTGCCTGAACCTCGTTAAGCTTTATAAACGCGGGGTCCTCTGTTATCTCACGATAGAGCTGGTCTATCCTGTTCTGTATTATCTCGATAAAGACCGTATCTCTCTCGGGCTTGGTTATCTCGCCCTGAAGAGCAGTCTGCTGTACCTCGTATTCAACAAGCTTCTTCTGAAGCTCCGTGTTCGAGGTATACGCCTCCTTTGCCTCCTCAAGAGCTTTGAGTCTTTCATCCTCCTTAAGTGTTTTGCCGAGTAGCGCGGCGAGTTCCATAATATCCATTTTTATATTTTCCTTTCAAATCAATCTACTTTCTTTCCCCAGAGCGCGAAGGTATCCGCCCTCTCAATATATATATTCAAAAACTTTCCCGTATCGGTATCGTCTCCGTCAAAGAAAACTATCTTGTTCCCCTCGCATCTTCCGCTGAACACGTCGCCGTTGTTTTTGCTTCTACCGTCGCACAGAACCCTTATAGTCTTACCTTCAAGAGGCTTGTTTTTTTCAAGGGAAATTGCGTTCTGGCACTTCAGGAGCCTATCAAACCTCGCACTCTTCACGACATCGGGTATCTGCTCCATCTCCGCCGCGGGCGTTCCTTTTCGCGGAGAGTAAATGAAGGAATATATCATATCAAATCTCGCTCTCTCGAGCGCCTTGAGTGTATCCTCAAAGTCCCCCTCGGTCTCGCTTGGAAAGCCTACCATTATATCCGACGTAATGACCGCCTCGGGCATCTTCTCCCTTATATAGTCAACTATCGAAATGTATTTTTCAAAGTCATAACGGCGGTTCATAGCCTTCAGCACCCTATCGCTTCCCGCCTGCATCGGCAGGTGAAAATGCTTGGCGATATGTCTGCCCTTCGCCATCGTGTCTATCAGCTTACGCGTCGCGTCCTTCGGGTGGCTTGTCATAAAGTGGAGCATATAGTCGCCCTCTACCGTGTCAAGCAACGCAAGCAGGTCGGCGAAATCATAATCGTATCCGCTGTCCTTTCCGTAGGAGTTAACATTCTGACCGAGAAGTGTTATATCCTTGTAGCCTTGGCGTACAAGCTCAGAGACCTCCTCGTATATAGCCTCCTTTGTCCTGCTTCGCTCACGCCCTCTGACGTAAGGAACTATACAGTATGAGCAGAAATTGTTGCAGCCGTACATTACCGACACCCACGCGCGAACCTTGTCCTCACGCCATATCGGTATCCCCTCGGCGACAAGATATTCGCTCTCCTCGGGGCAATAAAGTCTGCGCCCACGGCTTTTTCTCTCGAAGATAAGCTGAGGAAGCCTGTGGATAGATGACGTGCCAAAAACAAAATCAACGTAAGGATAGCTGAATTTTATCTCGTTCACGCGATGCTCCTGCGTGACCATACAGCCGCAAACGGCAATTATCAGCTCGGGATTTTTATTTTTCAGATGCTTGTACTGCCCTATTATCGAGAGTGCCTTCTGCTCGGCGTGCTCACGGACGGCACAGGTATTAACCACGATAAGCGACGCCTCTGACACTTCTTCACATATCTCATATCCCATAGCCTGAGCCATTCCCGCAATCTTCTCGCTGTCCGCCTCATTCTGCTGACAGCCAAAGGTCATCACAAACGCCTTGCGGCGCTCTCCGTTAAGAGTGACATACGCGTCGTTATCTTCTTTTATAGACCTTATATACTCATACTGACGCGCCATTTCCTCGGGCGGTAAAATATTATTTTTCTTTTCTATCAACCTTACTATATCTCCTTTCGCCGCAAAATATACCGCGGCGTCATCGAAAACGCGGCGCAAAGCGCCGAATTCCGACAAAATCTCAATATATTATTATAATACAAGCAACCGATTTTGTCAAGTTTTATTCGTATTCAAAAAAACAAAAAAGCCGTTCGTATCCTCTTGCCATAGAAAATACGAACAGCTTTTATCGTATTAAAGAAAACAACGCTATAGTCAGTTGTGTGCGGATACTTGTTCAGATCATTCGGGCATTACCCTTTTTCCGCCCTTGACCGTCATAGTCTCGTAATCAAGAACATTCTTACCCGCAGGACCTACCTTTATGGTAAGAACTCCATCGGCGTAGTATACTTGCACCTCGTTGTATGTATCTGCGAATATAGCATAACGCGCGAATTCTTCACGTTCATCACGCTTAGTTATATATCCGTCGTCATCTTTGTCGCGATGCTCCTCCATACTTACGTATCCGTCACGCTTCAAAGAATTATAATAATAATCAAAATTGTACAAAGTTACCCCGTTTATCGTAATTATATATGTTTTTTCCGCGGGATTCATAACGAGAGTTTCAGTCTCCTCCCCTTCTCCATAATATCTGGGAGCGTTTCCGTATCCCGCAAAAAGAAGCTCGGTCGGCAAAAAGTTTTTAGGAGTCTTTCTAGACTCGTAACAAACATCAGGTCTTTTTTCCATTTCAAGCTTTGGCGCAAAGCGTTCTATTTCCTCGCTCGTCATTCCCTCGCGTAGAGTCATAAGTTTTTCGTCAACAGGCCTGATAAAATTATACTTTACGCTATTGGTATCAAAATGATTAGCTATAGCGCCGATCAGGTTTCGCCTTATCATTGTGTCAAGAGTATTGGACCATATAACAGCCTTCGCGCCCGTATTATAATACATTTCCTCGTCACCTCCATTATATGAATGGTGAGCGATAACAACAACGTCACTCTTCAGTTCTTTGCCGTGTATATTTCTCATTATCTTTGCAGCCGCGTCAACAGCATCTCCAAGTGCTAACAATTTTCCACCCGGCATAGTAAGCAGATAGACCACCGAGGACATATTAGTATCTATCATCTGCTTATTATACAAGTGTTCACTGGTCATCACGACCTCAAACTTAACACCCGGATACTCAAACGTCTGACCTACGTGAGCAATAACATATCTGCCGTTGGGCACTTTTTCCTTCATCAATCTGTAAATATCACGGCTTCGATTGGACATCTTCTCGCCTTCACTGTTTGGAATACCCTCCATATGGTTTTTATATGGCATATAGAGCGATTCTCCCGGAAAATTGTGGACAACCGTCTGAACCTCTATATCTTCACTGTATCTGTTAAGTATACCTATAAAGGCACCAACATGGTCTCCGTGAGCATGGCTAAACAACCAAGCGGCAACCACAGGTTTTCCGCCGCGAACATTTTGGCGGCAAAGTTCTTCATATATAAGGTCTACATGCTCATCCGCGCCTACGTGACCGTCTATAACCAAAAATCTTCCGTCTTCAAGTCTTACTATAAATCCAACAGAATTTGTCGTCACCTGAACCGTAGTTATCTTTTCATAAGCCTCCGCTTTACAAGGAAGCGTGGAATTTCTAACACTATCGACCGAAATAAGCACGTAAGAAACGTCACGAACGATATATTTATCAATGTCTTTATAGCTTACAAACGCAACATTGACTATATTATCCCCGTCCGTATATGTAGAAAACAAATTTCCGTTGGATTTTTTAGAAGAATAGAGTTCAAATCCCTCATTCTCAAGCTTTTTACAATAATCCAAAAAATCCTTCTCACCTGCACCGTGCTCGTATACGTAGTAGGATCTATAATCATCAAACGCATATACAAGCTCCTCCGTTCCCACGCCTTCGTATGCAGGCGCATAACCGTACAGGTCCGAGTGGTGATCCTTCATAAGCGAATATGCCAAACAATTCTCTTTCTTCATCTCAACATTCCCCATTCTTTATACTTTACAGTAATTGTATCAAAACAACGCCAAAATATTTCAAGCTACTTAAAGTATACATTTATTTTTCACCGAAGTCAACCTCATTGAACAAAAAATTCAAAAAAGCGCAATAAAAACAGAAATGAAAATAAAGATAAAAATATAAACATAAATAAATAGAAATAAAATCGTTAGAGTAAGATTTATAAAGCCTTTTATTTTTCACTCATATAATCAAAAAATCATTCCTAAAATTGGTGATAATAAATGAAAAACTTCTGCTAACAATAATAACAGAGCGAGGCAAAAACAAAAACGCCAAAGCTCAATTCAATATAGATAGATTCGTACTGATTGTGTCGTGGCTTACAGCGTAAGCGCGAATGCAATCGTTCAGAACAGGAGATTAATATGGCAAGCAATAAGACACTTGTTCCCGAGGCAAAGGCTGCTCTCGAGCAGTTCAAGATGGAAGCAGCAAACGAAGTAGGCGTTAACCTCACGCAGGGATACAACGGCGACCTCACCGCACGTCAGGCAGGAAGCATCGGCGGTCAGATGGTCAAGAAGATGATCGAAAGCTACGAGAACCAGCTCAAGACATCTAAATAAGTAGCTCTGAAGTAAAATCTTAAGGTCTTGAAAAATTCAGGTTCGGATATTCAGTTTGGCTCGGAATTCAGCATAAGATTGCCCGACCTTTCGAAGCATATCCTCTCGTCAGAGTTTCTCGAATACCTGAGAAAAGCTCAAAGCTATACAAGCGAAGAGTGATCCAAATAAATATCCGATAATATCATAAAAATTATGATATTAAGTTTATCGTAAGCTAAAACAGACTTCAATGAGATATCACGGGGTCGTTGCAAATAAAGTTTTGCAACGACCCTACAGTTTTTGCCGTAAAATAAAAAGACTGGGAAACAGTTGACACCTTCGAGCATCTGTGTTATAATGTTTATATATTTCGTGAAATATGCTCTGATTTATTATTCAGTGAGGAATTTATGATAAAATCTATTTTTCGTAAGCTTTCTGCCGTGTTTGGCGATACGGATGCAGAATCAGCTTCTGCTCCTTTGCTGTCTGACGACGGGAAAATCAGTTTTTACGGCGCGAATAAAAAGATATTCAACAGATTCTTTGCCGCTATGGTAGTATCGACCTTCGTTGCCACGGTCGCCGTAATCCTCTATTACGTATATGCCTACGCTTCGCTTTATAACGGAGATAACAGCTTCGACTGGCTCTTGGGAATATTCTCCGACTTCGTTGTCATAATGAATTTCTCCCTTGAAGAAAGCCCCTACGTGGTGGGCGATTCATCATATCCGCCCATAGCGATAGCTATTCTCTATCCATTCGCCCTGATATGCAAGGATATCTTCGCGGTATACAGGTTCAGCGAGCTCACAGCGGACGAGCTCACAGCTGAGATAATTATGTATCCACAGTTCTGGATAGCAATCATCCTTTTCTTTACTATATGCTCTCTGCTCATCATTCTTCTCACATCACGTCTTTTCGGGCTTAAGGGTAATGACCGTTTGAAGCTGGGCGTGATAATATTGCTGAGCGCGCCCTTTGTCTATACCATAATGCGGGGAAACACGATATACTTTGCCTTGATATTCCTCTTGGCTTTCCTCGTTCTCAAGGACAGCAAAAATGCAGTGGCGCGTGAGATAGCGTACGTCTGTCTGGCGCTTTCGGGAGCTATAAAGATATATCCTCTTTTCTTCGGCGTATTCCTGCTGAAGGACAAGAAGATATTCGCTTCCTTCCGAGTGGCTGTCTACTTTGCCGCCATATTCGGACTCTCGTTCTTCGTGTTTAAGAACAGTCTTAACGACGTCTCCCCGTTTATTGACAATCTTGGCGGGTTTATGTCGGACGAGACGAGACTTCTCGCCACGAACAATCTGTCGATATCTGCTCAGCTCTATAAGCTCCTGCACTTGTTTATTCCAAGACTTTCAGCGGAATCCGCGGTGTTTAACGTGATAAGCTGGAGCGCGCTTATACTTGTTTTCGCCATCAGCACTTATGCGGCTATCGCGACTAAGAGCAATTTCTCAAGATACGCTATCTGCTTCGCGGTAGTAGTTCTTATCCCGTCAATATCCTATTTCTACATTATAATCTTCGCTATCCTTCCCTTCCTTGAGTACATTCGCACTTACAGGAATATGGGACTTGAGAAGCGTATATTCTATTTTTTGGCGTTTATGTTCCTGTTCATTACGCCGTTTGTATTCACAAAGAATTTCACTCTTCATTCCTTCACGATAATTGCGATACTCACCCTCGAGATAGTATCGGTCATCCGTGAAAAACTAAAGAATAAAAGGCTTATGCCCGAACCAATATAAACAAACCCCCCGAGCGTTCCCCCGCACCGCTCGCGGGATTTCAGTCGTGGAATCAGATGGGCTGTACGTTTACAGCTCTCATCTTCGCGCTGTTCTTAGGATCAGCCTCAACGTCAAAAGTAACCTTCTGACCTTCCTTGAGAGTCTTGAAGCCTTCGCACTGGATAGAAGAGAAATGAACGAAAACGTCATCTCCGCCTTCATCGTTAGCGATGAATCCATATCCCTTCTCAGCGTTAAACCACTTAACAGTACCGTTATTCATCTGGGGCACCTCCGTTATAAATTTGTACCCATATAAAAACAAAACCCACATACGGCGATCAAGAAAAGTGGAATTGATCGCATAGGTATGTGAGAGCAAAGCAATTATCCTGAATACCCCTGTATTTTACCACAGATTCCGCTTTTTGTCAAGTACTTTTTTAGATTTATCAAGCGTTCTAAAAATGTATTGACTTTTGGAAGAAAGTGAGATATAATTTAGTATATTATACTTACATAAAAAGCAGGAAAAATTTATGCATAAACTACTTTCAAATTTGATAATCTACCGAGACATAAGGGGTGACTCTATCCTCTCTCGTCTCGGAAATATCTTTGAGCGTTTTTACGACAAAACCGATACTGACGAGCATCTGCGTACCGATATATTCATTCAGGTACGGAGACTGCTGGAGATAGCCACAAAATACGGCTTTGACAACAACCTCTGGCACAACTACCTGACCTATTTTATCATAACCGACGAAAACCCTTTCAGCTTCACCTACGAAAAGGCAGGCAAGCAGGAGGGCACGGTAAACACCTTTGCCGTAAACGATTTCAGTATTTTCAAAAAGCTTTTTGATTACGATTTTTCAGATATAGAGTCTGCTCTCGGTATAAACTGCTTCTCTGTTATCTCCAACTATCAGGCGATATCAAAGCGTGAGCAGATATATAACAAAAACGTAAGCGAAAAGGTCCGCGCGCTAAGCCGTGAGATAGAGGTTGCTAAGGACGGAGAGGCTGTATTTGAGGTGGTCAGCCGTTTTTACAAGAGCTTTGGTGTTGGTATGTTTGGACTGAACAAGGCATTCAGGCTGAGTTATGATACGGGTGCAGTCTCACTCTCGCCAATCACTAATATGGAGCGAGTTATGCTCTCGGACCTCGTGGGCTATCAGCTCCAGAAGGACGCACTCGTTGCCAACACGGAAGCCTTTGTTTGTGGCAGACCTGCTAACAACGTCCTGCTCTACGGCGATAGCGGAACGGGAAAATCCACAAGCATCAAGGCTATAGTCAATAAATATTATGATCAGGGACTGAGAATGATAGAGATATACAAGCATCAGTTCAAGGATCTCTCCACCGTCATTTCTCAAATAAAAAACCGCAATTACAGATTTATCATATATATGGACGACCTCTCGTTTGAGGACAACGAGACAGAATATAAGTACCTCAAAGCGATAATCGAGGGCGGCGTTGAGACAAAGCCCGACAACGTGCTCATCTACGCCACCTCAAACAGACGGCATCTTATCCGCGAGAGCTTCAAGGATAAGAACGATTCGGAATATCTGGACGACGTCCACCGCGCCGAAACAGTGGAGGAAAAGCTCTCCCTCGTTAACCGCTTTGGACTTTCGATAGGATATTTCAAGCCCTCTAAGCTTGAATTTGAGAATATAGTCCTCGAGCTTGCCGCAAGACACGACTCGATAAAGCTGAGCCGAGAGGAGATAATCGCCGAGGCTCACAAATGGGAGCTCCGCCACGGAGGAATCTCGGGCAGGACCGCCCAACAGTTCATAAATCACCTTTGCGGGATGTCCGAGGAATAGTAGAAAATTGCAAAAAGCTCCGCAGAATTCCTTCTGCGGAGCTTTTCCTGTGGGGCTGGTAATCAGAATCGAACTGATGACCTCGT
>JAZQWY010000037.1:0-8607 GCA_045632545.1 Eubacteriales bacterium | reverse complement strand
AGCCGTTGCAGCAGAAAATGAGAATAAGAGCAATGATTATGATCCAGATGCAGTTGTCATCAAAGAGATTGCACAAGCAGTTATTCATCTTCGAGCCCTCCGTTTATAGTATCGAGGGGAATTGCCCCTTCGATATCATATTATGAGGAGTTTCGGCTTTTTGTGACAAAGCAATCAAACTATCTTATCGTCCATCTCGACGGGCGCGCCAAGTCTGTCAGACTCAAACGCCGCCTCTATTATCTTAAGAACTCGCATACCCTGCGCGTGGGTGACTATCATATCAGCCTCGCCGCGGATAGCAGCGCAGAAGTTTCTGTAGAAATCGTGAACATCGGACTCGGGGAGCTGAATAACTGACTCGGTAGTGGTCTTTGCGTTTCTTGGAGCCATGGTTTTTGTAAGACCTGCCGCGTTCATAACGGGAACAACATCCTTCTCGTGCCACTGTTCACATGTGACGAGTTTGCAATCATCTGTCCAGCCGTTGATTATAGCGCTACCCTCAGTACCTGCCATATACAAGCGGGGTAGAGATATGAAATTGGAGGTTCCGACCTCAATCCTTGCAGTGAGACCGCCCTCGAAATAAAGGTCAAGCTTAAATCCGTCATCGACCTCGTCATTTGTGATGTGATCAAAACGGCAGTACAACTTTTCGATGCGTCTGTCATAGACTATTCCCATCATCTGGTCGATAAGGTGTACGCCCCAATCAAAGAGCATTCCGCCACCGTATTTTTTGATTCCTCGCCAATCTCCAGGGATACCTCTGGAACCCTGAACTCTGGATTCAACATTAAACACATTACCGAGTTTGCCCGATGCGTAAATGTCCTTCATCATCAGATAGTCGCAGTCCCATCTTCTGTTCTGGTGTATAGTGAACAGCTTACCGTATTTTTCAGAAGCATCACATATTTCCTGAAAATCACTGCAACAGAGCGTGACGGGCTTTTCGCAAACAACGTGCTTGCCTGATTTCATAGCCTCTATGGATAAAGACTTGTGAACGTCGTTTGGTGTGGCAATAGTTACCGCATCTATTTCCTTATCGGAGAGAAGCTCCTCAAGTGAGGAATATGCGTGTATGCCATTTTCCTTGGCAAACTGTATGCGTGTATCTTTTATGTCATATATTCCGACAAGGTTGACTACATCGCTGTTCCGCATCTGTTTTGCATGCCAATTACCTTGTCCGCCATATCCTATTATGGCGAAGTTTATTTTTTTCATATGTTGATCTCCTTTCAAAGTAGAACTTTACAATGATATTATAGGACATATTTATATTTTTTTCAAGTCAAAATTGGAAATTTTTAAGACAAATATTGACTAAATTTGAAAAAACTAAAATCAAACCGTATTTTTGCTCAAAAAACATCATACAAAAATAAAAATTTCAAAAAACTATTGAGAAAAATCGCGGAATATTATATAATGTATCTGTATAATAAAATTACGGAGAAAAATTGATGTCAAACAGTGGGAAACAGAAAAATATAAGAAACTTTTCAATAATCGCCCATATAGACCACGGAAAGTCAACTCTTGCCGATAGGATTCTTGAGGCTACTCAGACTGTATCGAAGCGCGATATGGAAGAGCAGATACTCGATAATATGGACCTCGAAAAAGAGAGGGGAATTACGATAAAGGCGCGCGCCGTCCGTCTTGATTACAAGGCGGAGGACGGCGAAGACTACGTCTTTAACCTTATCGACACCCCAGGTCACGTGGACTTTAATTATGAGGTGTCGCGCTCGCTCAATGCGTGCGACGGTGCGCTTCTTGTTGTGGACGCAACACAGGGAATAGAGGCGCAGACACTTGCGAACGCTTATCTCGCGGTGGATTCCGATCTTGAGATAGTGCCCGTTATAAACAAGATAGACCTTCCCTCGGCAGACCCCGACAAGGTGAGAGCCGAGATAGAGGACGTTATAGGAATTCCCGCGGAGGATTGCCCTGCGGTATCGGCAAAGACGGGATTGAATATAGAGCAGGTGCTCGAGGCGGTAGTGGAGAATATTCCTTCCCCCGAAGGAGACGCTGACGCTCCGCTGAAGGCGCTGATATTCGATTCGTATTACGACAGCTACCTTGGGGTTGTCGTATACGTTCGTGTTGTGGACGGTACGCTGAGAAGCGGAGACAAGATAAGGCTTATGAACACGGGCGCTACCTTTGACGTGGTGGATGTGGGATATATGGCGCCCTTCGGGCTGAAGAAGGCTGAGGTGCTGAGTGCGGGTGAGGTTGGATATATCACGGCTTCGATAAAGAATATCGGGGATACGAGAGTGGGAGACACGGTCACACACGACGACAGACCCGCCGCCGAAGCGATGCCCGGCTTCAAGGCTGTCCAGCCTATGGTGTACGCGGGAATATATCCCGCTGACGGAGCGAAATACGGAGACCTTAGAGACGCGCTCGAGAAGCTCCAACTCAACGACGCGGCGCTCATCTTCGAGCCTGAGACATCTATTGCTTTGGGATTTGGCTTCAGGTGCGGATTTCTCGGACTTCTCCATATGGAGATAATCGAGGAAAGGCTTGAGAGGGAGTTCAATCTTGACCTTATCACTACTGCACCCTCGGTTATATATGAAATAGAGAAGAAGGGCGGGGAGAAAGTACGTATAGATAATCCCTCGAATTACCCTTCGGCTGACGAGATAGAGGTGGCGTATGAGCCGATAGTAAAGGCGAGTATTATAACTCCCACAGAGTACGTCGGCGGACTTATGGACCTTTGTCAGGACAGGAGAGGAACCTTTATCGATATGAAATATATCGACTCACATCGAGTGGAGCTTCACTATAATTTGCCTCTGAATGAGATAATATACGATTTCTTTGACGCGCTCAAGAGTCGTTCGCGCGGATACGCGTCGCTTGATTACGAGCTTGGGGATTACGTTCCAAGTAAGCTCGTCAAGCTTGATTTTTTGCTCAACGGAGAGCAGGTAGACGCGCTCTCCTTTATCGTTCACGAGGAGAAGGCTTACGGCAGAGCGAGACGTATCGCGGAGAAGCTGAAGGATAATATCCCGAGACAGCTCTTTGAAGTGCCGATACAGGCGGCGATAGGCTCTAAGATAATCGCGCGTGAGACCGTCAAGGCTATGCGTAAGGACGTACTTGCTAAGTGCTACGGCGGTGATATTACCCGAAAGAAGAAGTTGCTTGAAAAGCAGAAGGAGGGTAAAAAGAAGATGCGCCAGCTCGGCTCTGTTCAGGTATCCCCTGAGGCGTTTATGGCTGTGCTTAAATTGGACGACGATAATTGATGCGGATATAACTATGTCGATACAAAATAAAATAATTAAGAACGGCAGGAACGTAAAAGTTTCTGCCGTTTTTTCTAAAAATTTTTGCTTTTCTGTTGACAAAAACAATACTTCGTGATATGATGTATTACGCAAGGAGGAGTATGCTATGGATGTTCAATTAAAGCGAGGATTGCTTGATGTGTGCGTGTTAGCCGCTATCAAGAATGAAGATTCATACGGATATAAAATCATCAAAGATATGAAGCCGTATATTGAAATGTCAGAATCGACGCTATATACGATACTGAAACGCTTGGAGCTTTCCGAAATGCTGACTGTGCGCACATCGGAGCACGGCGGCAGACTGAGAAAATATTATCATATCACGAAGGCGGGACTTGAGCGTATCGAAGATTTCAAGTACGAGTGGCGTGAGGTTATGTCTATGTATCAATTTGTAATCAGGGGGGATGAGGAAAATGAGTAAACAAGAATTTCTTGATAGGCTTCGGGCAAAGCTATCAGGCTTGCCTAAACAAGACGTGGAAGAACGCCTTGATTTTTATAGCGAAATGATTGATGACAGAATAGAAGAAGGGCTGACAGAGGAAGATGCCGTCTCGCAAATCGGCTCTGTAGACGATATATCGATACAGATAGTGGCGGATATTCCTCTTGCAAAGCTCGCAAAAGAAAAAATCAAACCGAAAAGGCAGATGAAGGTGTGGGAGATCCTGCTTTTAGTGCTTGGTTCTCCAATATGGCTTTCGTTGGCTGTCGCGGCTTTTGCCGTGATGCTTGCGCTCTATGTCGTGCTATGGTCTGTTATAATTTCCCTGTGGGCGGTATTTGGTTCGCTCATTGGCTGCGCTCTTGGCGGCGTAGCCGCGAGTGTAATCCTTATCTGTCAAGGTAACAGTCTTGTGGGAATTGCCATGGTCGGCGCGGGATTAGTTTGCGCAGGACTCGCTATCTTCATGTTTTTTGGATGCAAGGCGGCAACAAAAGGCATTATACTGCTTACCAAAAAGATTGCTTTGGGAATTAAAAAGTGTTTTGTGGGAAAGGAGAAATCATAATGAGTAGGGCAACGAAAATATGGCTTATTATAGCCGCTTCTCTAATATTGCTTGGTTGTATCATTTTTGGAGCTGTGATGACGATGCGGGAATGGGATTTCACGAAATTATCAACGAACAAATATGAAACAAACAATTATGAAATAACTGAGAATTACAAAAACATCTCAATAGTTACAAACACCGCTGATATTGTGTTAGCTCCGTCCGAAAATTCAATATCCTCCGTAGAGTGCTACGAGGAGAAAAATATAAAGCATTCGGTTACGGTAGCGGACGGTACGCTTGTGGTTGAGGTCGTCGATACGAGAAAATGGTATGAGCATATAGGTATCAATTTCGGCACTCCGAAGATAACGGTGTATATTCCGCAGGGAGAATACGGCGCGCTTTCGGTAAAATCGAGTACTGGCGACGTTGAGATACCTAAGGATTTTAATTTTACGAGCATTGATATTTCGGAAAGTACAGGAGACGTAATGAACTTGGCTTCGGCTTCGGAAGTTATAAAAATCAAGACGACTACGGGAAAAATATCTCTTGAAAGCATATCCGCGGGCTCACTTGACCTTTCGGTTTCCACGGGCAGTGTGACTGTTTTGGACGTGAGGTGCGAGGGTGATATTACAGTCGGTGTGTCTACGGGTAAAACCTATCTGACAAACGTTACGTGCAAAAACCTTATGTCAAGCGGAGATACGGGTGATATTTCTTTGAATAACGTTATTGCCAAGGAAAAGTTTTCTATTGATAGAAGTACAGGTGACGTGAAGTTTGAAGGCTCGGACGCCGCCGAGATTTTCGTTGAGACAGACACGGGTGACGTTGAGGGAAGTTTGCTTTCGGAAAAGGTATTTGTTGTCAACACGGATACGGGCGAAAAAGAGGTTCCTGATATGGTTACGGGCGGCATATGTGAGATTACGACAGATACGGGAGATGTGAAGATAACTATCAACTGAAAGACTGCTCCGCATCGCTGTCTTCGATGGTTTGCGAAGCAAATGCTGTTCTCTCGGCATGAGAAGGCTATTTCGGTGATTTTGCGAGGATTTTTATGAAAAAGCTTGGAATTTATCTGCACGTGCCCTTTTGTGTGCAGAAGTGTTTATATTGCGATTTTTGCTCGTTCCCAAAGAGTGACGGTGAGCTAATGAGCAGGTACGCGGAGGCTCTTTGCCGTGATATAGAGCGTTGGGGCGAGAAATGCCGTGATCGGTCTGTGGACACCGTATATTTCGGAGGAGGAACGCCTACGTTACTTTCGATATCCGATTTTGAGAAGATAATAAATGCGCTGGTCAAGAGCTTTTCGCTGACAGAGAGAAGTGAGGTCAGTAGCGAGTGCAATCCCGCAACGGCTGACCTTGAATATCTTAGCGCGCTTCGCGCTCTTGGCGTTAACCGACTGAGCATGGGGCTTCAAAGCGCAAACGAGGACGAGCTTCGCGCGCTTGGAAGGGTACACAGCTTTGAGAATTTTGTGCGGACGTACCGAGAGGCGCGTCAGGCAGGATTTGATAATATCAGCGTCGACCTTATGTACGGAATACCTCGTCAGACCGTGGCTTCATTTGAAAGAACGCTCTCCGAGGCGGTCTCGCTGTCTCCGGAGCACATATCGGCTTATGGGCTTAAGGTGGAGGAGGGAACTCCTTTTGGAAAAATGGGAGACAGATTGGTTCTGCCGAGCGAGGACGACGAATACAAAATGTATATGCTCTGTACGGAATATCTCGGGAATTTCGGGTACACTAAATACGAGATAAGTAATTTCGCTCGAGAGGGATACGAGTCAAGGCATAATATAAAATATTGGAAGGGCGAGGACTATCTGGGTCTTGGCGTGTCGGCGCACTCTTATTTTGAGGGGGTTCGTTTCGCTAATTCGAGGGATATAGATGGATATATCAGTGGACGTGACATCGTATGTGAGAGAGCCGAGATAACGCCGTCCGAGAGAATGACAGAATACGTTATGCTCCGTATGCGAATGAGCGAGGGTGTGGATAGCGAGGAATTCGAGAGGGAATTCGGCATCAGCTTTGACGAGGTCTACGGCGAAAGGCTCTCTCGCTATGAGAAGGACGGATATATCGTCAGGAATTGCCGAAAGACGGCATTCAGCGACAAGGGATTTTTCGTGAGTAATTTTATTTTGTCTGATATTTTGGACTTCTGAAAATAAATTCGGTCAAAACTGTTGACTTTATAAGAGATTTATAATAAAATATAAACAGTATAAAGAGTTCAATAAGGAGGTTCGGAAAATGGACGAAAATGTAATGGAAAACGATTACTTTACCCTGACTGACGAGGAAGGAAATGAGATAGAGTTTGAAATGGTCGGTCAGTGCGAAAGAGACGGAGAAAAGTATTTCGCTATGATTCCTGTGAACGAGGACGAGAATGACGATAGCGACGTGCTTGAATATATTATCCTGAAGCTCGCCAACGAGGACGGAGAAGACATTCTTGTTACCGTCGACGATGATGACGAGCTTGACGATATCGCCGATTACTTTGACGATCTTTTCTCACAGGAAATAGACTACGACGCGTAAAACCGTAGTGCGAAAAAATCCTGCCTTGTGCGTGATAATCTTGAAAAAAACCTACAAATAGAAAAAGGAGTCCGAAAAAAGAGATCAAATGTGGTTTGCAGACCTCCCTCGCTTATCCTCGATTGACTTGTCTCGACAGTAAGCGCAGGACGTTGGGAGCAGTAAAGCATGCGATAGGACACCGCCTTGCCATGCAGGGTTTCTCTATCTTGGTTACACGGCACGGTGGGATAAAAAAATAATTCGGGGTTATTGCGTTTCGCAATAACCCCGAAAAATGTTTTTCGCAAATAACTGTCAATAAGCTTTTGCGATAAGGATATACATAACGACCATAATAGCGACGAAAACAAACGTAAGAACAGTTGTTATCGTGCTGAGTATCTTATCGTTCTTCTTTCCTTTTCCCTTGCCGAGGAAGGTTCCCGCGCCGCCGGTGATAGAGCCTGAAAGCCTTCTATCCTTGCTGGACTGAGAAAGAACGCAAGCAACAAGAGCGACAGACAGCACCAAAAGCGCGATACCGAGAATAATTTCAAAAGGACCCATTATTAAACCTCCGAATCATTATGCTTCACCCCAAATGGCGAAGTATTTTACGTTAAAAGTCATTAACGCATTAATTTTATCACATATTTTAGCAAAAATCAATAGTAATTTAACAAAAAATAAAAATTTTTCTCGTACCAAAGTGTATCGAAAGGGCTGTCCGCGGGGCTATTGATTAAGATTTTTATATGGCTACCAAAAAAATATCGAAAAATTTTTTCATAAAGCTGCAACCTTTTGCAAAAAACTGCGACATATCAGGTAGAGGCCTGAAAAAACAGGAAACGGAGGCCAAAATGGAGGATTATCAGATAGTTGACCTTTATTGGGCGCGCTTGGAGTCGGCAATAATCGAGACCGACAGAAAATACGGCAGGATGCTGAACTCAATATCATTCTCGCTACTGTCCTCGGCGGAGGACGCTGAGGAGTGTGTGAACGATACATACGCGGCGGCGTGGCAGAGTATGCCCGAGGAGAGACCGACCTATCTCGGCGCGTTTCTCTCGAAGATAACGCGGCGTATATCGATATCGCGTTACCGCGCGGCTCACAGTCAGAAACGCGGGGGAGCAGATAGGCTCATTGAGGAGCTGAGCGAGTGCATACCATCGCAGTCTGACGTTGTGTCGGAATATGAAAACGGCAGACTAAAGGAATCGCTTGACCGATTTCTCAGAGGGCTTGACGAAAAAAAGAGAGTGATATTCATACGCAGATATTTTTATTCCGAGCCGATAGAGCAGATAGCCAAGCGCTTGGGAATGAAAACCGGAAGCGTTAAGAGCATACTTTCACGAGCGCGTCAGTCCTTGCGTGAGATACTGGAGATGGAGGGACTGCTATGAGCGACAGAATGAGAAAAGCCGAATATCTGTTTGACGAGATAGGGCTTATTGACGACGCTCTCGTTGCCGAAGCGATGAACGCGGAAAACGCAGTCCGCAGAACCCCCATGTTTCGCAGGGCGTTGATAGTGGCAGCGGCGGCAGCTATGCTGTTTACCGCATCGGTCGGACTTACGCTATCGGCTCTTATCAGAAGGACCGACAAGGGAGACGGAGACGACAGAGCCCCAATCCACGACGAGATGGCAGGCGACGTAACTCTTAGTGGTGTCCTAGCGAGAGCCGAGAG
>JAZQWY010000036.1:0-9096 GCA_045632545.1 Eubacteriales bacterium | reverse complement strand
GGATTTTTGATAAGCGAGCCGATTATCATATCGGCTCCGTAGGCGGTGGGCTCAGCGGTCTCGGTGAACTCGCCGTAGCAGTTGTCAATAACTACGTAGGAGTCTGGGGAGATAGCTTTGACGAATTTCACAGCTTCTGCTATCTGTGCCACGCTGAGTGTCTTGCGGTTGAGATATCCCTTTGAACGCTGAATAAACACTACCTTTATCTTAGAGCCGTACTCCTCAAGAACAGAACGGATACGCTCAAAATCAAAGCTTCCGTCGGGGTGAAGGTCACACTGCTTATATTCAACTCCGAAGTCTCGCAGAGAGCCATCTCCCGCACGCCCCGTGTTTCCTATGACCTCGTCAAGCGTGTCGTAGGGCTTTCCTGCGATAGAGAACATAATGTCCCCGGGGCGGAGGAGTCCGAAAAGACCTATGGTCAGTGCTTGTGTGCCGTTGACGATATTGTGTCTTACAAAAGCGGATTCCGCACCCATAACGTCAGCCCAGATGAGGTCAAGGGTATCTCTGCCTCGGTCGTCGTAGCCGTATCCGCTGGTGGGATTGAACATAGCCTCGCTGACGCGGTATTCCTTGAAGGAATTCATTATTTTTTCGGTGTTTGCGAACGATATCGCGTCTACTTTCGCAAATCTTTCGGATAGTGCTTTCTCAGCCTCTGCGGCAAGGTCGATTATTTTCTTTGAAAAGTTCATTTTTATCTCCGTTTTTTATAACATCTTTATGAATGCGGCGCTCAGCTCCACACAAGACTCAGCATCCGCAAGGTCTGCAGTCTCAACTGACGAGTGGATATATCTTGTGGGGATAGAGAGCGCCCCCGCGCGTGTTCCCGCGCCTGACATTTGTATTGAGCTCGTGTCTGTTCCGCCGTAGGTCAGTATCTCAAATTGGTGGGGTATCTTGTTTTCCACGGCGGCTCTGCGAAGCAGCTCGACAACCTCTGTGTGGCAGATGACCGAGCTGTCCTTTATCTTGATAGCCGCGCCCTTGCCGATAGCGCATTCCATAGGTTTCGCGCCTACTGTATCTCCCGTGCCCGTAACGTCGAAAACGAGTGCGTAATCTGGGTATATGCCGTACGCCGCAGGCTTCGCGCCTCTGCAACCGACCTCCTCCTGAACCGAGAAAACGTAGTAAATATCGTGTTTGGAAGTAGCTTTTGAGAGCTTCTGCGCCAGCTTTATTATAACGGCGCAGCCTATTCTGTCGTCAATAGGTCTTCCGCAAACTCTGCTTCCGCAGAGCTTTGCGAGAGATGGGGCGACAACGAAGAAGTCGCCTATCTTTACCTTTTTTTCAGCGTCTTTACGTGATTTTGCTCCTATGTCGATAACGAATTTGTCGGCTGTGAAATCCGACGCCTTCACGCCGCTTTCGGGCACTATCACACCCCTGACACCTCTCTCGGATACCACCTGTGAGTAAGCCGCCGCCACAAGGTTTATACCGCCGATAGTCGATACGCGGATAAATCCGTTATCCTCAATATAAGTGACCATAAAGCCTATTTCGTCCATATGTGCGCAGAGCATTACCTTTTTTCTGTTCTCGCTCACGCCCTTCTTCACACCGATAAGGTTACCCAGATTATCGGTATAGCATTCGTCGGTGAAGGGAGCTATCATTTCCTTTATTTTATCTCTGACCGCGTCCTCGCGTCCTGAGACCGAGGGAATGAGGCAGAGAGTTTTAAGCGTATTATACATATCGTTCTCCTTAGATTTATTCTGTGAATTGCCACTGCTCAAGAATAGCGCAGAGGTGCTCTATCATTGAGAGATAGTCCTCTCTGTCGGCAACGCAGGCAGGGGAGTGGAGATATCTTACGGGCGCGGACAGCGCAAGTGTGCGTACACCCGCGGCGCTCTTGTGTATGTGGGCGGCGTCGTTCCCGCCCGACACATATTTCTTTATCTGCGTCTTTATACCGCGCTGCGCGGCTACGTCAAGAGCAAAGCTTACGAATTCGCGGTCGTATATAGTGGAACGGTCCATAAGCGAGATAACTCCGCCCTCGCCCTGAATAGCTACTCCGGAGCTTTCGGGAACGTTGGAGATGTCAGCTACAGCAGTGGTCTCAAGCACAATAGCGTGGCTGGGAAGCACTGTCTGCGCTGCCACCTGCGCTCCCGATATACCTATCTCCTCACGGACTGTGAAACAGAAGTACACGTCAATTGGAAGTGTGTCACGGACAGGGTATATACGGCGCATTACTTCTACCATAACGGCGCACCCGAGCCTGTCGTCGATAGCCTTACATTTTATCCTTCTGCCGTCCTTGCCGAATTCTATAAACTCGGAATCAAAAGTTCCGTAAGCGCCTATATCGAGATATTTGAGTGCGTTCTCTCGGCTTTCAAGCCCTATGTCGATATACATAGAGTTTATGGGAGTGATATCGCCTCTCTCGGACTTTTTCTTGTGATGTATCGCCTTTGAGGTGATTACTCCCGCTATCTTGTTTATCTCGTCTCCGAGTATCACGTTCTTTCCGCAGAGAACTCTTTCGTCGATACCGCCAACCGTGTCAAATTTCAGATATCCATCGTCGGTTATCTGATTTATCATAAACCCGACCTCGTCCATATGCGCCGATATCATAAGCCTCTGTCGGTCATTTTTTCCAGTTCCGATAAGGGCTATCACGTTTCCTAGTCTGTCGGAATACAGACTGTCGCAGCTATCCTCAATTTGTTCCTTTATAATGTCAGCTACGTTGTCCTCGCATCCCGAGGGACCGAAGGCGAGGCAAAGCTGACGAAGAAGCTCTGTTCCTGAATATTTTGTCATACCGTAAACGCCTCCATTATTTTGTCCGAGCAGACGAATTCGCGGACGAGCGCCGCGAGCTCGTATACGTCACTAAGCTTCAAGCTCTCGTTGTAGGTGTGCATACTTTTAAGAGGGAGACCGATATCCGCCGTGGGAACGCCGCGCCCCGTAAGATTCAGCGCGGGAGTGTTTGTTCCCGTGCTTGCGGGTGAGGCAATACGTGTGAATGCTATTCCCTTATCGCGGCATAGCTGCTCAACCATTCGTGTCAGTCTGCGGTCACAGACCGCAGATATAGATATCGAGGGACCTTTTCCGTAATCAACAGTCTCGTATCTCGGCGTGTCGGGCACCGAAGCGAGATTTACGTCAATGACCATAGCGTAGTCGGGCTCTATAGCGAAAGCGCCCGCCGCCACGCCGCCTACGCGCAAGGTCTCCTCGTGGCAGGAAAGCAGAAGATAAACGTCTGCGGCAAGAGCTGATGCTTGTAGTTTAGAGAGGGCGTAGATAGCCGCCGCGGCACAGGCTTTGTTATCAAAGCTCTTTCCGCAGAGATTTTCGCCCATAAGCTCGGTGTAGCGGGGAACGAAGCCCACGGGAGTTCCAACGGGGGCTATCTCCCTTATCTCGTCCTCGCCGTATCCCGTGTCTATAAGAAGCTCTGATATCTCACAGAGCTTCTTTTCATCACCATCCTTACAGAGGTGAGGGGGCGTGGAGGCGATAATACCCCGTATGGTTTCCTTGCCGTATATCACAACGTCGGTCGCCTGAAGGATAGACGGATCGATGCCGCCTACCGACGTGACGCTGAGAAATCCGCCTTTGTGTATACCCGTGACAAGCATACCTATTTCGTCAAAATGTGTGTCTATAAGCACCCTAGCGGCTCTCTCCTTGCCGCACCTGCGGATAAGGAGTATGTTTCCCACATTATCGGTTTTTATCTCATCAAAGTATTTATCAACGAGAACTTTGACGCTCTCAAGGCTTCTCGACTCGTGTCCCGATATCGACATAAGAGAGCAGAGAGATATTATAAGCTGTTTAAGTTCCATATTTTATCCCCAATATTTTTTATCAAGACTGCGATACTGTATCGCTTCTGCGATATGCTTGGCATCGATTATCTCGCTTTCGTCAAGGTCAGCTATCGTCCGCGCTACGCGCATAATGCGGTCGTATCCACGCACCGACATTCCCATTCGGTCATACGCCGCGCGCAACAGCGTACCCGCGCTGTCGGTCATCTTGCAGTATTTTTTGATATCAGCCGCGCTGAGCTGAGCGTTGCAGAATATCCTGTTGTCCTCGCCAAGCCGCTTCTGCGAGAATTCTCTCGCGGCGCACACGCGCTCGCGTATCTGCGCGGAGGTCTCCGCGCTTGCACTGCTTTGATTTATCTCGTCATACGACAGAGAGGGCAGTTCTATCTGAATATCTATCCTGTCGAGCATAGGTCCACTTATCTTCGAGATGTATCTCTTGACGTCGTGCTCACTGCAGGTGCATTTTTGCGTGGGGTGACCGAAATATCCGCATCTGCAGGGATTCATAGCTCCCACGAGCATAAATGAGCAAGGATATGTCACTCTGCCGTTGGCGCGGGTTATAGTCACCTGTCTGTCTTCTATCGGCTGGCGGAGCGCATCCGTGACCGCCTTTGGAAACTCGGGCAGCTCGTCAAGAAAAAGAACTCCATTATGTGAGAGCGATACCTCTCCGGGTAGCGGATTTATACCTCCGCCCACAAGGCTTACCGTGCTCATCGTGTGGTGAGGAGAACGGAACGGTCTTGTTGAAAGCAGAGATACGTTTTCAGGGAGAGTTCCCGCCACCGAGTGTATCTTGGTAGTCTCTATAGCCTCGTCAAAGGTCATCGGGGGCATAATGGTGGGAAGTCTTTTAGCCAACATGGATTTTCCTGTCCCCGGAGGACCTATAAGAAGTATGTTATGTCCGCCCGCGGCGGCTATCTCCATGGCTCGCTTCGCCATAGCCTGACCTCGGACGTCGGAAAAGTCGATATTCGCGCTCGAGATGTCCGCTTGCGCTTTAGAACCCTCGTATCTCACAGGAGACAGCGGCGCTGTTCCGTTGAGATGCTCGACGAGCTGTTTTATATTGTCTACTGCGTAGACCTTTATCCCTTCTACAGCGGACGCCTCGGCGGCGTTTTCCGTGGGAGCGTAGAATTCTTTTATCCCTGCGTCCTTAGCGGAGGCGCACATACAAATCACGCCCTTTACGGGGCGTAGCTTACCCGAGAGTGATAGCTCACCCGTAAAGCATTTATTTGCAAAGTCGACCTCGTGGCGGACTATTCCTCCGCAACGGAGAATGGATAGCAATATAGCGGTATCGAGAGCAGAGCCCTCCTTGCGCCTGTCCGCTGGGGCGAGATTTATGGTAAGAGCCAGCTCGGGAAAACGAAAGCCGCTGTTCTCACAAGCGGTGCGTACTCTTTCCTTTGCTTCCTTAACGGCAAGATCGGGCAGTCCCACAAGCTCGAAGGCGGGTATGCGTGACTGGGCGTTGCATTCCACCGTAACTATATAACCGTCAATGCCGAATAATCCTGCGCTGAAAACTGTTGAGAGCATTTATAAAACCTTTCGCGTATTAATATGATTATTGATATTTTACCATATAATTCATACATTTACAATATGATTATCAAAAAAATCGACTTATCCTTGAGCAAAAAATCCGAGCCGCAAATTTAATTTGCGGCTCGGGGGGATTGTGTCGGCTTAAAAGTCAGTATTAACTTATTTGCGGGGCATATTTTTGTCAAATGACGGATTACAAGCGTAGAAATTCTTGGAATCGAGGTGATCCTGAGCAATTCTTATACTGTCGGCGAAACAATCAAAGGAGAATGGATTTTGCGATATCCATTATTTTTAAATTTTCCATTTGATGTTCAAACTATCCTTTGATGCGTCGATGCGCTCGATCAGACAGTCCACGACCGTAATTTTATCGCTTACGGTCAGTTCTTCCCAATGTTCCATATAGTCGGTGATCTCGCCCACTCGGTCGGTATCACGCTCGTCAAACTGTGCGATCTCCGCGTACAGCTTTTTCTTTTCGGTATCAAGGTCGGACACACGATTATTTATGTATTCCATAACCGTAGCATTTGCCGAAACGACCTTATCAAGCAGGGCGGCGATCTCCTTGTCAATCTCCTCGATTCTCGTTTTGAGTTTAATAACTTGGAGATTGTAACCAGCGTTTCTTTGTGCCGATAGAGTTGCAAATTCTGCTAACTTTTTCTGCATTTCTTCAAATACCACCGCATCTACCACGTCGGCATCCAACGAGCCGAAATGGCATCCGCCCGCATGATACTTGTTGGTGCAAAGGTAATAGCGGTTATCGGATTTCGTCTTGCAACGGTAGATCTTGGCGGTCAGCGCATAACCGCAATGAGCGCACTTGATCTTGCCCGCAAGCCAGGTCGCTTTTGCCTTGACGGGCTTTGCCACGCTCTTGTTATTGAGGCACTTGGAGCGGCATTTGATCCACACGTCCGAGTCCACAAGTCCCTCGTGTGGAGCGAGAACTAAATTGTGTCCCTCAAGAGAAACCGTCTTGCGCTTAGTGTCCGTACCCGAATAAAGATATGCGCCGTTCGTACCAATGAAATCCTCGGGAATATTGGCAATATTCGTGCCTTGTGCCTTGAAAAAATCGTATAAGCGGTAGTCTGCGCGGACGTATACGGGATTGATCACGAGATCGCGCAAACGGCTTCTATTGAACAAATTGCCGTCGCGCTTGGTAATGCCCATCGCTTCAAGCTGGCGAATCACGTCACCGAAGGACGTTTGTGGCTCGGCGTACATCGAATAAATCAAGCGTACCACCTCCGCCTCGTGCTCAATCGGCTCGTACATTTTAGTGCGTATCCCGTCAATCACGGTGTCCTTGAGCGTAAAGCCAAACGGTACTCGTCCGCCCATATAAAAGCCGCGCTTGCTCCTTGAGGCATAAGCATCAATGACACGTTGCTGAATGGTTTCACGCTCCAACTGCGCGAATATCATAACGATCATCAGCATCGCCTTACCGATGGGAGTACCCGTATCGAATTTTTCCATCGTACTGACAAACTCCACATGGTGCTTTTGGAAAATGTCAATCACATTGGCAAAATCCAAAACCGAACGGCTGATACGGTCGAGTCTGTATACGATCACTCGCCGTATTTTGCCTGCCCGAATATCCCGAAGCATTTCCGAGAATGCGGGGCGGTCAATATTCTTTCCGCTGTATCCCTTGTCCGTGTAGACCTTGATCTGTTGTCCGATCACTTCCTTTTTGCAGAATTCAACCTGGCTTTCTACGGATATGCTGTCTATCCTGTCAACCGATTGTCTTGTATAAATTGCGTCGTAAAGACTCACTAAAACTCCCTTCCTCGCAAAAAGAAGCGGAGCTACTGACATCTATAATTATACGCCAGTAGCTCCTATTTTTCAAGTCCTATTTGACACATATTTGCGGAAAACCTCGTAAAGCGTCGATTCGATTTCTCGTTTGATGGCTCGTCGCTCATCGGCTCGGTGCTCTGGTGTCGTATTGACGAGCGTGAGCTTTTGCCCGAGCACAAGGATCTCCCGTGTTTCTGTGCGATAGGTCGTCATAGGCGACCACCTTCCTTTTGCGATAAATTTTGATGTTGATTGCGTGTGCCATAAGATCACACCTTTCTAAAAAATATTCCGGACGTCTTGTCCGTTATGTCATAATTGGCTATCATCCACCCAAAATCCCTGAAACACCGTACCGTCGTGGAGAATGAATCTGCCTGCCTTATCCTTCGGGATTTGCTCGGCGGCAGTGGTATTATCCAGGATAATTTGGGATAGTATTGTGTCGGCTCTGCCGCATACACGACAGTCGATGTTGTTACGGATCTGTCCCGATAGGATATTGGCATCGGGGCGTTGCGTGGCGAGTATGAGGTGAATACCGAATGCTCGTCCTTGTCGGGCGATAATCGAGAGTCGGGTTTCTATCAGACCGATTCTTTCTTTTTGCTCCTTCGTTAAGCCCGTTTTGTCAAGCACCTCGGCAACCTCGTCACAGGCGAAAATATGGCGTTGCAGTCGGACTGCGCTGCGCTTATTATAATCGCCTATGTTTGCGCATCCGGTGTCCCTGAATAGCGTTTTTCGGCGTTCCAGCTCGTCGGTCAGTTCTGTAAGAAGCGTGAGCAGTGTGTCCTCGTCAAAGCACATCTTGCATTTGTCGTGCCACACTCTCGGAAAGTCAACGCCACCCTTAAAATCTGATATGCTGACAATCGCGTTTTTCTTTAAGGACTGCACGAGCAAGACTTTCAGAAGTATGCTTTTGCCGCTTCCGGTCGAGCCGCCGAGCAGAATGTGCGGTATCTTGGATAGATCCACGCTCTCCAAACCGAGTTGGCTTTTTCCAAGAATGAGTATGGAGTCATCATCGGTTAAATACCTATCGTCCCACTCAATAAAATCGGGCAATCCGCTGTCAGCGGGGACTACGTGGAGCAAAATCCTTCGTTTGTTTCTGCCCTCGATTATCTTGACGATATTCACGTTCAATGCCGCTTCAATATATCCTCGGTCATTCTCCCACTCTGTCAGCGGTATGCCAACGGTATCAAACTCTAATATCTCCACGTTACTGTGTCTTTTGTCCTGTGTTCGCGTCAGAAGCATTGGCACCTCACCGGCAGAGTTCGTCATACCGATTCGCTGAAACTCGTTTGAGGTCTGGTTGAACCCATAAGGTGTTCCAAACAGAATGAGTATGAAGAACGTACCGCCGATGAGTAGTGCCGGAAGCATCAGATCAACGAGGACAATAAAAACGGGAGAAATCAGAGGAATATCCTCCAGACCGAGATTGGATTTGAACAAATACCAAATGAGTATGGAGAGTGGGTAGAAAAACCACAGAACGAAAATACGCTCTTTCTTCTGAACAAGTGATTTACATCCGTTTACCAACCGTAGCCATAGGTACTTCTTTTGCGTTTGTTGATTCAGCCGTTCCTTGTCCTCGTATCTCATAGCTTATCCCTCCTTACTTGAAATCGATTTCATCTACCGTACCGTCGGCGTGGTAGGCGTAAACCTTGTCAATGCGTCTTAAAAGTGCGTTCCAGATTTCGGGGCGGGACTCTTGCTCTGCACGATACTGTTCACCGAGCGAGAGATTGGACGTAATGTATACGTGCGTAAAGCACGCCACTCTGTCGTTGTATCTTGCGGGGAGTATCAGCGGATATTGGTCAAGAATGTTCAGCAGCGA
>JAZQWY010000035.1:0-10599 GCA_045632545.1 Eubacteriales bacterium | reverse complement strand
TAAGACCGCTTGGCCTCCGACTTGCAGGCTTCGACCTTTCCAAGGATGCCGTCACGTCGGCGGCGAAAAGGGCAAAGCGAGGCGGACTTGACAGCGCGCTTTTCGGAGTTGCGAGTGTTTTCGAGCTTCCCATAGCGGACGGCTCTGCCGACGCGGTCATAAACATATTCGCCCCCTGTGCAGAGTCTGAATATTGCCGCGCACTCAAACGGGGCGGGGTACTGCTCGTGGCATACGCGGGACCTGAGCACCTTATGGGGCTTAAGAGACAGATATATGATAACGTGTACGAAAACGAGGAGAGGTCGGATATGCCCGTGGAAATGGAGCTTCTCGCGCAAAGACGTGTCAAGTATGAGATTTCGCTCACGTCAAGCGAGCAGATAAGCAACCTGTTCTCTATGACGCCATACTATTGGCGCACATCAGTGTCAGACAAGGACAAGCTGGCGGGACTCGGAAGCCTTTCCACAGAGGTGGATATAATAATTGCGGTATATAAGAAAACTGAGGAGACGGTATGAGAATATCACTTGTTATCCCGATGTATAACGAGAGCAGTATAATCGGGGAAACGGCAAAGGAATTACATAAATATATGAGCGAGCGCTTTGAGGATTATGAGGTGATATTCGTTGACGACGGCTCTAAGGACGAAAGCTCGCGGATAGTTGAGGAGCTGGCGTTGCCTAACGTCAAGGTCTGCGGCTACGGAGGAAACAGAGGCAAGGGAGCGGCGGTGAGACACGGCGTGCTTGAAGCTGACGGAGATATTATTATGTTTACCGACGCAGACCTTGCGTACGGTACAGAAGTCATCGGGCGGGTGTACGATATATTTTCGGCAGAGCCCGAAACACGGATAGTTATGGGCTCACGGAATATCCATAAGGACGGTTACGAGGGATATACGCTTTTGAGAAAGATAATGTCCAAGACCTATATAAAGCTGCTTTGCATTGTGGGCGGATTTAAGCTGACAGATTCGCAGTGTGGCTGTAAAGCGTTTCGCTCGGACGCGGCTAAGGATATATTTTCAAGACTTGAGGTTGACGGCTTTGCCTTTGATTTTGAGGCTATACTTTGGGCGGGAATCCTCGGGTATAAGATAACCGAGATGCCCGTTAAGATAATCAATCATAGGGACTCCAAGATACACGTGATGAGAGATACCTGTCGAATGATAACCGACCTCCGCAGGATAAAAAAGAGAGTAAAATCCAAGGCGGAAAATGCTTAAAAAACTTGAAAAATTATAAAAAGTGTTGACATTTTTTCCGTTGTTTGTTATAATAAAATTATAATAGTTTAATATTAGGAGGACAGTAAAATGAAAATGAAACGTTTTTTGTCTATGGCAGTTGCGGCTGCTTCTTTGGCACTATGCGTAGGAGCAGTTCCTGTGTCGGCGTCGGATACGTCGCTTAAAGCACCACTCAGCGCGGAATATAAGCTTGACGGCAAGGTGGTAGGTATGGCTGACGGTACTTTGACGGTCAATCTGCCGAATGATCATAACGCCGACGGACTTTTTCTGTGGTGGGCTGACGATTCAGGTGTGCTTGAGGGATATACCCGTCTCGCTCCGGTCAAGATACCTTCCAAGAGTGATACTACAGTGGTCTATGAAATGACGGCAAATACGTTTATTCCACCAAATGCTACAAGATTATTAATATATACTTACAGCGGAACGCTTGGAATTAGCCAGGATTTCGCACAAGTAGAGCTTCCAAAGAACTCGGCTTATGTTATACCCGAAGACGAATTAATTGCTGAATTTCAGGTTGCTAGTGACTTCCATTACGGAAGAAATAATTCAGCGAATCAGCGCGTTGAAGGAATGCTTGACGAAATTGCCAATAACAGTCCGGACTCTGTTGCGCTGTTTATTGCAGGCGATCTTGTAAACACAGGCGCGAAAGTAAGTGAATACGAGGGATTTTGGGCGTTGCATGAAGGTACGACTGTTACCGATAATGTATACGTGAGCTTAGGAAATCACGAGTGCTTTGGTTGGAGTAATGAAAATATAGGTCAAGCGATCGCTACATTTTTGGACAATATCATATTGCCTGATGAGTACGATAGTGATTGGGATAAGCCCTATTACGATGTGCGGATAGGCGATATTTACTGTATTGTACTTGGCGGAACGACTAGAACCGGAGATTCCTGTTCACTCGGTGACGAGCAGTACGATTGGCTTGAGTTAAAGCTCTCGGAGGTTCCCAAGGACAGTCCCGTATTTGTAATATTGCATCAGGGACTGGAGAATACCGTGGCGGGAACATCTACTGAGGACGGCTGGTGGGGAATTACAGATCCTGAAAGATTCCACACTATTCTTGATAAATACCCGAACATTATTATGTTTAATGGACATTCACACTGGGCGTTTGACACACAGTCGGATAAAAATATGTATGGTGGCGGAGATGAGGCGGCGATATTCAATACTGCGTCTGTCAGGGATAGCTATGAGGGTTATTACGTTCAGGTGTATAAAGACAGAGTATTGGTTCGCGGACGAAATTTCGGAACGAGCGAATGGGTATCCTCCGCGCAGTTTGTTGTAAACGAGAGATATACGGGTGACAAGAAGGAGGATGAGCCTTCCGAGGATAAAAACCACGTTGAGGATAATATTGGAGAGTTTAACCCCACACCCGCAACAACACCCAGCGCGACTACTACGGTCACTGAGCCTGTTAAAAAAAGCGGTTGCGGTTCAAGTCTTTCAGGCATTGGCGTTGCGTTTAGCTGTTTGTTCGGCGGAGCAGCTGTAGCTTCAAAAAAACGTAAAAAGTAATATCTATAAATATACAAGAGGACAGAGATGAGAATCTCTGTCCTCTTGTATATTATTACGTCGCCAGATTGATGACCTCTACGCCGTGTTCTTTTGCGTAATTGCAGGTATAAGCCGTGCCGCCGCGCTTAGAGCTGCAATATGCCACGCAGAAATCGCTTCCCTCGGCAAGACGGCGGTTTCGCTCGTGCATACAGGTAGAGGTGTAGGTCTTGGATATGAACTCAACTTTGTCCGCTTTTGAACGGATATAGTCGTATATATCCTTGTTTCTCTGCGCCCAGCCGTTTGTCTGGTCCTCGCAGGGGAGAATAAGCTCAAGCTTGATGAAATTATATTTATTACGTTTTTCCAACACCTTCAAAGCAGCGAGAGTGTCAAAGCCAAGCGCTCCGCCGCAGCGGAAGGTGTCAACTCCGCAGACAATAAGTTTCTCTATTTCTCGGTCGAGAAGCTCGGGCAGACGTTTCATGTTTTCGGGTAATATATTTCTATGTCCTGTAAAGCAACAAGTCATTTTTTCGCTACCTTTCTTCAGGTGATATGCAATCATTATACAACAAAACGGGAGAAAATGGAATAGCAAAAAATATTTTTCTCTAAATTTATGTACAGGCATAAAAGAGAGCCGATAATTATAGACTTGTGATGAGGAAATATTTTTAACTTGGAGGATAAAAAATGAGAAAGAATATATTGTTTTCGTTTTGTTTTCTGATAACACTCATCATAAGCGCGTCTGCGGCATCTATGGCGGTGTCGGCGAGAGAGGGAGACGCGCCCGTATCCCACGGGCTTTACGTTCTGGCCGAGGAGAACAGTATGGCTATGGCGGGGATAAAAGGCAACAGGATAAGCTTTGAGGCTGACGATTTCGCGAGGGCGATGAATCTTTCGGGCGTGAATAGCATCACAGTCACCGAAGTGCCGCCAACCGCTGACGGGGAGCTGCTTGTGGGTTCTACAGTTGTGAACAAAGGTCAGACCATAAGCGGAGCAAATATCGGACTGCTCAGCTACAACGCAAAGTCGGACACCTCAACTATGTCATATTTTCGTTTCAAGCTCGGGGAGTCGTCTTACGATATCAAGTGCAATCTTTATATGCTTGAGAGCGTAAATCACGCGCCCACACTCAGCGCAGTTCCCGAGACCTCGCTGAACGTAAGCACGCATCAGAATATCACCCTTTACGGTACGCTTCCCGCATACGACCCCGAGGGAGACGAGATAATCATAGAGGTGGTCTCCTATCCCAAGGACGGAATCCTTATTATGACCGACAGAGCCAGCGGAGCTTACACCTATACCCCCGGCGCGGATTATACGGGAAAGGATTCCTTTACTTACGTTGCGCGCGATAAATACGGAAATTACAGCGCTTCAAAGACGGTAAATCTCACGGTCAATAAGCCCACTACCTCGGTGGTGTATTCGGATATGACGAGCTCACCCCTTTACAACGCGGCGCTGACTATGACCGAAAAAGGAATAATGAGCGGAACGCAGGTTGGCAAGGAGACCTATTTTTATCCCGACCAAACTGTAAGCCGTTCGGAGTTTCTCGTTATGGCGATGAACGCCATGGGAATAAAAGAGGTGTCGGACGCTGATAAGACTGTATTCCACGACGACGGCGATATCGCGGGATATATGAAAGGTTACGTTGCGACGGCGTATCAGCTCGGATATATCAAGGGAACCTACGAGGGCGGAGAGCTCTGCTTCCTGCCTAATGACGCTATCACACGTGCCGAGGCGGCAGTCATAGTATGCAATATGATAGACGCCGCGACGCCCACTATAACACCCACGTTTAACGATTCGGCTGACATTCCCGCCTTTGCCGCCTCTGCCGTATCCTCGCTGAACTATATGGGTGTACTCAGCACCGAGAATGGCAATATATCGGCAAACGCCGAGCTTACAAGGGGCGAGGCAGCACAGATACTCTCGCTTGTAATGCAGGTAGAAAATAAATAAAGTTTATTTCCAATAGTTCTTGTAATATTCTCCCGCGGATGGTATAATAAAAAGGGTATTCCTTTGAGTTATATTTTCCGTGGGAGGTATGGTTTTGGTATTTGTTGCCCGCAGTGAGCACGACGGTATGACCGTTCTTCATATTCTTCGTAATATCATAGGTCTTTCGGGCGGAATGATAAGACATATAAAATTTCTCGACGACGGAATACTGCTCAATTCCCGGCGCGTGACGGTGAGAGCCGTTCTGCGAGAGGGGGATATACTTGAGTTGAACACCTCTGACTGCGAGGAGGGAAGCAGTATTGCGGAGTTCGACCTGCCGATTGATATTGCTTATGAGGACGGCGACGTAGTCGTTCCGGACAAGCCGCCCTATATGCCCACGCATCCGTCTCACGGTCATTACGACGATACCGTCGCTAACGCCCTTGCTTTCAGATATCGCGCGTCGGGAGAGCCTTACGTATTCAGACCTGTTAACAGGCTTGACAGAAACACCAGCGGACTTCTCATAATCGCGCGGAACAGGATAGCCGCGGCGCGGCTGTCAAAGAGTATGCTTGAGAAAAAAATACGCAAAAAATATATCGCCGTGCTTGACGGACGGCTTGAGGATGACAGCGGCGAGATACAAACTTATATGCGGAGAACCAAGGAGAGTATAATCGTCAGGGAGGTCTGCGGCAGAGAGGACGGAGCCGACTTCGCGCTGACGACCTACAAGGTCATTATGCGTTCTGAGAGTAATACGGTAGTCCTTGCTGAGCCCGTAACGGGTAGGACGCATCAGCTCAGGGTGCATTTCGCAAGTCTAGGCTGTCCTATCGTGGGAGACGAGCTGTACGGCATGCCGAGCGAGGATATCGGCAGACACGCTCTCCACGCGGCTCACCTGATATTTCCACACCCCGCGGACGGAAGGACGGTAGAGCTTTTCTCACCGCTTCACGAGGATATGGCTATGCTACTGAAAAAACTGTTTTCCAAAGAGGATATCGAAAATGAACTTGAAAAAAAGCTCGGAGCGATCCGAAATAGAAAATAATACAGCCCCCACGCCAAAAAGGCTTCCAAGGTTTGCGATAGCCTTTTATATCAGCGCGGCGGCGTCGCTCTGCCTGTTTATCGGCTTTCTTCTTAGCGAGCGTTTTTCTGACTTCTTTAACAGATATATCGCGTCGGTTTTGCGGGCGTTTCTTGCTCACCTCACGGGTTGGATACCATTCTCGCTCGCCGAGATGTTTATAATACTCGTTCCCGTAATAATAGTCGCGGCGGTCGCCTTCGCGGTCAGATATTACGCTGACAGCTGGCGCGACGTGCTTGTTTATTGCGGAACTATGTTCTCGTTCGTCGCACTGTTTTTTAGTGTGTTCACAGTGGGATTTTCCTCTGCGTACAGGGGAACTACGCTTGACAAAAAGCTCGGGATAGAGAGAGCTGACATCTCTGCCGAGGAGCTTTATAACACCGCTGTGATACTCGCCGAGAAGCTCAACCGCGAGGTAAGCGGAGTGGTATTTGTGGAGGACGGTTTTTCGATTATGCCATACAGCTACGGCGAGATGAATGACAAGCTTATCGATGCGTATGACAAAGCGTGCGATAAGTATTCATTCGTACAGAGACTTGACAGTAATATCAAGCCCGTTATGCTCAGCGAGCTTATGTCATATACACATATTACGGGAGTTTATTCCTTTTTCACGGGCGAGGCTAATATCAACGTGGCGTTTCCCGATTATACCATACCCTACACGGCTGCGCACGAGCTTGCTCATCAGAGGGGAATAGCGAGAGAGGACGAGGCGAACTTTATGGCGTTCCTTGTTTGTATGGAATCGGAGGACAGCTATATAAGATATAGCGCGTATCTCAATCTTTACGAGTATGTTTCCTCGGCGCTCTATTCGGCAAACCCAGAGCTTTACAGCCGCGCGAGAGCCAAGCTCAGTAACGATATAAAGGGTGAGATGATAGCATATTCCAAATTCTACGATAAATACCGCGATTCGGTGGCAAGCGACGTTTCCGAGGCTGTTAACAATACCTTTCTCGTTATTCAGGGAACAGAGGGAACAAAGAGCTACGGAATGGTGGTAGACCTTGCTGTTGCTTACTATAAGCAGGGAAGATAAAATGTCAATTTGCGCCTGCTTTGAATATAATATTACAGGAAGTGTCAGATTTCTCTTTATTTTTTGAAAGGTTTGTGTTAAAATAGTATACAGTGGAATTCGTTTATCTAAGATAATGACCTTTGGGAGCTGAAAAATGAAAAAAATTATAGTCAGAGGCGGACATCAGCTGTACGGAGACGTTTATATCTCCGGAATGAAGAACGCCGCCTTGCCCATACTTTTTGCGTGTGTACTTAACAAAGGAAAAAATATATTGTATAACGTTCCGCAGGTGAGTGATATCGAGCTTTCGCTGGATATTCTTGAAGCTATGGGAGCCGCGGTGGAGAAGCTGCCTGACGGTGGAATAGTTCTCGATACGGCGGGGATACGCTCCGAGACCGCGCCCTATGAGCTCGTCAGTAAGATGAGAGGCTCGACCTACCTTATCGGCGCTATGCTGGCGAGATTTGGAGAAGCGCGTGTAGGTATGCCCGGGGGTTGCGATTTCGGTGATCGACCTATCGACCAGCACGTTAAGGGCTTTGAAACACTTGGAGCGAAGATATCCTTCGTTGACGGTAGCTTGAGGGCTGACGCGGGCGACGGACTTGTTGGAAATTCGGTATACCTTGATATTGCGTCTGTCGGAGCGACGGTAAATATAATCATCTCGGCGGTATTCGCTAAGGGCGTGACGGTGGTGATGAACGCAGCCCGCGAGCCGCATATCGTTGACCTTGCGAACTTTCTCAACCGTTGCGGCGCGGATATCAGAGGCGCGGGAACGAATACCGTGAGGATTCATGGCGTAAGTGAGCTTCACCCCTGCACCTATTCGATATCGCCCGATATGATAGAGGCGGGGACATTTATGGTAGCGGCGGCAACGGCGGGAGGTTGTGTAAACGTGAGAAATATTATCCCCGAGCATCTTGATACCATAACGTCGAAGCTCGGCGAGACGGGCGTTGGTATAGAGGTATTTGACGATTACATAATGGTAAGTTCGGACGGAAAATTCCGAGGAGTGACGATAAAGACCTGGCCTTATCCCGGTTTTGCTACCGATATGCACCCGCAGTTCAGCGCTATGCTGTGCTATGCCAACGGTATGAGCACCATAAGCGAGGTGATATGGAACGGACGCTTCAAATACGTAGATGAGCTGAAGAAGATGGGCGCGGATATTGACGTTTCGGGAAACACCGCGAGAATTATGGGCGGTTTGCCGCTTCACGGAGCCTCTGTCAGCGCTACCGACCTGCGCGCGGGCGCGGCGCTTGTTATTGCCGCCCTTGCGGCGAAGGGAACGTCCGAGATCGGCGGAGTTGAGTATATAGAAAGAGGATATTGTAACATTGACGAGAAATTCCGTGTCCTCGGCGCAGATGTTAGTATCGCCTTCGTAGAGTGAGTTTTATAAAACGAAAGCGGGCGAACTGTGTTCGCCCTCTTTCGTTTATTCTCCGTGAGACGCGTCTATTTTAAGCGATTCCAGAGTTTTATCGTCAAAGTATTCCAGGGGGTCAACAGACAGGTCTGCCACGGTCATCTCAAAGTGTAGGTGAGGCTCTTCCGCTACCTCTACCATAGCGCTCTCGCCCACAGCTCCAATAAGCTGTCCTGCTCTTACAGACGTTCCCTCGGCTATCCCCTCGGGAATCGTTTCTGAGAGGTTCTTGTAGATAGTATAGCAGTCGCCGCTGTGCTTGATAGCCACGCAATATCCCATAAGAGTATCTTCCCATATCTTGGAGACCGTTCCATCCGCCGCCGCGTATACGGGCGCGTCTGCCTCGGTAACGATATCAACGCCGAGGTGAACTCGGTAGTCCTTCATCGTGTTGGAATACACCTGAAGGGTAGCGTCGTGCTTTTTTGAGAGAACTCCGTTTGCGGGGAGAATGAAGGAGGGGAGCTTATCCTCTACCTGAGCCGAGCCTGTGTTGTCGGAGGGCTTGTTTGGCTTGGTATCCTCGGGAGTGGGCTCACTTACGGGAGGCTGGGTAGCCTGAGGCGTTTGGGTGGTAGTCTTGGGCGGATTGTCCGCGGGCTCATCCAGCTCATTTTTCTTGGCTCTGTTGGTAGCTACCGTTACCGAAATTATAACCGCAAGTGCGGCTATGAGTACCACTGCCGTGAGAACTGCCGCGCGATTTACTTTAGTGTTTTTGAGTTTGTCACGTAAGCTTTTGTTTTGAGGTTTTTCTGACATTTCACTGACTCCTTTTGAAGTTATTTACTGATAGTATTTTAACCCCAAAAAAGTCTTTTATTCAATTCTCAGAAAAAATATTCCCGAATGAAAAGAATTGCGAACGCCAAAGAGTTTGTGATTGACTTTCACAGGAAATTGTGATATAATACACAACGGGTGTGTTGCCGACGCCCGTATAATCTAAATAGGCAATAGAAAGATACAAAATGAAGATACTTGCAATCGGAGATATTGTGGGGAGTAAGAGTGTGGACTATTTGTCCGATAGGCTCTTCAGAGTGAAAAATGAGCTTGGTATAGATTTCACGGTCGCTAACGCCGAGAACGCCACCGAGATACACGGCGTTTCGCCAAAGGAAGCAGAGCAGGTCCTTGCGGCTGGCGTGGACGTGATAACACTTGGAAATCACACTTACGGCAGACGTGATATATGCGAGCTGCTCAGCGGCGACGCAAATATAATACGCCCCGCAAATTATCCGCCGTTATGCCCTGGGGCGGGATATATAACAGTCAACGCCTGCGGGAAAAGAATACTCTGCATAAACGTGTTGGGAACTGCCTTTATGGAGTCCTTGGCGTGTCCCTTTGCTACGGTCGAGGGGATACTTGACGAGGAGGTGGGAAGGTATGATATCGCCATTATCGATGTTCACGCGGAATCTACCTCTGAGAAGATAGCTCTCGCGAGATATTTTGACGGCAGGATAAATATTATATTCGGTACGCACACACACGTCGCAACGGCGGACGAGCAGGTACTTACGGGCGGCACGGGATATATCACCGACCTTGGAATGAGTGGGCCTGTGAATGGGATACTCGGCGTGAGCTCGTCTGCGGTCATTGAGAAACTGAGAACCAAGATGCCAACGAGGTTCACGATTGCCGACGGAGAGATAAAGATAAACGGAGCTTTGTTTGAGCTTGATTGCGCTACGGGACACGTGACAAGCGTGAGACGGGTTAGATTTTAGGAGGCGTAATATATGGATACCAACGGACTGAAAACAGTATCTGCCGCGGCTCTCGCATACCTTGGGGACTGTGTTATGGAGCTTTGCGTGAGGGAATATCTCGTTGAGAGAGGACTTTCAAGCTCGGCGAGGCTTAACGCCGCAGCCTTGGATTTCGTTCGCGCGCCCAAGCAGGCAGAGGCGATGCAGAGGATATACGATCTGCTCAGCGAGGAGGAGATGGCGGTATTCAAGCGCGGAAGGAACAACGGTCACAGCGCGGCGCCAAAATCCGCCACGGTAGCCGAGTATCGCGCCGCTACGGGCATGGAGGCGCTTTTCGGTTGGCTCAAGCTCGCGGGGCGTGAGGACAGGATAAAGGAGCTGTTTGCTCTGGCGTATGATGTTGAAAATATTAAAGATAAAGTATAAGGAGAAGAGAAAAATGACACATCCGATAATTGAGATAAGAGTAAAGGATTTCGGCACTATGACCGCCGAGCT
>JAZQWY010000034.1:0-11855 GCA_045632545.1 Eubacteriales bacterium | reverse complement strand
CGATACTAATAGACCGAGGGCTTGAACTTTTATAGTTCAGCGATTACAAATTACTTGAGTTTCGTCTTCCTATCCCTTCTTTACCTTTGTTCGGTTTTCAGTGGGCATAAGTAAAAGACTGCAACTTACGTTGCAGTCTTTTTCATTATCAACAGTTGAATTATATTTATGTATACAAAAGCTCCCATAGACTAAACGTCTACGGGAGCTTGTCTGTTATTTGTATTAATTATTCCTGAGTATCGCTTTCAGATGGAGTTTCAGGCGCGGGGGTAGGCTCTTGGGGAACGTAGATGTCAACTCCTCCTATGTAGTCACAATCACTTGCGATAAGCTTATAGGTCTTTCCTGATGATGTATAGTAGAGGTCATAGAGTTCAGTGTCGGGGTTGATAACGTAGGCGAACGTACGCTTCTGACCGAGGTCTATAAATTCGGGAGCAGCCTGAATTTCAGTGCGTTCGAATTCAGCAATCTCCTTGCCTGAGCCTTCCTCGGTGGTGTAAGCCTTGGTGTCCTCCTCAACTTCGAAGTAGAGGATATTGGAATACTTGTTCATAGACATACCGACAACGTCGTCCGCAATGCGTTTTTTCTTGGTTGTAGATGATTTGTAGAACATCAGACGGCTATCGTCGTCAATGTAATAGAGATTGTCCTTTTCGGTAACGACAAAATCTGTAACTCCCTCGGCAATCTTTTCTATAGTGCGATTCTTGTCGTCAAGGTCAATGTAGTTAAGCGCGCCTTCGACATTGATGAAATAGAACATATCTCCGTCGGAATTGAGGGTTCCGTTATACTGACTGATCTTTGCGGGCTCGTACTTCTTGTTTACATGATACGTAGCGCTGATGCTGCCTTCGCCCAGATTAAGCTTATTCTCAACGATGATATCCTTGAGAGTAGCGAGACGAACAACAGAGGAATCCGCGAGAAGCGGAGTACATACGCCTGCGCCTATTTTGTATGACGTGTTTTTCTTCACGTTATAAATGTGAGATTGGAAACCGCCCTCAAGAGTACCTGTGCAGTAGATTATCTCGTCGCCCTCGATATTCATATAGGTAATGGCTTGGAATCCTGTTACTATATTTATCTTATCATTATCCTCGGGATTGATAAGGTAAAGCTTCTTGCTTACATAGTCCTCGCTGGAGATACCGTAGGCATATATGTACTCACCGCCCTTTGAAACGGCAACGGGGTACATATTGCTTGCATAGCTTTCGCTGATGCCGTCTATGTAAAGGTAAAGCTTGAACTCATTTACATTTTCCTCTTTAGCGAGGGTGTATGCCACCGCAGAAGCGTCTGGGGAGATAACGAAGTTACCAGCAGAAGGGTCCTTTGTTATTCTATCTTCGTTTTCGTCGGCATAGAAGTAAACAGCTTCCTCATCCTTGTATATGATACCGGGCTCTAATTCCGCTGTAGCCACGACCTCGGAAACGGGGTTGGGAACTACCTGCGTCAACTCTTTTCTGTCAAGCAGATAGAGATTATATCCGTCGGGCGTGTCCTCTACAATGTAAGCGAAGGAGTTGTCCGCCGCGGGTGTGAGCTTTATCTCGTTTTCAAAGCCGGAGCCGACGACCTCACCGTTCATAGCAACGTAGAATTTTCCGTCGATCTCGTAAGATGCGAAGGAATTATTTTTTGCTTTCAAGTCAGATCCTCCAAAGTTTGCTATAGCCGCGATTACGGCGATAAGGAGAATGAGCGCTACCACTGCTGCAGCTCCTATGATTAGCATTTTTGGAGTCAGTTCAAAAGTGTTCTTTTTATTTGCTGGTTTCTGTGGCTTTTTTTTCTGCTCGGGACGTGACTGTGAGGAACCGAAAGCGTTGAAATCCTCTGTTTCGCTGTTTGCTGTGTTGAACATCATTCCGTTGTCAGCCGACGTTCTGCGCGATGTGTCAGAATCGGCGTCTACGGTTGCAAAAGCGGGTCGATAATTGTTCTTATAAAACATCAATAAACCTCCGTGGGATTATTTTATAATTATTCTAAATAATTTTATCACATTTATATTATATATACAACAACATATTATTAAATAACTATGAATAAACTATTAACTGCACAATATATTGTGTCTGTTTTAGCAAAAAAATGCCGTATTTTGAAGTTTGGGAAGAATTTGGATTAAAAATCACCTCGCAGTCATAAGGGGAAAAAAAGGAAAATATACTTGTAAAGAACAAGCTGTGGGGGTGAGCTAATGGGAGTTACTATTTTGAATTCCTCGGCGCGTGAGGCATATCCGCAGATGCTTGACCGTTTTCTTCCTGAGGAGCTTTGCCGAGAGATACGCGGACTTGCGGGTGTGGGACGGATAGAGGAGATAAGGCTTCGTTCGGGCGGGTCGGCATCGCTAACGACAGAGCACGGCAATATCTTTTTGCGAACTGTGATACAGCAGCGGCAGATGAACGAATGTCTGGTGGCCATGTGCAATTCCTCGCTTTATGCCTACAGCGATACCATAAATAACGGATATATCACCCTTAGCGGCGGAATAAGAGTTGGAATATGCGGACGGGCGGCAATAGACGGTGGCAGGGTGCTTGGCGTTTACGATATCTCAGCGTTGAATATCAGGCTTCCAAAGGTATTTCGATCGTTTGGAGAGCCTGTATGCCGACTTATACGGAATATGAAGGGGAGCAGGGGAGTTCTTATCTACTCGCCTCCCGGGGTGGGAAAGACGACGCTATTGCGCTCTGTTGCCTACAAAATGGCGAGTGGAGCTGACGCATGGCGAGTGGCGGTGATAGATACCCGAGGCGAGCTTGGCTTTTCAGAGGAGATATCACGCGCAGCCATCGATATCCTCACGGGATATCCTAAGGGCGTTGGGATAGATATTGCCGCTAGGACGATGAACGCTCAGCTTATGGTCTGTGACGAGATAGGAGACAGTGAGGAGGCTCGCGCTATAATCTACGCTCAGAACTGCGGAGTTCCTCTCCTTGCGAGTGCCCACGGCGACAATATTCTTGGGCTTTTACGCCGCACCGCCATAATGAAGCTTCACACCGCGCGCGTGTTTGGAGCTTACGTCAGGATAGAGAGAGTGCGCTCGGGTGGCGAATACAAATATAAGGTAACGACGGCGGAGGAGGCAGATGTACTTTTACAGAATGGCAGGAGCTGTGATATTGGTGTTTAGCGGATTTGCGGGGGCGTGGATGATGAATGCCTCAGCCACGCGCACGCTTTCACAGACCGAGGCTTTTATAAGCTTTCTGAGGTTCATACGGATACAAATAGAATGCTTTTCCATGCCAGCCGCGGAAATAATCGCCAGATGTGAACGAGAACTTCTTGAAGATTGCGGTCTTTCTGCCACAGAGGTGCCGCAGAGTCTTGAGGAGCTGTTTGAGAGATGCGCCGTCAAGGACTCTGAGACGAAGGAGATACTAAAAAAATTTTCCGCGTCCTTCGGTAAGGGCTACAGGGAGGAGCAGCTCAGAGAATGCGACTACTATCTCGCTCTGCTATGCGACCGCAGACAGAAGCTATCAGATGAACTGCCGCGCAAGAAAAAGCTGAACTCCACACTCTGCGTGTCCTGGGCGTTGGCTGTGGTTATCTTGTTTTCATAAAGGGAAAGGATATTCAATCATATGGAAGTCACGCTTATACTAAAAATCGCCGGCATTGGAATACTTGTGTCCGTGGTGTCGGCGATATTGAATAAATCGGGCAGGGACGAGCAGGCGATGTTCGTTACCGTGGCGGGGATAGTTATAGTTATGCTGATGCTTGTGGGAGAGATAGGGGAGTTGATAGAGACCGTTCGCTCCGTGTTCGGTGTGTGATGAGCTCCCAGCTGCTGAAAATATGCGCTCTCGCGGTGATATCCGCTATTGTTGGCGTACTCATAGGACAGATAAAAAAAGAGATATCTTTTGCTCTAAAGGCGGCGGCGGGGATACTTGTCTTCGGTATGATAGCCGTATCTATGGGACCTCTTATAGCGGAGCTTGAGGGGGTATTGGAGCTTGGAAACGTTTCGGAATATACCGAGATAATGTTGAAATCTCTTGGTATCGCCTTTCTTACTCACGTCTGCGCTACGCTATGCCGCGATTGCGGAGAGAACGGTCTCGCGGGCGGGGTGGAGTTTGCGGGAAAACTTGAGATACTTATTCTCTGCGTCCCTTTGATAGGAAAGATTCTGGACTTGGCGGCGCAGATAATTTCAATGGACGGATGATATGAAAAAATCGAGAATAGTAAAGAAAGGCTTTGCTATGATCTTCTGTGTGACGACGCTTTGTGTTTTCTTTTCGATGGAAGCCTTTTGTGCGGACAGCGAGGCTGTGGACAGTCTGCCTGAGGAATATTACGGTATGCTGGAAAATCTTCCGCCCGATACGGCGGATAAGCTCCCCGAGGGGGTGTACTCGCAGAATACCGAGGTCATCGGCGACGCGCTTATGGAGATGACAAGCTTTGATTACGTATTTCCGTTTATCGGAGAGCTTATCGGTGACGGAATGGGCGACGTTGCGGCGCTTGTGGCGAGGCTTTGCGGGATAATCCTTTTATCGGCGGTCTTTGAAGCTATGAGAAAATCACTCTCCGACGCAGTCGCGGGCGCGGTTGGATTTTGCACCTCTTGCGCTACCTTTGCGGCGGTCATAGACCTGCTCTATGGGCAAATACGAATGGTTTCCGATTTCTTTGATAGACTTAATTCACTAATTCTTGGAATGATACCCGTTACGGGGGCGGTCTATGCTATGGGAGGCAACGTGAGCACGGGGGTGGCGTCAAGCGGTGGACTTTACGCTTTTCTTGCAGTATCAGAGGGGATATGCGCGAAGACTATAGTACCCGTGAGCTGTATATGCGTGGCTTTGGCGCTTTGCCGTGGAGTTGCTCCTCATATAAATTTGCAGGGTATGGCATCGGGAATAAAGAAATGCTATACCTTCGTGCTTGGAATGATAATGACCATTCTATTGGCTCTGCTTGCTACTCAGACCTCACTCACCGCCGCGGCTGACAGCACCACCGCGCGGGCGGCGAAAATGGTTACCTCATCAATGATACCCGTGGTGGGCGGTTCTGTAGCGGAGACCTTGCGAACCGTCGCTTCTGGAGTACAATATATGAAAAGCGTGGTAGGGGTTAGTGGAATCGTGTTTATACTTATGCTTTTGCTGCCAACTCTCATATCTCTCTTGCTGACACGTCTCGCATTTATCATATCGGGAAGCATAGCCGAACTTTTGGGGTGCGAGGGGGAGAGCCGACTGATACGTGAGCTCGACGGAGTGTGGAGCTGTATGATAGCGGTGGTGGCTATGAGCTCGGTGATGTTCATTTTTGCCATGAGCATATTTATAAGAACGACGGTTGCCGTTTTGTGACGAATAATGCAAAAAAATATCAGCGTGGAAAGATAAAATGGAAAGCTATATTATTACTTTGATAGGAGTTTCTATACTTTCGGGATTTATTGAGATACTAGCTCCCGAATCCGCGGGAGAGCAGATAAAAAAACACGTAAAGCTTGTAAGCTCGCTCTGTGTGCTGTGCATAGCCCTCGCTCCTTTGGTTAGCTTTATAAAAGAAATAGGGGAGACTGATATTGAAGGGTTCTGGGAATATAGCGAACGTGCTGAGCTTGAGGAAAAATATGATGAAATTTTCAATGAAAGTCTTGGCTCGTATACGGCTGACAGCATAGCGAGGGGAAGCGAGACTATGCTGGCGGAGCAGTTTGGGATATCCGCCGAGGATATTGATATTATCGTCAGTGTTTCAGATGTTGAGGGTGTATTATCGGTAGACGGAGCTAAGGCGGTACTCTACGGAAATGCTGTCACCCACAACCCGAGAGAGATATCGGGATATATAGAATCCTTGCTTGGGTGTAAGTGCGAAATAATATATGGATAAAATAATCAATTTTATAATATATTGTAAAATTATACGAAAATTTATCTAAAATCGTCGGAGATATAAGTGATGAAAAGCGAAGAAAAAAATTCAAAAAAGAGTGTAAAAATCATATTGCTTTTTGCGGGGGCGGCGGTGGGGATATTTCTTCTTTTGTACGGAAGCTATGCCGAAAAGACAGATACGCCAAATGAGGGAGAGAACACAGAGTCGCTTTCCGAGCCCTCAATGGATGCCGATGAATACGCGCGAGAAGCTGAGCGGAGAATAGCCGAGCTTTGCGGAAGGGTAAGGGGCGTGGGGACGGTGCACGTGTCTGTGAACCTGTCCTGTGGATACTCGGCGGTATATGCCCAAAATTCTCAATCAAGCTCTTCGGGATATAGGAATGAGTTCGTGCTGACGGGCAGCGGTTCGTCAGAGAAGCCGCTACTCGTGGGATATTCTGTTCCGCAGATATCGGGTATTGGTATAGTTTGTTCTGGCGGAGGAGATTCGTCGGTACGACAGGAAATAATCTCGCTGGTCAGCGCGGCGTACGGCGTTAGTAGCAACAAAATTTATGTGACCGAGGCACAAAACTGAAATCGCGGTTATATTCCACGGTTGAGACTAATATAAATGTAGCGTAGAAATAATTTATCGGAGGATAATAATATGAAATTTGAAAATTTTAAGGAAAAGGTCAAAGGCTTTTGTAAAAAGGTGGGCAAACGAAATTTTATCATCGCGGGCGCGGTGTTGCTGATAGCGTCAGCTGTGGTGGTGAATTTTGCCGTGTTTGCAAGCGGCAAGGATGACGGCGGCTATAATTACGACCAGAGCGCGGGAATGCAGGGGAATGTTGATAATGTTGGCAGTTCCACAACACAGAATTCTACCGAGACAGACTCTTACTTCTCCAGCGTTCAGGTAAGCAGACAGCGCACACGTGACGAGGCTATCGAGGTTCTTCAGAGCGTGGTTGATAATCAGTCCTCGACAGAGACAGCGAAGAACGAGGCACTTGCTGAGATCAACAAGCTCGCGACCGTAATGGAGGCTGAGGCAAACATTGAAACTCTCGTCATAGCTAAGGGCTTTGAGGAGTGTGTGGCGGTAATCAGCGGTGAGAATGCGAGTGTGGTGGTAAAGAGTGACGGTCTTATTCCCTCGCAGATATCTCAGATAAACGAGATAGTATATCAGCAGGCGGGAATTTTACCTGTTAATATCACAATAATAGAAAGATAGTATCAAAAAATACAATTCCATCATATGCTATATTGCATAGAAAATTTGCGGGAGGCATATGAATGGGAGATAAAATGGCTAAAAAACATTTTATGAGTCGAGGACTGTTTGCGGCATCAAACAGCGCGGAAGGCTTTAAGAATTATTACGATAAGGTGTTTGACAGGAAAAAGCTTGAGCGTGTATACATAATAAAAGGCGGTCCGGGAACGGGGAAAAGCAGATTTATGCGAGATGCTGCTGAATATTCGGAAAAACGGGGTTATAGTGTCGAATATTACAACTGTTCTTCCGACCCCGACTCGCTTGACGGGATAATTATAGACGGTAGGATAGCCTTGCTTGACGGAACTGCGCCTCACGCCGTCGAGCCTGAGATTCCGGGCGCGAGAGATGAGATAATTAATCTCGGGGAATTTTGGGACGGCATAAAACTGGCGCAGAGGTATTCCGAAATTGTATCTCTTTGCGAGGCTAAGAATGCCTGTTACGCCAAGGGCTACAGATACCTTTCGGGGTGTGGGGAACTTGCAGGGATAAATCGCTCGCTCGTTCTGCCCGCTATTAAATCTGAAAAACTTATGAATTACGTAACGCGGCTTGTCTCCACATTCCCAAAGGGTGATGGATTTTCACAGATTCCAGCTCTTGTGGACTCTGTAGGAATGAAGGGCAGAGTGAGATATGATACCTATGAAAAATGCGCTGAAAAATTATATTACGTTGTGGATTGGTATTCCACAGCGCACGTCTTTCTTTCCGCTATAATAACTTGCGCTCAAAGGAATGATATACCGCTGAGGGTGTCCTATGACCCGATAAATACTGAACGCCCAGATTGTGTTTATTTTTGTAATAGCGGAGCATCGTTCGTTGCCACCGAGCCTGAGGATGCGGACAGCGCTGAGGGTGTTCGCATAAATATGAAGCGTTTCGTTGACAAGGAAAAGATAGATGAGGTAAAGCGGGAATTTAAGTACAATCAACGGCTCTACGAGGCTCTGTTATCATCTGCTTGCGATTCCTTCGCCGAGGCGGGTGAAGCTCATTTCAAGCTTGAAAATATATACGTTTCCTGTATGGATTTTTCTGCAAAAGAGAGATTTACCGCTTCCTTTTGCGAGATGCTTGGTAGGGAGCTATCAAAATAAAAGAGTTGAGGTCACGGAATTTTCCGTGACCTCAACTCTTTAGTTATTCTCCCCGAAGATATCAAGCTGTTCGGGGGCATTTTTTGATGCCTTATTGTAATTTATACCAAGATGCTCGTAAGCAAGTCTTGTGACGCATCGGCCTCTCGGCGTACGGCTTAGGTATCCTATCTGCATAAGATATGGCTCGTAAACGTCCTCAAGCGTGACCGATTCTTCGCCCACTGTTGCGGCGAGCGTATCAAGTCCGACGGGACCTCCGTCGTAGAATTTTATAATAGTCTCGAGCATTCTTCTGTCGGTATTGTCGAGTCCGAGGTTGTCTATCTCAAGTTTTTGGAGCGCGTAACTCGATATAACGCTGTCTATCTGTTCCTTGCCGCTGACCTGAGCGAAGTCTCTCACACGCTTGAGCAGTCTGTTGGCGATTCGGGGCGTTCCTCTGGAGCGTGAGGCTATCTCGTATGCGCCGTCGTCGGTGATGTCAAATCCAAGTATTCCCGAGCTCCTGCGGACTATCTCGGCGAGCTCCTCGGGGGTGTAAAGCTCTAGCTTCAGCACTACGCCAAAGCGGTCACGCAGAGGAGTTGTAAGCTGACCCGCTCTTGTTGTCGCACCGATAAGCGTGAATTTCGGCAGGTCTATACGTATGCTTCTCGCTGCGGGACCTTTTCCGATGATGATATCAAGGGCGTTGTCCTCCATAGCGGGGTAAAGTATTTCCTCCACGGTGCGGGGCAGGCGGTGTATCTCGTCTATAAAGAGTACATCGCCCTCCGAGAGATTAGTCAAAAGAGCCGCGAGGTCGCCCTGCTTTTCGATTGCGGGACCCGAGGTGATGCGGATATTCACGCCCATCTCGTTTGCGATTATATTTGAAAGCGTGGTCTTGCCAAGTCCGGGAGGGCCGTAGAGCAGTACGTGGTCAAGGCTGTCGCCCCTGAGCTTCGCCGCTTCGATGTATACCTTCAGATTCTCCTTCACCTTGTCCTGACCGATATAGTCCTCAAAATGCTTGGGACGAAGGGAAAGGTCGGTATCCGAATCCTCCTTGGTGTAGGAGGTGGTCATCATTCGGTTCTCAAAATCAAATTCTTCGTCTATCACAGTGAAAACCTCCTTATCTCATAAGCTTTTTAAGGGCTTCCTTGATTATGTCGTCGACCTCGAGCGAGGCGGTATCTATCTTTCTTATTACACTTTCTGCCTCTCCCCTCGTGTATCCGAGAACCGTGAGAGCGCTGATAGCGTCGGCGCGCTTGTCGGCTACTCCCGAAATGGCAGCGAGGTCGTCGCTATCCGAGATATCCTCTCCGTCAAGGACGGTGACCTTTTTCAGCTTGTCCTTAAGCTCGAGGACTATTCTTGCCGCGGTCTTAGGCCCTATTCCGCTTGCCTTGGATATCGTCTTTTTATCGTCTGTGCATATCGCTACCGCCAGCTTTTGCGGGGAGAGCAGGGAGAGTATCGAGATAGCCGCTTTCGGACCTACTCCCGATACGGTGATGAGCATTTTGAAGGAATCAAGCTCCTCCTCTGTGGCAAAGCCGAAAAGCTCTATGCCGTCCTCTCTGACAGCCATATAGGAATAAAGGGTAACGTCGGGCTTCTCCGACACGCTTCTGTGGGGCGGCATTTGCGAATATGTGGAAGCCGAGATAGTCAGCCTGTATCCTACGCCGCCCGCGTCGATTACCGCGTAGGCGGGGTCAAGACGCGCTAATTTTCCGCTGATATAGTAAAACATCAGTTTCCTCCGTCGTTGTTAATATCTTGATTGGTTTCTTCTTTATCTTCTCCGTTGTCTGTTTCGGTTGTTTCTTCTGTCTGTGCGTGGGCTAGGATTGAATCGTTTTTTGGGGGCAAGGCATATTCTGCCGCGTCATCGTCGAAGTCCTCAAGCACCCAATATTCGGCTTCGGGTATATCACCCTCAAGCTTCAGCAGACGGCGCAGTAGCTTCTTAGATATAAGCTCCAGAGCGCATAGCGCGATGAACGCCGAGATACCGACGAGAGATACGGTAAGTCCTATTTTGTATACCGCGGGGCTGTATTTCATTTCCAGCGTATGCTCACCCGCCTCTGGGATATCAAAGGCGATGAGCGCGTCAAGCGCCTCATAGGTCTCGACTTCCTCACCGTTAAGATATATCTTCCAGCCCTTGTCGAAGGGAATGGTGGTAAGGATAGTCTGGTCATCAAGCGCCGTGGAGATAGTTCCCGTCAGGTGAGAGTCTGTATACCCCTCGCTTATCTTGTATTGAGGACCGTCAAGAAGAGTAGTGAAGGCGGCGCTATAAGCCTCGGTGTCAAGGTGGTAGAAATAGCTATGGTCCTTCATAAGATAGAGATCGTCCTGGGTGAGCTCCAGCTTGACTGTGACCGTCTCGCCCTCGTTGAATATACCGAGTGACATTATTCTATTGGTGTCATTTCCAAAATACTCGCCTTTGTCTTTTCCGTCTACATACAGCTTGGTGGTTCTCGGATAATCACTTGGCGCGTAGAAGAAAAGCTCTCCGTCCGCGGTAGTTGTGGTGGTTATCGTTACCGACGCGCCGCTTTCATCCTCGGCTATATATTTGTAATGCTTGGGATATGAGCCGCTGTCACAGCCTGATGCTTTTATGGATTCGGTTTCAATGGGAACGAATATGTTTATGACCTCGTCCTCGCCAAGCATTGCCGAAACAAGCGCGTTCAGTCTGTCCATATGACCGTCGTATTTTTCGGTATCGAGCTCTAGCAGGTCCTTGTCTACGCCATAAGCGAGAGAGAGGGCGTAAGGATTGAGGTAGGCTATATGTTTTTCCGACGAATAAGCCGCTGTGTAGTATAGAGGCAAAGTCTTGGAGGACTTTTTGTCAATAATATATTTTATTCCCATAAGCGAGTCGTTCACGGGAGTTCCGCCAAGGTATTGCGACCAATGGGAGTGTGAGCAGTAGCCCATAGTGTTCAGAAATTCTATCGTGTCGCTGTTAAGAGTGGATGTGGAATTTGAAACCCCTTTAAGTCCAAGCGCCATATTGTCGTTGACGGTTCGGTGAGACGTTACCTCGGCGCGGTAGAAGGACTTGTCTCCCTCCTTTATCTGAGTTGTGATCTTGCGCGTATCCGCGAGAAAATCATTGTATCCGCTGTATCCCGAATAGAGAACGTCGCCGTCAAATTGGATAACGCAGGTAAGGGCGTTGCAGAAAAGCTCGATGCAGACCACGACCGCGAGTATCCCCGCGATATTCTCACGTTTTCTGACGTTTTTAGTCCGCATAAGCATACACAGTAACGCGAGAAAGGCGAGCGCGGCTATTATAGATAACCATACCGTCTGTAGCGTGAGCAGCTTGGATTCAGACTCTACGTAGGACTCAAACTCTTGCTTCTCGCAGACAGCCACGAAAAGGACTATAAAGGCGCATACTCCAAGAATAAATTTCTCGCTGACTCGTCGCAAATTTCCAAAGCCCTTGTAGGCAAGCACCAGAAGGAAGAAGCAGAACATAAAACTATAGCGGTTGTTCAGCCAGTTTGGGGCTTGAAATCCGTG
>JAZQWY010000033.1:0-3151 GCA_045632545.1 Eubacteriales bacterium | reverse complement strand
CCCGAGGGATTGCCCGCCGCTGGGTGCACCACCATACCCACAGGCTTATTTATCACGATGATATCTCCGTCCTCGTACACCACGTCAAGCGGGATATTCTCAGGCTCAGCCTCGCAGTTCTCGGGTTCAGGAATATTCACGGTTACCGTCTCCCCACCGCAAAGCTTATAGTTCTTTCGAGGGGCAACACCGTCAACCGTTACGTTACCGCCCTCGATAAGCTTGACTGCCGCCGAACGTGTAATACCGCACTTCTCCGACACGAAGCTGTCTATCCTCGTGCCCACGTCAAGAGTGGTGACGCAAAGCTCCACTGTGTCAGCTATATCTTCGTCGGTCATCATTACTTGCGCTTCATTCATTATTGACATTAACGTCTCCTTGCTCCGCGTTCTCGATAGCGTCATCAAATCTAACCTTTGCCGCCTTATTCAGCTTTTCTCTTTTACTGTCCTTTATTATATCCATAATTAGGTAAAATATAAGCATTCCCGCGCCAATGCAAACAAACGCGTCAGCTATGTTAAACACCCACATCCAAAGCTTCGGGAAGGCGCAGAAATCAATGAAATCAATAACGTATCCAAGTCTTATCCTATCTATCATATTCCCCACACCGCCGCCTACGATAAAGGCGAGCGCAGTGCAGGCAAGCTTGCTCTTAGGTCTAAATTTCCACAGATATATCAATACGGCGGCAATTCCAATGATTGAGAATATCATAAACACCCATCTATGCTCTCCGAGCATACCAAATGCCGCGCCGTCATTTTCAACGTATGTAAACCTGAATATCCCCCTGATAAGCTCAAAGGGCTCCTCACGGCTGAGAAATCTCACCACGAGTAGCTTTGAGATCTGATCGAGCAAGATACAGCCTATCATAATCAAAATCCAAACTAACATATTTCCTCCGCGGAGCGAAACGCTCCCTTACATATACTTGTCAGCGTCAAGACGGAATCTTCCCCGCCGTGTTACGTCCGACACAGAATTTATCCTGAACTTACCATATCCGCGCACAGAAACAAGGCAGGGGGCGCTCACGGTACGGTCAGGGCGTTCCTCGCATTCAAAATCGACCTCAACCAATCCCGAACTTACCGCCGCCTGAGCCTTTTCTCTTGACAGCGAGCAGAGCGACGCCACGATACAGTCTATCCTTGGAGACGCCACGGTATCCGATATATGGGCAAAGCTTCTCTTGGGAGCAAAATCCTTCCCTATCTCTATTCTCGCCACACTCACGGTATCGTTCGCTACCTTCTTCAGCTCACTCACGATAAAATCCGATATCACGCTATCGCAGAAAAGAACCGCCTCCTCGCGCTCGGTATCCTCAAAAACTATATCGCCTATAACGTCTCGCTCAATTCCAAGACCAAGCACAGAGCCAAGATAGTCTCTATGCGTCAGCCGTCTGTATCCGCTTCCATTCACAGAAACAGCCGCTATAGGCTCACTGTCAAGATATACCTCTATATCGCGGAAATCCGTGACGTCTGAGATATAATCGGGGAGAATAAAGGCGCGGCATCTCTCCGCCCCTTCGTATCCTCCGTACATAAAACATCTATCCCTCACACCGTGACGAGACAAATACCTCAACACAAAATGCTGTTCGCGCGGAGACAGAAAGCAACTGACTCCAAGCTCACCTCGCTCGGCGCGTTTGCAAAGATCGTCTATCCGCGCGAACAAAACAGAAAATTCGTCCTTTATCATTTCTAACTCAAAAAAACAGTTATGATAGATATGATCATATAGGTCGCCATAAAAGAAAAATCTATAGGAGTTCCCTGAAGCCAGTTCATCTTCTGAAACAGAAGCCTGACGGGATAGACAAACGGCTCTGTTATCGCGTACAGAAAATCCACGAGCTTATTACCTTCCATCATAAACCACGAAAGGATCGCCCTTGCTGTCATCGCCACCTGAATACCTATTAGCGCAGCAATAACAATATACTTTATCAGTTCGATGAGAATATCCAAATCATTTTCCTCCAGCCGATTAACAGAAATTAAAACAAGCGGCACCGCAGAAAAAACTGTGGTGCAGCCTGTAATTTATCTTAGTTGTTAGAACCTACCATAGCCTCGATGCTACTTACATCGACATTTTTCGGAGCGACAACGATAGTTGTCTTTCCTACCTTAGTCATCATACCGCCAACAACGTGAATAGCACCGGACAGATAATCCAGAAGTCTTACCGCATTCTCGCGCGTGAGACTTTCAATATTGAGAAGTACCGTATTACCATTCATAAGGAAATCAGCAATTTCAGATGCGTTGCTGTAACCTTTGGGGTTAACTATTTTGAGGGCTACGGCATTATTTGACGCTCCAAAGGGAGATGCGGGAGCTGCCTGAGCCTCAAAGCTTGCCGCGGTGAAGCCGTCATCCTCAACAACATCGTTATCCTCTTCGCCAAATCCGCCGAAGTATTCCTCCTCACCGGAAAAATCGTCGAAGCGGTCGTCATTTGCTTTACGTGTTAATTTGATTTTCATAACATCCTCCGAAATTTTATGTATTTTTTATTTTACAAACATACTTCTTCCGACTCTCACAATATTCGAGCCCTCCGCGATAGCTTCCTCAAAGCTCTCGCTCATACCCATTGAAATAATCGGCCTACTTATATTATGCAGTTTTTTTGTCCAAATGTCAAGGACAAGTTTATAAGTTTTGCAAAAATATTTACAATATTCTTCTTTTTTTTCGCATTTTGGCGCCATTGTCATAAATCCACGCAGATTTATAGACTTAAATCTGCCAAGCTCGGCACAAAACGCCTCTGCCTCATCGGGCATAACTCCACTCTTGTTCTCCTCCTCGCCGCTGTTTATTTCGACGAGCACGTCCATCACGATACCGTGCTTTTCCGCCTGCTTGTTTATCTGCTCGGCGAGCTTTATGCTGTCAAGCGAGTGTATCATGCAGACCTTATCGATAATATATTTCACCTTGTTGGTCTGGAGCTTTCCTATAAAGTGGATATTGAGGTCGTCGCTCTTTATCTGCTCGTACCTCTCGAGCAACTGCTGAACTCGGTTCTCTCCTACGTTATTTATTCCCAATTTTTCGTGAATATATTTTATTTCATCAACTTCCGCGCTCTTTATCGCCGCGAGAAGCATAACGTC
>JAZQWY010000032.1:0-3051 GCA_045632545.1 Eubacteriales bacterium | reverse complement strand
TAGTCGGAAGCGGAAGTCGAGTCACCTCGCAGATGCCTGCGGCGGGAAGCGAGATAAACAAGGCGACGGGAGTTATAGTCCTCTATACGAACGGAGAGACGGTTGCCGATACCGTGATAGTTCCCAATCTTATTGGAAAATCGTCAGTGGCGGCAAATCAGCTTTTGACTAATCTGGGACTGAATATCAAAATAGAGGGTGTTAATAACCCTTACGTGTCGAAGGATAACGTACCCGAGGTTGTGGCTCAGTCACATGCGGCGGGAAGTGTGGTGTCACCTGGAACGGTGATAACCGTTGAATTCAGACATATGGACGGCGACGAAGAGCCTAATTACAGAGATTAGGAGCTTCTGCCAAGGAAGTTGAAAAAATAAACTTCGGAGGCGGAAATGAAGGTATCTGAGCTGTTCGGTAAAGCAGGAATTGATTATCCGCGGAATGCGGCGAATATTGAAATAACCGAGATCGTCACCGATTCAAGACGTGTTCGAGAGGGTTGCGCGTTTATCTGTATAAACGGCCTTCACAGCGACGGACACAGATTTATCGGAGAGGCGATATCGGCAGGTGCCAAAGTTATAGTGGCAGAGCAAGTGCATGACGTAGGTGTGGGTGGTGCCGCAACGATATATGTTGAAAACACCAGACGGGCGGCTGCTTTGCTCTATAACGTATGGTACGGAAGCCCAACCGATGGGATGAGGCTCGTGGCGGTCACGGGTACTAACGGAAAGACCTCGGTGAGCTTTATATTAAAAAGAATATTTGAAGCTGCGGGGTATCGTGCGGGACTTATCGGAACGGTGCGATGCTGTGTTGGTGATAGGGAGGTCTGCGCTCACGGTGGAAACCCTCTGGCGAATATGACTACCCCCGACCCCGCTGAGCTTTTTGCTATTCTCTCGCAGATGAGAGACGGGGGAGCGGAGTTCGTCTTTATCGAGGCGACTTCACACGCTCTCGCGCTGTCGAAGCTGGATGCACTGCGCTTCGATACTGCGATATTCACCAATCTCACAAGAGATCATCTTGATTTCCATGGAGATATGGATAGTTATTTCAGTGCAAAGGCAAAGCTTTTCTTGCTCTCACGCAGGGCGGTGATAAATCTTGATGACGCGTATGGCGAGAGATTTATTGAAGCCGCGAAGGGTTGCGAGACCTATACCGTATCTACAAAGGTCAAGGCGGATTTCTCTGCCGAGGATATCAGGTTTCTTGGAGCTGAGGGCTCGGAATACAGACTTTGTCACGGCGGAGAGCTAACGGATATGCGAGTTTGTCTTGCGGGCGGATTTTCTGTAAATAACACCCTCATAGCTTCGGCGGTGGCGATGCTTTATGGTATTCCCACCGAAACGGTGACGAGGGCAGTGTCAGAGATACGCGGCATTGACGGAAGAATAGAAAAGGTTGAGGTCGGTGACGGCAGCGACCTGTCGGTATTCATTGATTACGCGCATACGCCAGACGCCTTGGAGAACCTTCTCCGTACGGCGAGAGGTATTAGACGGACAGGGCAGAGGATAGTTCTTCTGTTCGGTTGCGGCGGAGACAGAGACAGAGGTAAGCGCCGAGAGATGGCGCACATAGCCTCAAGACTTGCGGATTTTGTTATCGTAACTTCGGATAACAGTAGAAGCGAGTCCCCGGAGAGGATAATTTCGGATATCCTTGGGGGAATTGATAAAGAAAAAGAATTCGTTGTGATAAGAGATCGCGCGGCGGCGATAGAGTACGCGGTATGCAACTCACGCAAAGGGGATATCATTCTTCTTGCGGGAAAGGGTCACGAGCGATATGAGATAGACAGTGAGGGCAGACACGCGTTCGACGAGCGCGAGATCGTGAGAGAAGCTTATCTGCGCTTCACAAGGATGAAAATGAGGAGGGAGACGTAATGAAGATTAATATCGGATGTAATAAGCTTACGATGGCAGAGCTGGCGCAGATATGCGGCGGAATGCTTTGCTGTATCGGCGGCGAAAATGATAAAGATATTCTGTTTGATTCTATCTGCACCGATTCCCGCGAGACCGCCGAGGGCGCGCTTTTCGTGGCTATCGAGGGCGAGAGAGTTAACGGACACGACTATATCGGCGCGGCTCTTTCTCTTGGAACGGGTTGTGTTCTTTGCGAGCGTATTCCCGAAAGTCTTACTGACAGAAAGTACGCCGCAGTCGTAGTCGAGGATTCGATAAAGGCTATGGGTGAGCTTGCCAAGGCTTATGACCGCAGGCTCAATCACCGCAAGGTGGCTATAACTGGAAGCGTTGGCAAGACTACTACGAAGGAATTCGTGGCGGCAGTTCTCGCCGAGTCGTTCAGGGTTCATAAAACAGAGGGAAATTTCAACAGCAATATAGGTATGCCCCTTTCTATGCTTTCTATGAAGGGTGACACCGAGGTGTCGGTGCTTGAAATGGGTATGAGCGATTTCGGCGAGATAGATTATCTCTCCAGAATTGCAGAGCCTGATATCGCTATCGTTACAAATATCGGTTCTTCGCATATGGAGCATCTTGGCTCGAGAGAGAATATCTGCCGTGCTAAGATGGAGATAATGAATGGTCTTAAGAAGGGTGGCACGTTGATACTCAACGGTGACGAGCCCCTGCTTCGCGAGTACGAGAAGGGTGATTACACTCCCGTTTACGTAGGAATAGAGAACAAGGACTGCGATTTCCGCGCGGTCAATATCAGAAGCAATATCAACTCAACAAAGTTTGAGGTTATCTATAACAATAAGATAGTTAAGAGAGTTACTATCCCAGCGCTTGGCGCTCACAACGTATATGCGGCGCTCTTTGCTTACGCGGTAGGCGTTCGTATGGGACTTGATGACGAGACAATAGTGAAGGGGCTTGCTAACTTCAAGCCCGTGGGAATGAGACAGAACATATACGAGGTCGAGGGCGTAACGGTCATTGAGGACTGCTACAACGCAAGTCCTGAATCTATGCGTGCGGCTATCTCGGTCCTTCGCGATATCAAGGAGAGACAGGGCGGACGTATGACGGCGCTTCTCGGAGATATGTATGAGCTTGG
>JAZQWY010000031.1:0-18096 GCA_045632545.1 Eubacteriales bacterium | reverse complement strand
CGTCTAAAAAACGCAACGGGAAGTTGGGGTACCAAGGGGTGTCCCCTTGGCACGTTTCTTTCGCCTATTTCTTGCCGTGTAGCAAGAAATAGGCATAAAATCTTCTTTCAAAATTTCTCGTTTACAAGAAAATCCTTACTGCGCCTTTTTCTTGACAAACAGCTTAATAACGAACAACGTTGCAACCGTAAGAACTATTCCCACAGGAAGCGCTATCCAAGCGTTCTGGACGAATCCCGCAAAGATATACATTACGAAGGATATCGCCGCAACCGTTATCGCGTAAGGCAACTGAGTGGATACGTGGTTAAGGTGATTGCACTGACCGCCCGCGGAGGACATGATAGTCGTATCCGAGATAGGCGAGCAATGGTCGCCGCATACAGCTCCCGCAAGGCAAGCAGACATACCGATAATAAGCAGCATACTATCCGCGGGGAAAATAGCCGTAACGATAGGAATAAGAATACCAAACGTACCCCAAGAAGTTCCCGTAGCAAACGCGAGAACGCAAGCAACGAGGAATATGATGGCGGGAAGGAATGAACCGAGAGCCTCAGCCTGTCCACTCATCAGGTCGCCAACAAAATACTTTGCTCCGAGAACAGAAGTCATATTCTTAAGAGCAGTAGCGAAGGTGAGTATCATAATCGCGGGCACCATCGCGATAAAGCCCTGAGGAACGCATTCCATCGACTCCTTGAAGGAGATAACGCGGCGTATCATCATATAAACTATCGTAATGACGAGAGCCACAAGTCCGCCCCAAGGCAGACCTACCGTCGCGTCGGTGTTAGCAAAAGCGTCAACAAAGCTTACGCCGTCCATAATTCCGCCAACGTAAACGAGGGCAAATACACAGGTAACGATAAGCGCTACCACGGGGAATACGAGGTCTATGACCTTGCCCCTGCTGGAGGGCTCGACCTCTACGGACTCATTCTTCTCGCCACTTGTATAAAGGTCACCGTGCTCGATAGCGTTCAACTCGTGAATACGCATTGAACAGTAATCGAAGTTCATAAGCGTGATAGCTACGATGAACACGAGTGTGAGAAGCGAGTAGAAGTTGAAAGGAATAGCCTTGATAAAGAGCGCAAGTCCCTGCCCGTCCTCTGCGTAGCTGGCAACGGCAGCCGCCCAGCTGGAGATAGGCGCTATCATACATATGGGAGCTGCGGTCGCGTCTATCAAATACGCGAGCTTAGCTCTCGAGATCTTGTGATTGTCGGTAACGGGACGCATTACCGAGCCAACTGTAAGGCAGTTGAAATAGTCATCAATAAAAATAAGTATTCCCAACACGAAGGTCGCAAGCATAGCGCCCGCGCGGGTTTTAATGTGTGTTTTTGCCCAATTTCCGAACGCCGCGGAGCCGCCCGCTTTGTTTATAAGCGCAACGAGTATTCCAAGCTCAACGAGGAATATAAATATTCCCGCACTTCCCGAGACCGCAGATATAAGCCCGTCGTTTATAACCGCGTCAAGCGTTCCCGTAAAGGAAAAATCTGAATACATAAGCGCGCCCGAGAGAATACCGATAAACAGCGAGCTGTAAACCTCTTTTGTGATAAGAGCAAGCCCGATAGCTATTATCGGAGGCAGGAGCGCCCAGATAGAACCGCGAACCGTTCCCTCACCCGCGCAGGTCTCGCAATCAGCGGCAGGACCCGTACAGTCAGGACAAGGAGAGGTCGCGAACGAGCCGTCCGTGACCGCAGCTACAACGAGAAGCGCGATTATCACAAGAACGGCAACAAGCAAGGTAATCTTTTTTGCCTTTGTCATAAAATCCTCCAAAAAAAATCTTATACTGTACCTTTATTAGGTATAAAAATACATATATATGGATTAATTCTAACACATTATACATATTTTTGCAATAGATTTTTACAAAAAAGGTTATTTTACAACAAAAATATTACTTTACCTACAGATTACAAGAGAGACGGGAGGAGCAAGCTCCTCCCTTATTCCTCACATATCAGCTCACTGACAGTCACAAACTCGTATCCTCTCTCCTTCAATTCGGATATTATCATACGAAGCGCGTCGCAGGTCGTGTTCTTGCCGGAAACATAATCATGCATAAGTATTATATCCCCGCCGCAAACGTTTCCAATAACCTTCGACACTATCTTGTCGCTTGGAGTATGCGCCCAATCCAAGGTATCGATACTCCAAAGTATCAGGTCGTAGCCCTTGTCCACGCTTACACGTTCAAGCGGAACGCCAAGAGAACCCTCGGGAGGGCGAAGCAAACACAGCCGCCTGTCGCATACCTTCGCCACCGCCGCCTCGGTCGCCTCTATTTCTCGACGTATCTCCGCTTCATTCATTTTCCCTACGTTCCTGTGACTGTAGGTATGATTTCCTATCTCGCACCCCGAGTCAAGCAACGCCTGAAACGCCTCGGGGTAATTCTCCACATTCTGCCCTACCACAAAAAAGGTAGCGGGAACGTCAAATTCCGCAAGTATTTCAAGTATCCTCGGCGTGTATATCGGATGCGGGCCGTCGTCAAAGGTCAGCGCCACCTTCCGCCCCGCCGTGCGGTTGCTCAAAAAAACGTTACCCACCGTCGCGCTTGCGGGTATAACCGAGAAAATAACTATTATGGGCAAGAGCAGGAGAGCCATAATTATCCGTTTCATAGTTCACCTGAAACGGTCAGCTCGTCAAGTGTTCCAAACCTGAAGCCCTGAGACTTCAGGTCTCGTATCACGTCGCCAAGTATCTCGGCGTTGGTGGCAGACGTTGGGTGGAGCAAGATCACGGCCCCGTTATGAATATTGTCCATTATCTTTTTCTTTGCCGCTTCGGGTGACATCTGCTTCGCGTTATCCCAATCAGCGTAGGCAAAGCTCCAAAATATCGTCTTGTATCCAAGAGCGTTGGCGTATCTCATTGAGCTTTCGTTAAATTTACCCTCCGGTGGGCGATAATATTTCGCCATTTCCCTACCTGTGTATTCACGGTAGATATTCTCCAGTGTGTCAAGCTCAGATTTGAATTCCTCAAGACTGCCCACAGTCGTCATATCCTTGTGGCGGTTGGTGTGGTTGCAGACTATATGCCCTTCGTCTGCCATACGCCTCACAAGGTCGGTATTTTTCGTTACAAGATTTCCAAGGATAAAAAATGCCCCCGTGACCTTTTCTTCCTTCATTATATCAAGTATCTTCTCCACGTTGCCGTTCTCGTATCCCGCGTCAAAGGTGAGATAGACTACCTTTTCGGGGTTGCCGTCACCGTAACGTTTATCAACGTAATAACCGCCGTATTCCTCAACGTATCTCAGCTCGGGCGCGGCAAGCGGCTGTTTATGGTCCTTGTTCCGTGTGCAGTACCAGCCCACTGCGGCATCTGCCGACGCAGTGATGCAAAATACTGCGGTGAGCAAGACCGCGGCGCAAAAAGAAAGTGCCTTTTTATTTATTCTCATCTGTCAATCTCCTTTCAATTTTTCTTTTTGTATATTTATTTTTGCACCGCAAACGAGGATATACACTTGAAATTTCTTGTTTTATTACAAAAATTAATAAAGAAAATTCCTTCCAAAATTCTTGACTTATAACAAAATTAAAGAAGTCTACCAAAAATTTTTTCTTTTCTTCTTATCCTTCCCGCAATCTCGATACTCATCTGGCGATATCTTCACGAGTATCGCGTCCGAGCCGATACATTCGATTTTACACCAAGGAATGATGATATCGTCGTCCCTGCAAAGCCCCAGAAAGCCCCCTGCTCTCGGAACGATAAGCGCCGTTATCTTCCCGTCGCAGACGCTGAATTCAAAATCGCTGGGACATCCAAGCCTTGCTCCGTCACACATATTTACAACTTCCTTTTCTCGTAGCTCGCAAGTACTGAAGCGTTCCATTCGCTCCTCCTTCCCGTCTCTGTCAAACCTGCGCAAAGACATCTTATTTGCGTTCTGAAAAACAGAACGGGGCGCGCGGGGATACGGTTCTGTCCCCCGCGCGCCCCATACAGTCTATGAGAGCGTAAGAATGTCCTATTCGGTTTTGTTTGTCCTATTTTACTCCTCGGTGTGAAGTCTGAGATTTCCTATTATGAAATAGAGCACCGCGCAAACTATTGACGGCGCGAGCGTCAGCAGCAGATAGGGAAAGGTTATCTCAAGTACGTCAAAGAACACGCCTATAGGCTCTATAGTGAAACAAGATACTGCAAATATTGCCGAGAAGATGTCAAGCCCTATCGCGAAGCGGTTGATATCCGCCACGCCGAAGCGCCGCAGATTATCTATACGTATACAGTACATCACCGTGATATGCAGAAGTATCATTGATATAAACAGATACTCGGTCTGGTAGAAATACTGCCCCATAAAGCCTATAGCTCCTATTATGTTAGGAAGTAATACCGCGAAAAGCGCGCCTGCCGACGAGGCTATTATCATTCCCGCGTTGTTGCGCACGGGAGATTTGAACTCGCCAAGCAGTCCTTTGAAGCTTCGGGCATTTTCCACACCGCACTTCTCGGTCACGAATATCAGCATAACTATGATATCCAGAATAAATCCGCAGAACAGCGCGTGCCGCGCGTCAAGGAAGGCTTCGCCGAATATCATCGGCAGCATTACCATAACTATCCTGATGAACTGACTGCAAAGCACATAGCGAAAAAATCCCGTGAGGTTGGTGTACGCGGCTCCAGATAGCGCAAATGCGCGTCTGAGCGAGGTAAGACCTCCCACACCGTCACGCGGACGCGGGATTATGACCTCTGCATCTGTCTTTATATCCTGCCTACAGGAAAGACTGTCAGCGCCGCCCGGTACCTCAAGCGACTCTATCTCTTCTTCAAAATGCCCAGAAAAACGGTATTGCAAAGCCGAGCAAGTAACAAAAACGTCGGGCTTTTCCGCAAATTCCGAGCAGGTATCCGAGAAGCAAAGCACCGCCACCCTTTTCTTCATTGAATGGACGTGAGCTATAAGCTTGTTTATATGCTCACCCGTAAGGTCGCTATAAGTATCTATACTTCCGAATTTATAGGTTACGGGGAGTCTGTTAGCCAGAAAATCCGACAGAGAGGCGATCACGCCGAGAATTGGCGCTTGGATATGGGAGCGCTCGTATTCTGCGTGGATGTTCGTCCTCACGAATGATACCGTCTTAACGCCCAGTGCCTTCATTCCCGTGATCGCGCTCTTAAAGGCAGAGTCCATATTCTCGCCAAGAACGAGCATTCCCGCAAAGATATCGTTCTCTGAAAATCCGTCCTCGGATAGCGTAAATACCAGAACTCTCTCGCCCTGAGACTTATATTTGTCGTATTCGTGGGCGATACCGCTGTTTCCCTCCTTAGTTATGCCCGAGATGCCGTTGCCGAGATACGCTCTGCCGCAGACCTCGATAGCGGCTCTGTCCTGGGATACGTTAAGGATATACCTCTTCCCCATGTCTGTATAAAAGAGCCTGTCTGTCTTGTCCGCCGAGCTACTGGGTACGTAACCGCCGATATTACATCTTATCTTTAGCGCCTCGCTGTCGATACCCGTTTTCTCAACAAACTCCGACAAAGCCCCCCTGAAACGCCCGGGGGTATGTATGCCCGTAGTCAACGTCTTACTTTCCGCAGAATTATATAGCGACACAAGCTCGGCAAAGGCGGTCATAGAAGCGCTCATAGCGTTAAAGCTCCTCAGCTCTCCCTCTGCGCAGATAGCCTTGTGGAAATGAAGAACTCCGTCGCTGACCGCACTTCCGTCAAGCAAAAAGAGATACTCACAGGACACCAGCTTGTCCATTACCTCGGTGCTTCTCACCACCGCGGGATTTTTGCCCGAGAGGCAGAGCTTCGCCTGTCTCTCGAAGAATACCCTGCAAACCGTCAGTGCAAGCTGTCCCATTGATGACGCCGCAATAGCGAGCGCGGCGGTAAAGGTGGTCATCAGCGTTACGTCTCCCTTACTGAAAAGCAGACTGAGAATACTGAACGGCAGCAAAGCCACCATGACCGTCATTCCAAAGGAAATGCAATATTTCTTCAACAGCTTCAGTCCGTGGGGTATCTCACGAAGTGGCGGCAGTCTTACACCGCCCGTTAGCGCACCGTAATAGGTATATCTGCCCACCGCGGTAACGATAGCTCTTGCTCCTCCCGATATGATACGCGAACCCGCGTGGACCATATTAACCATATTAGTTATATCATTTTCGTTCTCGCGGACAGCGCCCTCGGCGAGCTTCTCCGCCTCGACCTCACGCTCTCTGTCCACTCTGACCATTACTCTGAGGTCGTCCGAGGTAACAAGCCTTGCGTCAAAACAAAGAATATCTCCCTCTCTGAGCAGTACCACGTCTCCCGGCACTACGCGCTCTGTGTCTACCGAGAACGCCTTGCCCGAGCGAATGACGGTAGCTGACGGTCTGAAAAACGCCGCAAGCGACTCAAAAAGTCTCTGCGCCCTATAGCTGAGAAAAAGACAGGCGGCAAGATTTAGCGCAACTATCACACTCAGCGTGACACCCGTGGTGTATTCGGTGAAGCAAAGCGCCACAACTGAGGCGATAATAAGAAGTACGAGTGCAAAATCCGCCACTATCTCGCCGAAAAGCGTGGAGATACGCTTCTGCGACCTTATGAAGTAGGTGGAATTTGCCCTTCTCATACGAGAACGAGCCGCCTTGGGGGAAAGTCCTGAGGCGGCATTGGTCTTTAGCTTTTTCTCAACGTCCGCGACGTTATATAAAAACCATTTTTCGTTCATAGTCAAATACACTCAACAACAAGCTTTCCGTCATCACCCACAAAGAGCGACGCGATGCTTATGCTTCCGTTATAATCCGATATTATCTGCTCCGCAAGCTGATCCTCAACGCTTGAACGGATATATCTTCTCATATTTCTCGCGCCGAAGCGGTGAGAGAAGGATTCCCTCGCGATAACGTCCGCCGCCGCGTCTGTATATCTGAACTCGATATTCTTTTCCTCAAGAGCCGTTTTAAGCTCCCCGAGCATTATCTTCGCGATAGCCGAGAAATCCCTCTCTGTGAGAGAATTAAAGGTGATTATCTCATCTACACGGTTGATGAACTCGGGACGAAGGAAACCTGTGAGTGCTTTCATAGTCCTTGCTGCGGTCGCCGTCTGCGCGTTCGCGGAGAAGCCCACCGTCGCCGCAGAATTATCCGAACCAGCATTCGTGGTCATAACTATTATCGTATTCTCAAAGTTTACCGTCTTGCCCCTCGCGTCGGTTATCCTGCCGTCGTCAAGTATCTGGAGCATAATGTTCAGCACGTCGGGATGCGCCTTCTCTATCTCGTCAAAGAGAATGACCGAATAAGGTCTGCGGCGTATCTTCTCGGTGAGCTGTCCCGCCTCGTCGTAACCGACGTATCCGGGAGGCGCTCCTATTATTCTCGATACCGAGTGCTTCTCCATAAATTCCGACATATCGAGCCTGATAAGCGTCTCGGGTGAGTTGAACAGGTCAGAGGCAAGTGTCTTTACAAGCTCAGTCTTACCCACACCCGTAGGTCCCGCGAATATGAAGGAAACGGGCTTTCTCTTATAGGATATCCCTGCCCTGTTACGCTTGATAGCTTTGGACACAGCTTCGACAGCCTCGTCCTGACCGATTATGCGCTCGAGCAGTCTCTCGCGCAACGTATCTATTCTTTCAAACTCGTTCTGGCTGATGCTGGAGGCGGGTATTCCCGTCCAGACCTCAATAACTCCCGCAATATCCTCCTCTCCGAGAACAACGTTCTCGCAGGATGGCTCTATCTCGCGAAGCCTCTGCGAGAGCTGAAGCTCCTGAGACTTTATCTTTGTTATCTCCTCGTATATCTTCTGCGCTTCCTTATCGTCCGCGGGTGTCTGCGCTTCTGCCGCCTCGCGCTTATCCTTCAGCGAGAGAAGGTCCTCGCGGAGCTGCTGAGCCTCGTTGAGCACAGAACTGCTGAGCGATAGATGAGACGCAGCCTCGTCAAGCAGGTCTATCGCTTTATCGGGCAGATAGCGGTCGGTTATATATCTCTCGGACAGCACTACCGTCCTCTTTACGACACTGTCGGGAATCTTTATCGCGTGAAATTCCTCGTAATAATGCTTTATACCCTGGAGCATCAGCACAGTCTCCTCCACCGATGGCTCATTGACCGTCACGGGCTGGAATCTGCGCTCGAGCGCGGTATCCTTTTCAATATATTTTCTGTATTCGTTCAGCGTAGTAGCTCCAATAATGCGTATCTCTCCCCTTGAGAGGGCGGGCTTGAGGATATTCGCCGCGTTGACGCCGCCCTCGGCATCACCCGTGCCAACGATATTATGCACCTCGTCGATAACGAGGATTATATTCCCCGCCTCCTTGACCTCGCCGAGAAGACCGAGTATCCTTGACTCAAACTGTCCTCTGAACTGCGTTCCCGCGACAAGGGCTGTCAGGTCAACGAGATATATCTGCTTTCCTTTCAGCTTATAGGGCACGTTGCCCTCGGCTATCCTCTGCGCGAGCGCCTCGGCGATAGCCGTCTTGCCCACACCGGGCTCGCCTATCAGGCAGGGGTTGTTCTTCTGCCTGCGGCAGAGTATCTGGATAACACGCGCGAGCTCACGCTCTCTGCCCACTATTCTGTCAAGCTTACCCTCAGCCGCCCTGCGTGTGAGATTGCGACAGTAGGTGTTCAGGTATTTATATTTCTTACCACTCTGCTCCTCGCCCTTTTTGCCCTTTTCTTTTTTGGGAGTGTCAGAGCCTTTATTTTCAGACGTGGGAATAAGTCCCTCACCCGAGCTTTCAAACAGCTTAGGCAGCGGAATAGCGGGCGCACCGCCTTCCTCACCGTCTTCATCTGCCGACGGCGACGGGATAAGCCCACTCTCCTCCAGAAAGCTGCTCAGATCTCCATCTATATTTTCGAGCACCTCAGGGGGGATACCCATCTTCTCCATGGCGTTGCCAAGCATAGTCTCTACAGGTATTCCCAGCTCCTTCGCGCAGTTCATGCAAAGTCCTTCAGTAACCTTATTTCCGTTTTCGACCTTTGCGACGAAAACCACCGCAACTCTTTTGCGGCACTTTGAACACATTGTCATAATTAAATATTTTCAGCGGCGTCTGCCGTCTCTACCTTTTCTTTGGATTTTTTTGTCTTTGTTGCCTGATTTTTAAGTCCCGCGTAATGCTTCACGTAAGCGCCTACCGTGATGAGAGCGCAAACTACCGCGGGAAGGAATACGATAACGGTAACTATCGGGTGAGCCGCGCGGAGCGTATCCTCTATCAACACCGACAGAACGACAGTCGCGTAGAACAGACATACCGTCATCTTGCCGTACCACTTGCTAACGACCACGACACTGCGGCGTCTGAGCACGATAAAGCCCATAATAAGTGTGAACAGCTCCTTCGCGAAGAAGGGTATCACAAACCATATCGGGATTATACGCTCAACATACAAACATATAAGTACGGTACACTGCATCAACTTATCAGCCACGGGGTCAAGCACCTTGCCTATATTGCTGACCCAGTTATTCCTTCTCGCCAGATATCCGTCAACAACGTCGGTAGCTCCCGCAAGAAGAAATACTACCATTGAAAGATATGCGTTAACGCAGAAGAAGGTATATACGAATACCGCCACAAGCAGTATCCTGATAACGGATAGGATATTGGGGATATTTTTCAACTTCATTTTTTACTTGACCTCTCAGATATTTCTATGTATAGATTTTTAATTGGCTATCAAAGGAAATACTTGAATATCAGCGAATTTTCCATAGTATCGAAAATCCCTGTATCGGGATTTATAAACGCCACGACCGTAGCGGCTATTTTCATCACCTCAGCGAATAGGAAAACGAACGCCACGGCGGCAACAAGACCGAACACCGCGCCGAGGACTCGGTCAACAGTCGAGGTATGCGTCACCTTGGTAATTATTTTGGAGAGTAATCCCGCAAATATACGCAACACGATAAACAGAACGACGAACAAAAGCACAGTTCCTATGACCGATGAAAGTGTAACGTCGACCTTTGCGGCAGCGGCAGCGCTCATACTATCGGAGGATTTTATAATACCCGAAAAACACTTCTCTCCTATAATAGGTCCAACGAATTTGGCAACGACCGCGGCTATAACCACAGCTCCTAGCTTCAGGGCAATTTTAATAAATCCCCTCCACGCGCAGACTATCACTGCGCCTACGCATATAATAAGTGTGATAACGTCTAAAATATTCATTCTTACCTCCCAAGCCCAAAATAATTTGCATCAATCTTTGAATTTTATATATATCGCCTTTGATTCAGCGCATATTATCGCGGTCGAGCTGTCGTAAACGAGCATTCTGCCCGATTGGCATTCATACCTCTCCTCGTCTCCGTTGGCGGTGTTCACTCGCAACGCCCCCGTATCCGATTTGATAAACACATACCTGTCAAGAACGGCTATCTCCCTTACCGATGAGCGCACCGTCTCACTGTATATCATTTTTCCTTCTTTATCGAAAGCGATGACCTTATTGAGGTCGTTTAGCGCGCCTGACCTCAGCGCCACCGCAGTTCCGTTCTCTCCCGTATATACAGCCGATATCTCGTCGTTATAACCGACAGAATCATACACGCCGTATTCATCGTCAAACAAGACGACCGCGCCGTCGGTCACCACCGAGAGCCCGCCATTATCCATAAAGGAGCAGGAAAGCGGAAACATATAGTTCATTTCCCTCTCAAAAAGTATCCTGTCCTCGTCGGGATCTTTGCCGTCCGACGTCCTGTTGGAGATATCGTAAACTCTAACAGTAGTTCTTCCTCTGCCGTCACCCACATCGTAAAAGAGCGCCGCCATACGCTCACCCCCGCCGTCTATCGCGATATCGAGCGCGTACATATCCTTGCTGTATCTTCCGACAAGCTTGATATTTTTGTTGTAAACGTTTATTACAGATTTGAAGTCCGACGACCTTGTGACCACAGCGAAAACGCCCGAATCGGATATTGCCGCGTCGGTGACGGGATATTCAAAACTCTCAGTATAGACCTTCGAGAAGGAATTGTAAAGAGCGAACGAGGTTCCCGACATATCGTAGACCAGCACGTATTTATCCGAGCATACCGCGTAAGGCACGACGAAATCTGAACGGCTCTTCAGCGTTCGCCTTCCCGTCGCCGTAAATACCGACACGTTTGACGGGCTTACCGCCGCGATTCCGCCTCGGTAGAGCGAGAAGTTCTGGTTCTGATAAACATCGTACGAGAGCGTTTCGTAATTCGTGCTCTCTATATCGACCGCGTTTCCGAAATCCCTCACAAAATAAAAGAAATTGCCATAGGTTATCTCTCTTATATTCGAAAATATTGAAAAAAGCAGAAATACCACAAGCAAAAGGACGAGTACCCTCTGCGCCACCTTGTATCTTGCCGAGACAGAGGCGTAATAAACGTCCCCCGCCCCCGCAAAATCCTCGTGCCGCAGGATCTTCTCCTTTTGGGGCTCGGTGCTGAAAAATCTCGCGAGATTTTCCGCGAAGCGATTTGAGCGTCCGCCCTCTCCGACGTCCCCGTCCCTATTCTTTTTTTTCCAAAAAGGAGCTTTCATACTTCTGCCTGCCTTTGCGAAAAAATCATTCCTCTGCTTTTTCCCGATATACCACTCGGTTGAGATAAAGTCCTTTTGCGGGGACTGTCACGCCCGCGCGCTTACGGTCTCGGGCGTCCGTTATCCTATCTATATCATCGGGAGATATCTTCTCCTCGGCTATCGCGATAAGCGTTCCAGTGAGTATCCTCACCATATTGTAAAGGAATCCGTCTGCCGAAACTCTGAATTCCACAAAATCGCCATTGCGCATGACCTCGGATTCAAATACCGTTCTAACGGTATCCTTTATATCCGACCCCGACGCCATATAAGAAGCGAAATCGTGTTTGCCCACGAAGCGTCTCGCGCCCTCACTCATACGGGTAAGAGCCGCGTCATCTATCCCTCTCGGATAATGCCAGCTTCTGTCGGCGTAAAAGGGATTTGGCTGAGGTCTTGTGTATATCTTATAGACATATTCCTTGTATTTCACGTCGTATCTCGGGTGGAATCCGTCCTCTACCTCGTGGGCTGAGATGACCGACACGTCCTGAGGAAGCACCGTTCCAAAGGCTATCGGTATCTTATCGGTGGGAATAGTGGTATAAAGTCCACTCTTTCCACTCTCACAAACAGTGGCGCAAAACATATTGGCGTGAACTCCGCTATCCGTTCGGCTACAGCCCGTAATGTCGCACCTCACACCGAAAACCTTCCGCGCCGCCTCGCACAGCACCTGTTGAACGGTGACGCAATTCTTCTGTATCTGGTATCCGCAATAATTCGTTCCAAGAAACGAGATATGAAGCAGTATCTTCAAGGACTGCGCCTCCCTCCGAGTTGATTAAAGTGTATATCCTATGTCAAGGATATTGAAGCAGACCATCGCCGCCCCCAAGGCTATCATTACACCGAGAGCCGCAAAATCTGTCCACCGCAGGTGTCTGACAGTCATTCTCGTTCTCGTGCCATCTCCGTGGTAGCAACGGCACTCCATAGCCACCGCAAGCTCCACCGCATGTCTTATAGCCGACACGATAAGCGGAATAAGCACGGGAATAAGAGCCTTGGCTCTGTCTATAAGTCCGCCGCTTGAGAAGTCCGCCCCTCTCGCCTTTTGGGCTGTCATTATCTTATCTGTTTCCTCAACAAGCGTGGGAATAAACCTCAGCGCCAGCGTCATCATCATAGCGAAATCGTGGACGGGCACCTTCAGCTTCTTCAACGGCGAGAGAAGGTCCTCGATAGCGTCGGTAAGCTCGATTGGCGTAGTGGTATAGGTCAGGAACATACTCGTTCCCACGATAAGCGCGAATATTCTGACTATCATAAACAGCGCGGCGTAAAGCCCCTCGCCGTATATGTGTATAAATTTCCATTCAAATATCAGCATCTCACCGCTTTTCCCGAACACCTGAAAGACCGCCGCGAACGCCATAATGAACAGCACAGGGATAATTCCTCTGAGCACAGTCCTCATGGGTATCCTTCCCATCAGTATAAGCATGATAGAGGATACCAGCAGGAGCGCGAAGCTAAGGATATTTTGTCCCAAAAAGGTCGCGCAGATTATATAGAGAATGGCGAGTATCACCTTGATTCTCGGGTCCATTCTGTGTATCGGGGATTCGGCAGGATAATACTGACCGAGTGCTATGTTTTTCATTCTTTAAGATACCTTTCAACAGGTGGTTTAGGGGTGTTTTTTGTTGCTTACGAAAAATATTGAAGAACAATCGAATTTTATTGTTTATCCGTCTACAAATGAGCGAACGGTTTTTATTATACTATAACCTCGCAAACGGCTCAACCGTTATCCTTCCCAAAGAGCCTCATTATCTCGGCATAAGCGTTCTCTGTCGTATAGATACCCGAGTCAACATCGATACCACGCTCCTTCAGAAGCAGCATAAGCTTGGTTATCTGCGGGATATCCAACCCCGCCGCGCCAAGTGCCGCTGAGTCGGCGAATATCTCGTCACGGCTGCCGTTCATTATCAGCTTACCGCCCGACATTACCATAATTCTGTCGCAATAACGAGCCATGTCTTCCATACTATGGCTGACTATCACCACCGTACCGCCCGTTTTCCTCTTATATTCCACAATATTTGCGAATATCGCTTCCCTGCCCGCAGGGTCAAGACCTGCCGCAGGCTCGTCAAGGATAAGCACCTCGGGGCGCATAGCGATAATACCCGCGATAGCCGCGCGGCGCTTCTGTCCTCCTGAGAGATCAAATGGGGATTTATTGAGCATAGCCTCGTCAAGACCGACAAAGCCCGCCGCCTCTCTTACTCTCTCGTCTATCTCCTCATCGGAAAGTCCCATATTCTTCGGTCCGAAGGCGATATCCTGTCTCACCGTCTCCTCAAAGAGCTGAGACTCGGGATACTGCATGACCAGCCCCACTCGAAATCTTACTTTTCGTATCTCCTTCGGCTTTTCCCAGATATCCTCCGAGTCGATACACACTCTGCCCTCGGAGGGCTTGAGTATTCCGTTAAAAAGCTCCACAAGGGTGGACTTTCCCGACCCCGTGTGTCCAATTATTCCCGTTATCATTCCCTGAGGAATGCTCAGCGTGACGCCATCAAGCGCCTTTATCTCATAAGGCGTTCCCTTACCGTGATAGTACGAAACGCTCTGTGTTGATATCTCAGCCATTACTACTCTCCTTTCCAAGCGCCGTAGCTATAAGCTCGGCGCAGGTCTCGGGAGTTACGCAATCACCCAAAAGCTCAATTCCCGCCTCACGCAATCTGTGAACCAGCGCGGTACACTGAGGAACGTCAAGATCGAAGGAGCGCAGAAGCTCCTCTCTCTCAAAGACCTCCGAGGGCGCTCCGTCAAGGGCAATTCTCCCATCGTCAAGCACAAGCACTCTCCCCGCCATAGCCGCCTCGTCCATATAATGTGTTATCATAATTATCGTGATGCCCATCTCGGAATTCAGCTTCTTTATGGTAGACATCACCTCGCGTCGGCCTATCGGGTCGAGCATAGCCGTAGACTCGTCAAATATTATGCACTTTGGCGTCATAGCTATAATGCCAGCGATAGCCACTCTCTGCTTCTGTCCGCCAGAGAGACGGTGAGGCTCGTGGTGAGCGTATTTAGTCATTCCCACCGTAGCGAGAGCCGCGTCTACTCGCTCCCTTATCTGCGCTGGGGGAACTCCCAGATTTTCAGGTCCAAATGCAACGTCGTCCTCAACTATAGTCGCCACAAGCTGATTATCGGGATTCTGAAAGACCATTCCCACCTTTTTGCGAAGCTCAAAGACCTCTGCCTCGCTCATGTTCTCGTCCGTAATATCCTTACCGTCAATATATATTTTTCCTTTCTCGGGGGTAAAAATCATATTCAACAGCTTTGCGAGGGTGGATTTTCCCGAACCGTTATGACCAAGCACCGCCACGAATTCTCCCTCTCCTATTTCAAGCGAGAGCTCCTTTATGACAGGTATCTGCGCCCCGTCGTCGCCCTTGTAAGAATAGCTTATATTTTCAACCTTGATAAACGGTAGATCCATTAATTAAATCACCTTTTCGTTTGTTTTTCTTTATTTTTTATTTCCGTATGACGATGCCGTCCATCTCGCGCTCGCTCCACAGGGCAGATATCCGCCCGTGGCGGTTATGCGAAGTCCAAGCTCACCCGTCTCGGTCTTACCGCCGAAGCGCGAGCATATTCTCAGGTCAACGATATATTTCATCGTCATGGGAGACAGTCCCGTCGTATAAGAGTTGACAAGGAAGAATATCGGGTCGTCCGACAGTAACTGAGACGTGAGTGTGATAAGCGAATCCACGCTGTCCTCTATCTTCCAGACCTCTCCCGACGGACCTCTGCCGTATGAGGGTGGGTCCATTATAATAGCGTCATATTTATTTCCTCGGCGTATCTCACGCTCGACGAATTTCTTGCAGTCGTCAACTATGTATCTTATCGGAGCGTCGGCAAGTCCAGATAGCGCCGCATTTTCCTTTGCCTGCGCCACGATGCCCTTAGCCGCGTCAACGTGGACTACAGCCGCACCAGCCTTTGCCGCCGCGACCGTAGCGCCGCCCGTATAAGCAAAGAGGTTCAAAACCTTGACGTTATTTCTTCCCGACTTTCGGATAAGCTCTGAGAACCAATCCCAATTCACCGCCTGCTCGGGAAAAAGCCCCGTATGCTTAAAGCCCATAGGGCGAAGCACGAAGGAAAGATCTCCGTAGCCGATATTCCACTGCGGCGGCAGCGTGTTCTTTACCCAACCTCCGCCACCGCTTGACGAGCGTCTGTAGACCGCATCCGCGCGCTTCCACGCGCTGTGGCTCGACGAATCCTTCCAGATGACCTGCGGATCGGGACGAACGAGTATATATTTCCCCCATCTTTCCAGCCTTTCGCCGTCAGACGCGTCAAGCAATTCATAATCCTTCCAATTATTGGAACACCACACGATATACCTCCAAAAGCTCCGCTGAGCCTTGATTTTTTGCCTTAGAGTTATTTATTATAATACTGCGCCAATCTTGACGCGCCCGAATGGGCGTGACATACGGCGATAGCCAAGGCATCCGCCGTATCATCGGGCTTCGGGGGGGATTTCAGTCCGAGAAAGACCGTCACCATAGATATGACCTGCTTCTTCTCCGCCCTTCCGTAGCCTACCACCGCCTGCTTGACCTGCAAGGGGGTATACTCAAAGATTGGAACTCCAAGCCTTGTGGCGCAAAGGAGTATAACCCCTCTCGCCTCGGCAACGCGGATACCCGTAGTCTGATTGGTGTTGAAGAAAAGCTCCTCCACCGCCATCTGCTCGGGTCTGTATTTCTTTATTATTTCGGAAAGTCCGTCGTATATAGCGCAAAGCCGCTGTTCGGTGGGCATTCCCGCGGGCGTTTGTATAGAGCCATAGCCAAGCACCTCAAAGCGAGAGCCACGGTAGTCCACTACTCCCCAACCAACTATAGCAAGTCCGGGGTCTATTCCGAGTATAACCATACGAGCGCCCTCCTTCCCGAAAAGAATTTACTCTATATTATATCACATCACCCCAAAATAGTCAAATACATTTTATAAATTTGTAAAATTTTGAATACTTATTTACAAATTATTGATACTATGCTAAAATAATATAAGTCATTATGCAAAAAAGGATCTTTTGATATGAAAATAATAAAATTCAGACCCGACGACATAATCGAATTAAAAAAGCCTCACCCCTGCGGCTCGAAGGAATTTCGTGTCATTCGCGTAGGCGGCGAGATGAGGATAGCCTGCTGCGGCTGCGGACACGATATGACCATCGACCGCTTAAAGCTCGAAAAGGCTACCAAAAAAATAGTTTCCTCCGTTTCGTCAGACTGTGAGACTAAGTGATTTTGAAAGGCTAAAAATGATGAACGAAAATATATCTGTCGATACCGTTAAAGAAAAGCGCGCCACCAAAAAGCCGTTTTTCCTAAGACGGATACAGGCAAAAATAACGAATTCAAGCTCGTCCTATCTGGCGCTCTGCTTTATCGTACCCATAGTCCTCACCTATCTCGTGTACCTCGCTATGGAGATTCATCCCTTCGGCGACGGCTCTGTGCTTGTGCTTGACCTCAACGCGCAGTACGTTTATTTCTTCGAGGCGTTCAGAGAATTTATTTTTGGAGAAGCAGACCTGCTGTATTCATTCTCGAGAGCTTTGGGCGGCGAATTCGTGGGAATGTACGCATACTATCTTGCAAGTCCCCTCTCATTCATTGTAGCTCTCTTCCCGAAAACGAGAATGCTTGAGGCTCTGCTGACAATGTTTCTGCTCAAAAGCGGACTTTGCGGACTTACCTTCGGCTACTATCTGCACAAAAATTCAAAGAACCCAAACAGGGTAATGATAATCGCCTTCTCGGCGATGTACGCGCTCTGCGCCTTCGCCGTAGTCCACCAAAACAACACTATGTGGACAGACGCTCTTATCTGGCTTCCCCTTCTGACCTACGGCATCGAGCAGCTGGTGAAGTTCGGAAAATTCAAGCTCTTCGTTATCGCTCTGGCGCTGACAGTCTGGAGCAACTACTATATCGGATATATGGTTTGCATCTACGTCGCCGCGTATTTCTTTTTCTACTGCGCCGCTTATGGCAATGGCAGAAGCAATCCGAGGGGCGAGAGAGCGCATTTTCTACGTTCGCTTCTGCGAATAGCCTTCTTCTCGGCTATCGCAGTGGCTATGGCGGCGTTTATAATCCTTGGCGCTTACTACTCGCTTAGCTTCGGAAAGAACGACTTCACAAGCCCCGATTGGACACCCGCGGCGAATTTCAACGTTCTTGATTTTCTCACGAAATTCCTTCCGGGTTCTTACGACACGGTACGCCCTGAGGGGCTGCCATTCGTTTACACGGGACTGCTGACGGTCATTCTCGTACCCGTATACTTTATGTCAAAAAAGATAAGCGCGAGAGAAAAGATAGCCTCAGGCGCATTTCTCGGTTTCTTCGCCCTCAGCTTTTTCCTCTCCACGCTTGACCTCATATGGCACGGATTTC
>JAZQWY010000030.1:0-5155 GCA_045632545.1 Eubacteriales bacterium | reverse complement strand
ATGATCGCGCGCTACTGGACAATGAGAGGCTACAGCGTACCCAGAGTATGGGGCTGGGACTGTCACGGTCTGCCTATAGAGAACCAGGCTGAGACTCTTATGGGCATCAACGATAAGAACGAGATAGAAAACTCTATCGGTATCGATAAGTTCAACGAAAAGTGCTTTGAGATAGTTTCGAGCAACAACGAGTCCTGGAGAGAATACATCGAGCAGATGGCTCGTTGGGTAGATTACGACAATGCTTACAAGACCATGCACCCCACCTTTATGGAGAGCGTTATGTGGGCATTCAAGACCTGCTACGATAAGGGTCTTATCTACAAGGACTACAGAGTAACTCCCTACTGTACTCACTGCGAGACCTCGCTTTCTATATCCGATACGAGAGAGTCTGACTCCACGCGTCCGAGACAGGATAGATGGGTCATAGCCCAGTTCAAGAGTAAGCTCACCGAGGCGGGCAAGGACGTTTACTTCCTCGCTTGGACGACAACTCCCTGGACACTCCCCTCAAACCTTTGTCTTGCGGTCGGCGAAAAGTTGGATTACGCCTTTGTTGAGGTCGAGGACAGGGTGTTGGTCGCTTGTAAGAACGTGCTTCCCAACTTCAAGAAGGTATTCGGTGACGAGCCTGTGATACTCAAAGAGGTGAAGGGAACAGAGCTTATCGGCGAGACCTACGAGCCTTTATTCCCCTATTTTGCAGACAAGGCTGCAGACGGTGCTTTCCGCGTTGTATCTGCTGACTACGTTGGCGCTGACGAGGGTGTTGGTATAGTTCACACCGCCCCTGCGTTCGGTGAGGACGACTATTGGACCTGCAAGAACAACGATATTCCGCTTGTAAATCCCGTTGACGCTAAGGGAAGATTTACCGAGGAGATAACCGATTTCTATCCCATTCAGGGAGAGAAGACTGTTATCGAGATGAACCCCATAATCATCAGATTCCTCTACGACAATGGCAAGGCTGTAGCAGACGGAACTATAGAGCATAACTATCCTCACTGCTGGAGATGTAAGCGTCCGCTTATCTATAAGGCTATGGACGCGTACTACTTCAATATAGGCAAGGTAAAGGAAAGACTTATCGAGTGCAACGAGGAGGTAAATTGGGTTCCCGAGACTGTTAAGCACGGCAGATTCGGCAACTGGCTCGAGGGCGCGAGAGACTGGAATATCTCGAGAAACAGATATTGGAGCACACCTATCCCGATATGGAAGTGTAACGAGTGCGGCGAGGAGATCGTTCTCGGAAGCATTGAGGATATATACAACGCCAGCGGAGTTCGTCTTGACAATCTCCATAGACAGTTCGTTGACAAGGTAACCTTCGGCTGTAAGCACTGCGGTGGAACTATGCAGAGAGTTCCCGAGGTGCTTGACTGCTGGTTCGAGAGCGGAAGCGTACCATTCGCCCAGAAGCATTATCCCTTTGAGAACAAGGAGTGGTTCGAGGAGCATTTCCCCTGCGACTTCGTCGTTGAGTATACGGGACAGATTCGTTGCTGGTTCTATTATCTCCATGTGCTTGCTATAGCTCTCTTTGACAAGCCCGCCTTCCGCAACTGCGTAGTTCACGGAACTATCCTCGCGAAGGACGGAAAGAAGCTTTCCAAGTCCTCTAAGAACTACACAGACCCGATGGAGCTTATGAAAAAGTATGGTACGGATGCGTTCAGACTGTATCTGTATCAGACCAAGGCTATGCTTATAGGAGATCTTCTCTTTGACGAGAACGGTATTCAGGATGCGTACCAGCAGTTGCTTCTGCCTTATTGGAACGCTTGTAACTTCTACATTTCTTACGCAAACATAGACGATTTTCACCCCGCAACTCTTGAAGCGCCAAAGAGCGACAATCAGCTTGACAGGTGGATACTCGCGAAGCTTTATGATACCACCCGAGAGATAACCGAGAATATGGATAATTATCAGGTGGACAGATATATCGACAGTCTCGCGTCGCTCATCGACGGACTTACCAATTGGTATATCAGACGTTCAAGAAGAAGATTCTGGGAAACAGGATTCTCTGCGGACAAGGAAAACGCTTACAATACGCTTTACTATGTCCTCGTTAACACCACGAAGCTGCTCGCCCCCGTTGCTCCTATCATATCCGAGAAGGTATATAAGACGCTGACGGGAGAATTTTCGGTGCACCTTGCGGATTGGCCCGAAATTCCCGAGAGCTATGCCGATGCGGAGCTGCTTTCCAAGATAGAGACTGCTCAGAAGGTCATCGGACTTACGAGAAGCATCAGAAACAAGAGCAGGATAAAGAACCGTCAGCCGCTGAGCCTTCTTCGCGTGGCTTCCTCCGATCCGAGTACTATGGCTGTGGTCGAGGAGTTCAAGGAGACTATCAAGGAAGAGCTTAACATCAAGAATATCGAGATACTTGACAATGTCAACGATATCGCGACGGTTAAGTACGATCCGAACTTCAACGTTATCAGGGAGAAATATCCCAAGGATATTCCCTCGATAATCAAGGCGGTAAAGAGTGGAAAGTACACGCTGAAGGGCGATATTGTAACACTTGACCTTGGCGACGGCGAGACTCAGCTCGACGCTGACATTATTCTCGTCACCTACCTTGCTAAGGACGGGCTGCACGTTGCCAGCGACCACGAGCTTATCGTGTCTCTTGACCTGACCATTACCGACGAGCTTAAGAAGGAAGGTCTCGCGAGAGAGATGATCCGAAGCATTCAGGACGCGAGAAAGCAGATAGGCTGTGAGATAATGGATAATATCACCATAAGCCTCAAGGGAGACTATCCCGAGGAGTGGGTCCAGACTATATGCAGCGAGACGCTCAGCTCTGTCGCTGAAATTGACGAGCCCGATACCGTTATTGATATCGACGGAATTATTGAGATATCGGTTAAAAAGTAATTAAATCTTCTGGCGTATGCGCGGGACAGAGTTCTGTCCCGCGCAATTTTCTCATTTTTGAGTGTCCTTCGGCAAAATGATAAAAATTTTTGTCAGGATATCCTTAAAATTCTCCATAAAAATTTAATATACTACTTTTCATTCGCAAAGTTTTGTGATAAAATAAATACGTATTTTTTTAATTTTTCACAGAGGTTAAAAATATGAGTGGATTTTTTGGAGTAGTATCAAAAGAAGATTGCGTGTTTGATCTGTTCTTTGGAACAGACTATCATTCCCACCTCGGCACTCGCCGTGCGGGTATGGTAGTATACAGCGAGGAAAGAGGATTTGACAAGGCGTTACATAATATTGAAAACGCTCCTTTCAGAACTAAGTTTACGTCAGAATCGAATAGTATGAAGGGAAATATGGGTATCGGCTGTATATCGGATTACGAGGCTCAGCCACTGCTTCTTCGTTCCCGTCACGGTACGTTTGCTATAAGCACCGTGGGAAGGATAAACAATGCTGACAAAATATTGTCAGATGTTCTTAAGGATAACGGACATTTCTTTGAGATGAGCAACGGTGAGATAAATCCCACCGAGCTTACCGCCGCTATCATAGACCAGAAGGATAACCTTATCGACGGTATCAGATATGCCCAAGAGGTTATTGACGGTTCGCTCGGTATTCTTCTGCTTACCCCAAAGGGACTTTATGCCGCGAGAGACAGGCTTGGAAGAACTCCTATCGCTATCGGTGAGAAATCGGGAGGATATTGCGCTTGCTTTGAGAGCTTCGCCTATCACAGCCTTGGATATCGCGATTACAAGGAGCTGGGTCCGGGTGAGATAGCGGTGCTTACCCCCGACGGAGTAAAAACCCTCGTCGCCCCGGGCGAGGATATGAAGATATGTACCTTCCTTTGGGTATATTACGGATATCCAGCGTCCTCTTACGAGGGTATCAGCGTTGAAAAGATGAGATATAATTGCGGGGGACTTATGGCATCAAGAGATGACGTAAAGCCCGATATCGTCGCGGGAATTCCTGATTCGGGAATCCCTCACGCAATAGGATACGCAAACAAGGCGGGAATACCGTATTCCAGACCATTCGTTAAGTATACGCCCACGTGGTCGCGTTCGTTTATGCCGCCAAATCAGAGTAAGAGAAATCTTATCGCTAAAATGAAGCTTTTGCCTATTCAGGACTTGATAAAGGACAAGAGTCTGCTTCTTATTGACGACTCTATCGTGCGCGGAACACAGCTCCGCGAGACTACCGAGTTTCTATACGAAAGCGGAGCGCGCGAGGTACATATAAGACCTGCCTGCCCGCCGCTTATGTTTGGCTGTAAGTACGTTAATTTCTCGCGTTCAAGTTCTGATATGGAGCTTATCACAAGGCGCGTTATCGCGAAAATAGAGGGGGAAAATCCCAGCGACGAGATTCTGAGAGAGTACGCGGACCCCGATAGCGAGAGATATAAGAAAATGGTTGATATGATAGGCAAGGAGTTGCATTTCACCACGCTGAGATACAACCGTCTTGACGATATGATAGAAGCGACGGGGCTTCCTCGCGAGAAGCTCTGTACATATTGCTGGAACGGAGAAGAATAATACCTTGTAAGGAGAACTGTATGGAAAACAACGTGTTGAAGGCTCTTGAGGAGAGAAGAAGCATAAGAAAATATCAGTCCCGTCAGGTGGAGGAGGATAAGCTGGACGCGATACTTCGCGCGGGAAGCTATGCTCCCACGGGGAGAAATTTTCAGTCTCCCGTTATAGTCGCGGTAAGAGATGCCGAGACGAGAGAGCAGCTCAGACATATGAACGCCGAGATAATGGGAGCTCCCGATAGCGATCCGTTTTACGGAGCACCCGTGATAGTTATAGTTCTGGCTGACAGAAACGTTCCCACCTATATTGAGGACGGAAGTCTGGTCATGGGAAATCTGATGAACGCGGCGTACTCCCTTGGCGTGGATTCTTGTTGGATACACCGCGCAAGGCAGGAGTTTGACAGCGACGAGGGCAAGGGACTGCTCAGAAAATGGGGAATCGAAGGTGACCTTGCGGGTATAGGACACTGTATCCTCGGTTACAGAGATTGCGAATATCCCGAGGCGCGTCCGAGAAAAGAAAATTATATATACAAGGTTTGAAATAAGATTTAGTGAAGCCCCCGCGGGAAACGATTAGTTTGGCGCGGGGGCTTTTTATCTCGTTATCTTTCCCTTTTTTGGGTTTTGTCCCAA
>JAZQWY010000029.1:0-8680 GCA_045632545.1 Eubacteriales bacterium | reverse complement strand
GGCAACGTTATCGGTTACCTTCATTTTCGTCACACCCTTCCTTAGCCAAGGCTCAATCTATGATACGCAAGCCCAGCAAAACATACATTTCTACATAATATGCTCAGTCTGTTGCTTACTATACTATTCCCTTTTTATTGTATCACACAAAGCTCTTATTGTCAAGGAAACAAATTCGCAATTTTTAATATTTCTTGAAAATTTTTCCATATCACGCCAACGAATATCAATTATGAAAAAAATCCACTCCGATTGTCTTGATTTATAAGAAAATTTGTGTTAGAATAATTAGTAACGGAGTAAAATGGTACAATTAAAATTTACGGGGGATATGATAATTATGACCAATAGAGAAAAGTTTATTGAAATATACCGTTCCTGCATCACAAGAGAAGGAAGCGACAAGCTCCTTGAATTCCTTTGTTCTCCCGAAAGGAGCGATTTCTTCACAGCTCCCGCCAGCACACGCTTTCACGGTGCTTACGAAGGCGGACTTCTCGAGCATAGTCTGAACGTTTACGAATGTCTTTGCGATTTTGTCAAGCGACCCAGATTCAGGGATAAATACGGCTTCACCTTCTCGGAGGAGAGCCTTGCTATCGCCGCGTTGCTCCATGACCTGTGCAAGGTAAATTTCTACCGCACCGAGATGAGGAACGTAAAGAAGAACGGCGTATGGGAGGCGGTTCCTTATTACACGATAGACGACACCCTGCCTTACGGTCACGGCGAGAAGTCGGTATACATAATCTCGGGATATATGAAGCTTACGAGAGATGAAGCCTTCGCGATAAGATATCATATGGGCTTTTCTGGTCCCGAGGACGCAAATCAGGTCGGAAAAGCGCTTGAGATGTTCCCTCTCGCTTTCGCGCTCTGCGTTGCCGATATGGAAGCGTCCTACTATATGGAAGGAATTGAAGCTCCCGCTAATAAGTGATTTGAAAGGATACCGTTATGGAAAATAAGAATTATCCTACCCCTCATATAAATTCCGCGCCTGAGCAGATAGCAAGGACTGTGCTCATGCCGGGCGACCCTCTACGCGCCGAGTTCGTGGCTCGAAATTTCCTTGAGAACGCCACTCTTTTCAACAACGTACGCGGTATCAACGGCTTTACGGGCACGTATCACGGGGAGAAGGTGTCGGTCATGGCAAGCGGTATGGGCATGCCCTCTATCGGCATTTACAGCTACGAGCTTTTCAACTTTTTCGGTGTTGATAACATAATCCGCATCGGCTCTGCGGGAGCTATAAGCGACAAGCTGAAGCTGAGAGATATAGTCCTTGGAATGGGGGCTTGCACAAATTCGAGATTTGCCGAGCAGTATCATCTGCCCGGAACATACGCTCCTATCGCAAGTTATGAGCTTTTGCGTACTGCCGCAAACCTTGCTGATAAATTAAATTTGCCATATCAGGTGGGAAATATTTTGTCCTCCGACACCTTCTACAATGACCGCCCCGAGGATACCCTCGAATGGGCGAAAATGGGTGTACTGGCGGTTGAAATGGAAGCGGCGGCGCTTTATATGAACGCAGCGCGCGCAGGCAAGAACGCTCTCGCAATATGCACAATATCGGATTCTATCGTTACGGGAGAGGCCCTGCCCGCAGAGGACAGACAGAACTCTTTCACCGATATGATGACGCTCGCTTTAGAGCTCTCGATGAAGCTATGAATATCAAGAGAGCTTTTATTATAATCCTCGACAGTCTTGGCGCGGGAGAAGCGCCTGATGCCGAGCGCTTCGGTGACCTTGGCGCGTCAACGCTTGCCAGCATCTCGAAATCCACCGAGTTAAGTATACCAAACCTTATCAAAATGGGGCTTGGAAATATAGACGGTCTTTCCTTTCTCGGTGTGACCGACACCCCCTCGGCGGTCTGTGCCAGAATGACTGAGGCATCACAAGGCAAGGACACCACGATAGGACATTGGGAGATAGCGGGGCGTATATCACGCCGTCCTCTGCCAACGTTTCCGAACGGATTTCCGTCCGAGATAGTTAACAAATTCTCCGCGCTTTGCGGACGAAATATACTCTGCAATCTTCCCTATTCGGGGACCAAGGTCATAGCAGACTTCGGCGAGGAGCATATGCGGACGGGTTCGCTTATCCTCTACACATCCGCCGACAGCGTTTTTCAGATAGCAGCCCATGAGGACGTAGTTTCTATCGACGAGCTTTACGAGCTCTGCCGCAAGGCAAGAGAGATGCTCGTGGGAGAATATGGCGTAGGACGCGTTATCGCCCGTCCCTTCGCGGGTAGCGCGCCGAACTTCTATCGCACGGACAACAGGCGCGATTTCTCTCTTGAGCCCGACGGGATACTGCTTCCAGAGGCGTTTTTCAACGCGGGGTTCGCTTCTATCGGCGTGGGAAAGATATGCGACATTTTTGCCGACAGAAAATTCACGAAGAAAATACTCACACACTCGAACACCGAGGGTATGGAGATAGCCGCTTCTCTGCTTTGCGAGGATTTTAATGGGCTTTGCTTCGTAAATCTTGTGGATTTTGATATGAAATACGGTCACAGGCGTGACGTAGACGGGTACGCTCGCGCACTGACCGAGTTTGACCGCTTTATAGGCGGATTTACCGAGCATATGCGTGATGACGATATTCTATTCATCACCGCCGACCACGGCTGTGACCCGTCGTTTACCGCCACCACCGACCACACTAGAGAATACACCCCTCTGCTTATATACTCAAAAAAGCTCGTACCAACAAATCTCGGAACGCGTGATAGCTTCTCGGATATCGCCGCTACGGTATCCGAAATATTTAATTTAGACTTCAGGTGCGACGGCTCTCCACTGCAGCTGAGCTTCGCAAAATAAGGAGCGTTATGGATAACAAAGAACTTATAAGGCTCGCTATGTCAGCGAGAGACAGGGCGTACGCGCCCTACTCGTCATTCCGCGTTGGGGCGGCTCTGCTCTGCAAGAATGGCAAGGTCTACACGGGGTGCAATATCGAGTCGTCTTCATTCTCACCCACCTGCTGCGCCGAAAGAACGGCATTTTTCAAGGCAGTCAGCGAGGGCGAGCGTGAATTTCTAGCGATAGCTATAGTCGGCGGGAAAGGCAATACTGCTGATTTCGGAATCTGCTCTCCCTGCGGAGTGTGCAGACAGGTAATGAAGGAATTTTGCGGGGACGATTTTACCGTGATAATGTCTGACAGCCAATTCAACGTCAAGACTATGACGCTTGGAGAATTACTTCCCTTTGGATTTAATATAAACTAATCTCAGGAGCATTTATGAAAAAGAAAAACAAGGGCTTAGGTCTGATATATGTAAGATATATACTCCCCATCGTTGCAGACCTGACGCTTATAATCCTTATGTTAATCCCCTGCGTGAGATACTCGCTAAACTCCGAGCTCAGGGAAAAAATGTCACTTTGGCAGCTTATAGCGAACACATGGAACACAGCACGACAGTATCTGTTTTCGTCAAGCTCTACCGTAACAGAGGAAGGAAAGCTCTTTTACACCACCGTTTTCGCGGCGCTTATCATCTGTATGCTGCTACTCATCATCGGTGTTGCTGTAAACGTATTTACTCTTGTCTGCGCGGGCTCTGCGTATGCGTCAAAAAGCAATCCCAAAAAGGACAGCAACCTGAAAAATCTTTACCTGACCTTTATTCCCAACCGCGTAGTATTTATTATTCTGCGCTGTACTGTCCTTCCTATAGCCTTCTTCCCGTATCTGCTTGTATTTTTCTACAGGAAACTGCTTTTATATATGGTAAGCCTAAACCCCACGGCGCTAATCATTGGAATCGGCGCGTTAGCTTTCCTTGTCGCTACGGCGTGCGTCACCGCGCTATCTAAAAAATATGAAATGCGCCTTGATATGAATATATTCTCGAGGAAAAAAGCAAGTGTTGTATCAGATCAAATGGATAACAACAAACCGAAGCCCGACAATAGCGATGAATACAGGCTCTATCGAATGAATCAGGCATCAAAAAACGAGCAAACAGAAAGACTTCGTAAGCTCCTCGGCTTTGATGAGGAAGATGAATGACAAAAAAAGGACGGTTAAACCGTCCTTTTCTATATATTTTTATTCCTCTTCCTCGCGTTTGAAGCACATAAACACGCCGATTCCGATAACTACGATAACTACCGCGACACCCGCCACGATAAGCACCGTATTTACTACGCCCGCGGTCTCTCCATCGTCCTCAAGCATATCGCGTATCCTCAATCGCTCGTCTGATATCAGCCGTTCAAGCTCCTCCGAGGAATACTTATCACTAAAGCCTTTTATAGACGCAAGATAAAGCGAAAATCCGTCCTCATCCGAGGTAAGGCACCTCACGCCTATCTTTATATAATCCACCATAGATATCTCGCTGAACTCTGAGATGTCTACCATAAGGTCAACAGCCTCGTAGCCCCGACAAATTCGGCTAACCTCGGCAGTGTTCTTGCCCGAGCCCAAGACCAGCTTTATCTCGTAAAGCGAATTCTTATTTTCGCTATCGTTCTCAAGGCTGAGATTGAAGGAAATATACGGCGTAAAAACAAGATTTTCGGGGTAGTCGTATGAACAGAATATTTCTGAATACTCCGAAGCAGACCTGACCTCGCCGTCAAAATGCGCCTCAAGCGAACGTCCGCTGATATCGTTATAATCTATTTTCAGCGAATCGCAAGAGTTACCCTTGAACCAAAGCGATAGGTTTGTATAGTATGAAAAATCGTAATACGCGTAGCTTCCCATAATATTCTCGGGCACTGCGCTAAGCTCTCTGAGCTTCAATATCCTGCTTCGGTCAAGCCTTCCCGAATACATACCGTCTATGACCGCATACCAATTCCCCGCCCTGAGCAGCTTAAGTTGGTCTGCGGTGACGTTAAAGCTCTCGCGTGTATCGATATACTTAAATATATTCGATATCTCGGGATAAAGTCTGTAATCAGACAGGCTCTCGGCATCCGAAAACGAAACCGCAAACGTGCTTATCGCGTCATTTGAGAGAAGCTTGAAATAGGTATAAGCGTAGGCGCAGGTAAGTACGTTCCCCGAAATACCCCGAGGTACTGACCATACGAAAATAAAGCTGTCCGGCGAGTTGCGGTACTTTTTATCCAGGATTTGCAGATAGTTTGAAAATACGTTGGCATTATCAGCGTTAATGCCGTCATATCCGCCTACGGCAAAGCTTCCACTCTTTATAGTCTCATCACTTATTCCGTAAGGCACGGATTCGGTCTCGACAAGCGTAGAAAAAGCAAATAAGTTTGCTACACTCTCATCAAAGAATTTGCATATAATGTCGAGCATAGTGGTCTCTGTCGTATCCGTCTGCTGAGAATATGAATTTTTATCGCTCAGCGGTACTACCACGTCAAGCTCGGAAATATACGACCTTGCCACAGTTCCCGCCACAAGCATATAATGGGAATAGTTTTCCGCATAAGCGTCAATCTTTCCCGAATATCCGTCCACACCGCGACCTAAAATCAATCCGTATATCTTCCCCGCGCTTTCAGAGCTATACCTGTCGCAAAGGAATGAAGCAAACGCCGATATAAGGTTTACCGTTTGCTCTGAGCTCATATTGGGCATATCGTACTTATCGGTACTCTCACCCTCAATCACTTCAAGACCGCAATCGGTGCCGTGGCTCAAAAGAAATTGCAGATACACCCTGCCACCAATTGCAGAGATACTTCTCACTCGCGCGTCAAGCTGACCAATATAATCCTTGTCGAAGTAGATGTAAGTACCCTGTAAGGGATAGACGTATCCCGCGGAGCCGTTACTTAACAGCTTCTCAAGGTATACGGGTATAATGGAGGTATCAGATCTCGCGTCGGTAGCGTTTGAGGTCAGCTCCGTGCTCACGCCCTTATAGTAGCTCTTATCTCCCGCCTTATATTCATAATCCGACTTCACCGAAGGATACTTCGGTTCTTCTATGAGCCTGATATCCCCCTTGTCATTATATATAACAACGGCGTATTTCGAGAAACGCTCAACATTTGATTTAGCGTCTACCAAAAAGTCAAACTTTACCGATATCGCCGCGCTTGCCAATGGCTTTGAACCTTTTATGTCAATGACATCACCCAAAGTTTTTCCATTGGGAACAGAGTAAAGAGCTATCCTATAATCGTCGTGCGTCACCATAACGTCGTGATCCACAGAGCCGCTGACGCTGACTTTTTTTGTATCATAGTGGTAAAGACAAGAGGATATTTCACCGATATCGCCGTCCGACGCATATTTATCTTCAGTGGGAGCGCTCGTACTGTCAGCAGCGAGGGAAACTACGCCAAGGGAGTTCAGCATTATTAGTACTACGAGCAGAAATGATAAAAATCTTTTCATATATCCTCCTTTCAAAAAATATCAATACAAAGGTATTTTACCATATACGAAGGACAAAATCAATTCATTTTTCGAAATTTATTTTATTTCCGCGTCGCAATATATGTATTTTTATCAAATTATGCAAAACCTATTGAAAGAATCGACCTTATGTGATATAATTATTGAAAAAAGGAGGGACTGCGAGTGAAAAAGATATATTTATTGCTTTCAAGAACAGGAACCATCCCCTCGCGTATGATACATACGGCACTCGGCGGCAGATTTACCCACGTGTCTATCTCGGTGAAGCCCTCCACAGATAAATTTTACAGCTTCGCGCGCAAGAAACTTAACAATCCCCTAGTCGCGGGATTTGTCACCGAAAATACCCGAACCCAAGTATTCTCAAGATACCCTGATTGCAACTGCGCTGTATACGCTCTTGAGGTAAGCGACGAAAAATATGAAAAAATAGTCAAGATACTCAATCATTTTGAAAACAACGGCGAGCAGTTCGGCTATAATTTTCTCGGACTACTTCCCGCAAGACTCGGCATCGATCTTCCGAGAAAGTATCATTTCACCTGCTCGCAGTTCGTTGCCACCGTGCTTCACTGTGCAGAAGCTGCGGTGCTTCCAAAATCCCCTTCACTGATGATGCCAAACGATTTCCCAAAGATATCGGGCGTTGCTTTAGTGTATTCGGGAAAGATAGGAGATTGCAAAATTCCTATGGTATACAAGTCAAGGATTACTGTTTGAGGATAATAAGAGGATAATAATTTCAATAAAAATTCCCCTTATTTTTTCAAAAAGCTCTTGATTTTACTCTCTTGATGTGATATAATGTTTTGCGTTGCGGATATCCCTCCGCTTTGTAACGTGCCGGAATGATGGAATTGGCAGACGTGCCGGACTCAAAATCCGGTGGTAGCGATACCGTGCGGGTTCGACCCCCGCTTCCGGCACCAAAGACCGACGAGCTATGTGTAAGCTTGTCGGTCTTTATCTTTTCTCTTTGGGCTTTCATAAATTACTATGAAATTCCCTATTTATATATTTACTATTTACATTTTTCAGTATATGTGTTAAAATGTAACCGTAAGAATATTTTTAACATAGAAAGGAAGAAAAAGTATGAACAAGTTTATGCTCAATGAGACCTCATATCACGGTGCGGGCGCGATCTCGGCTGTGGTGACGGAAATCAACAACCGCGGATTCAAAAAAATATTTGTTGCTACAGACCCAGACCTTATCAAATTCGGCGTTGCCGCAAAGGTCACCGATCTTCTCGACGCGGCTAATATCGAGTACGTTGTTTACTCTGATATCAAGCCAAACCCTACTATTGAGAACGTACAGAACGGTGTTAAAGCATTCAAAGCCGCAAAGGCTGATTCTATCGTTGCTATAGGCGGCGGTTCGTCTATGGATACCGCTAAGGCTATCGGTATTATCATCACCAACCCCGAGTACGAGGACGTCCGTTCTCTGGAGGGCGTTGCTCCCACCAAGAACCCCTGTGTACCGATAATCGCAATTCCAACCACGGCAGGTACGGCAGCTGAGGTAACTATCAATTACGTTATTACAGACGTTGAGAAAAAACGCAAATTCGTTTGCGTTGACGCTCACGATATTCCCGTAGTCGCCGTAGTTGACCCAGATATGATGTCCTCTATGCCTGCGGGACTTACCGCCGCTACGGGTATGGACGCGCTTACCCACGCTATTGAGGGTTATATTACTAAAGGCGCTTGGGCGCTTTCGGATATGTTCCACATCGAGGCTATACGTATCATAGCGTCATCTCTCCGCGGGGCTGTAAAGAATGAACCTGCGGGACGTGAGGGCATGGCTCTCGGTCAGTACGTTGCGGGTATGGGCTTCTCAAACGTCGGTCTTGGCGTAGACCACTCTATGGCGCACACACTCTCTGCATACTACGATATGCCACACGGAAAGGCTTGCGCTACCCTTCTCCCTGCCGTCATGGCTTATAATGCTGAGGCTACGGGCGAAAAATACCGCGAAATAGCTCGTGCCATGGGTGTTAAGGGTGTTGACAATATGACGCAGGAAGAATACCGCGCGGCTGCTGTTGAAGCCGTCCGTCAGCTCGCTGAGGACGTTGGAATAGTGACCTCTCTTAAGGGCGTAGCACGAGAGGAGGATATCCACCAGATGTCTGTTGACGCATACAACGACGCTTGCCGTCCCGGTAATCCCAAGGACACCAGCGTTGAAGATATTGAGGCTATTTATAGGAGCTTAATGTAAACATAATAACCTAACAAAGCGCTTTGCAGGTCTATAGACCTGCAAAGCG
>JAZQWY010000028.1:0-2363 GCA_045632545.1 Eubacteriales bacterium | reverse complement strand
GATACGTTATCGAGAGCATAGAGAGCGATGACGTAACTCTTGAGGAGCTTTGCGAGAGATTCAGAAATTATCTTGCAAAGGAAGAGAAGCTCTACTTCGAGCCTGATGCTATCCGCTTCTTTATCAGTGGATTTGCGGCTTCTCACTTTGAGATACTTGAGGGACTTTCCGGAACAGGTAAGTCCTCGCTCCCCCGTTACTTTGCAAAGTTTGCGGGCGGCAGAGTCCTCTTTATGCCGGTTCAGGCGACCTGGAGAGACAAGTCGAACATCCTCGGCTTCTTCAACGAGTTCTCGACCACATACACCGAGACAGACTTCCTCGTTGAGCTCTATCACGCAAACTACAACCCCGACGAGATACACATCTTCGTTCTCGACGAGATGAACATCTCCCGTGTTGAGTATTACTTCGCTGACCTGCTTTCGGTCCTTGAGTATCCTAAGGACCAGTGGAAGCTGAAGGTTATGCAGTTGCCTTACGACTTTCTCCCGCCTATGAAGCTGGAGAACGGCGTTATCCAGATACCCACCAACTCTTACTTCGTGGGAACGGCAAACAAGGACGACTCAACGTTTACCATTACCGATAAGGTTTACGACCGCGCTATCACCATGGAATTCAGTGATAAAAACACGCCCTTCGAGGTCGAGGAGAACGCTGACCGTATAAAGCTCAGCGCTTCCAAGCTCGATTCGCTTTACACCGAGGCTATGGCTGTAGAGGAGAACCGTATGACCGAGGAGGATTACGAGAAGCTGAACACTGTCTGCGAGTACGTTTACGAGCAGTTCGGTATCGCTATCGGTAACCGTATTATGAACCAGATATCAAACATCGTTCCCGTATTCGTCGCTTGCGGCGGTACTAAGGAAACGGCTATCGACTTTATGCTCTCCAAGAAGCTTGTCTCCAAGGTTGAGGGACGCTTTGAGGAGTACGTTAAGGACGCGCTGAATAATCTCATTCAGTTGCTCCACAAGACCTACGGCGCAGGCGTTCTTAAGATGACAGAGAAGACTGCCCTCACAATTATGAAGACACTTTAATTTGTAGATATGAGATTTATTGAAACAAAGAAGCTGAACGATTATATAATCGAGACGGGTAGTTTCTTCGATGATGATATCACCGCGGATTTCTCCGATAGACTTCAAAAGCTTCGGGACGTGTCTCTGCAAAATTTTTCTATAGAGCACGACCGCAGCTTTTTGCGGGAGGTCGCGTCTGTTCTGAACGTTATTGTTTCAATCATATATCACCCCCACATCTCAAATAAGCGTGAGGAGGTGATAATAAGAATTGAGCAGGCTCAACAGGTCGGGCAGGAGGCTTTCCTCGCTACCATTAAGGACGGAAAGCTTTGGAAGAAGCACGATATCAGAATGATACCCGAGGAGGTATATTATTACCAGCACGAGGATGAGCTCAGGATATACGAGAATAGGTTTATTGGATTTCTGATAGACCTGATAGACCGTGAGCTTGCAAAATTCAGCACATTTTATCTCTCCAGATTGCCCACCTTAACTGTACTTGATGAAACGCTTGACAGCAAACAGATAGGCGAGGTTATTGTAGAAATCGACAGACTCAGGAGAAAAACTCAGTTCATAAAGAACACGTACTTTTATAAGGAAGTATCAAAGGGAAAGCCTATTTCCTCAAAGGTACAACCCACAAATATTCTGCTTAAAAACCGTCTCTACCGATTCTGCTTCAAATTTTACAGAAGTGTGGCGAGATACGAGGACGTAAGCGCGGCGAAGCGTGACCTGAGGGCTTATTATATGATACTTCTCTTTAAGGAGCTTCGTAGGGGCGGGTTTGAGCTTGTCTTGTCTGAGAAGGGAAGATATAATTTTGAGAACGCTGATTTTTCACTCGTTGTCGAAACGGTAGAGGGAGGCGCGCTTTCACTTGCTGTGCAGTGTCGCAGTATGCCCGCGCCTGTTTCAAAGCATATCCTCGGCTTTTGCGTCGAGACAGAGAGACAGGTAGCGGAATCCGAGTTTGATGACACAGACACCTACGAGGGCGCTGAGATGCTCTCTCTGTGGGAGCTCTGCTATGCTGATGAGGGTAATCTCTCGGGATTTCAAACGGGTACGGAGGAGGAGCTTATCCACAACTGGCTGGCTACCAAGATAAACAAGGTGGCGGCGGACAAGAATATTTACAAAAAATACTGCCCTGTGTGCAGAAGCCGCGGTATCGACGCTACCGACGGTATATATACCTGTCCCGCTTGCGGCTCTCGCTATATGTTTGACGAGACCTGCGGCGAGGATATGGTTTGGTTCAGAAAGATAAGAAGGAGGGGGATCTCGTGAAGCTTGGCTTTGGAAAGAAAAAATCGAATA
>JAZQWY010000027.1:0-5496 GCA_045632545.1 Eubacteriales bacterium | reverse complement strand
GGGCGCGCCGTTATATCCCGTGGATACGATAACGTCGTCCTTAACTATTATCGCGCCGTACATTTTTCTAAGGCAGGTACTGCGTTCGGCAACAGTTTGAGCGATATCAAGATAGTAATTATGTTTTGATACTCTGTCCATTGTGGCGTTCCTTTCTTTTGCGTTCGGATGTTTAGAAGATAATCAGTTACAATTATTATATAACTTTCCAAAGAATAAATCAAGGGCTTTATTCGGGATTTGAAAATTTTTTATAAATTTGCAGAATTTATAAGGAGATTTCTTGTTACAAGAAATCTCCTCACTATTACATTACATAAATGTCAGAACCGAGGGCTTTAGCTTTTTGAGTATCTTTGAGACCTCGTCCTCGGCTTCAAATATGAACAGAACGTTCTTTTCTTCTTCGTTTTCGAATACCATAAGCCAGAGCTTTTCCTCGGTATTCGGGGAATATATACTGTGTGTTTCAACGGGGCGGTAGCTCTGCGCCTTATTTATATTGCTCTCGTTGTACGGCGCTACATAGAGTATACTGTCCGAGTCGGCGCTGAATAGCTCTTTTCTCTTGCTTTTGCCGTATATCTTGGCAAGTGTTACCGTCGTGTCGGATATAGCGTACTCGTATTCAATATCGTTTCTGCGGAGCAGGACAAAGGTCACGCCCGATATCGCCAGAGACACCAGCAGGATTATGACGGGGGATATCCCACCCGAATACGCGCCCACTATCCATAAAGTCAATGAGAGAATGTACGCCGTGATTATAAGTATCCTGACAAAAAGGGATTTTCCCCTGCCCGACACCGTTACCACCTTTTCGTAAAATCCGAGGTCTATCATATACGTTACTCTCCTTTTGGAATTTGTTGTTTTCTATGTTCACATTGTATCATACCCATATTATATCACACCCACCTTCATAAATCAACACCAAATCAATTTGCTCTTGACATAATGTCAAAAATGGTGTATCATAGCATTGAATACCAAACGAAAGGGATAAGAAAGCTATGGACAAGAGTATGCTTGACGCGGTCATCTGTGACGCGGTAAATGATTCTGAGCTGAAAAGCGGAGAGATACCTTCGATAGACCTGTACGTTGACCAGATAATAAATCTGGTTGCCGAGAAGCAGAAGGAGGGCTCGCCTCGTTTCGCGGAAAGACAGCTTACCAAGACGATGATAAATAACTACTCCAAGGACGGAGTTATTACTCCTGTTAAGGGAAAGAAATACACCAAGGAGCAGATACTTCAGATACTCACGGTTTACACAATGAAGGGTACTCTTTCTATAGGTGAGATAAAGAGGATACTTGCGGGTGCTTACTCAATAGAGGGCTTTGACGCCGAGGCTATGACGCGCCTTTACGACCGATATATGTATATAAAAGGTGAAAACAGGGTTTATACGAAGAAGGTCATAGACGGAATGATAGAGGACAATGAGCTCAATATTGAGAACGATGAGGACTTTTTGACTGCCATCGGAGGTATAGTTTCTCTTAGCTGTTTTTTCAAAAATATCGCTCAGGCGATGATAGACGCAAAGTATCCCGAGCCTGTCGAGCCTGATGAGAAGGAAGAAAAGAATGAAGAAAATTCAGCAGAGGCAGACGACGAAAAAAAGAAAGACAAAGAAAAGGAAAAGAAGAAAAAAGAAAAAGAAAAAGAAAAGAAGAACAAGAAGGGTGACGGCGAGACGGTTGAGATAGAGATATCCGATCACTGACGTCCAACAACAAACAACGAAAGGAAAAAATATTATGCTTGAGATACGCAACGTAACAAAGATATATCACTCGAAATCGGGCAAGTCTGTAACTGCGCTTGATAATCTCAGCGTTACCTTTCCCGAGAGGGGAATGGTGTTCGTGCTGGGTAAGTCGGGAAGCGGAAAATCCACGCTCCTTAACGTTATCGGCGGACTTGACGGCTACGACGAGGGTGAATTTATAATCAAGGGAAAATCGTCAAAGAGCTTTGCCGGCTCGGATTTTGACGCTTACAGAAATACCTTTATAGGCTTTATATTTCAGGAATATAACGTGCTTGACGACTTCACCGTCGGCGCGAATATCGGTCTCGCGCTTGAGCTTCAGGGCAAGAAGGCGACGAATGATAAGATAAACGATATTCTTGCTCAGGTCGATATGCTTGACTACGCTAAGCGAAAGCCAAACGAGCTCTCTGGCGGTCAGAAGCAGAGAGTGGCTATCGCCCGCGCGCTTGTTAAAGACCCCGAGATAATTATGGCTGATGAGCCTACGGGAGCTCTTGACTCGAATACGGGAAAGCAGATATTTGACACGCTCAAGGAGCTTTCAAAGACCAAGCTTGTAATAGTAGTCTCCCACGACAGAGACTTCGCCGAGAGATACGGTGACCGTATCATCGAGATGCAGGACGGTAAGATACTTACCGATGTTACCAAGAAAGAGGTGGCGGCGTCGGCTCTGAGCGAAGGAATACTCAAGATGTCTGACAATCTGCTGAGAATAGAGCAGGGATATCAGCTTACGCAGAAGGACGTGGAGCTGATAAACGAGTATCTTCGCAATCAATCCTCTGAGATAATCGTTTCAGGCGACAGAAGGCTTAACGACAACGTCCGCAGCGCGGCGGGAATATCACAGAACAACACTACGTCGGTGTTCAACGATACCGATGTCGAGAAGGACATAGAGCTGAGAGAATACAACGCCAAGGAGACGAAATTTATCCGTTCCCGCCTGCCGTTTAAGAACGCGCTCAAAATGGGAAGCTCAAGCCTCGGGCACAAGAAGTTCCGTCTCGTTATGACTATCTTCCTCTCGCTGATAGCCTTTGCGCTCTTTGGCTTTGCCGATACTCTGGGCGCTTACGACAAGATAGTCGCGGCGACCGATTCGATAATCGATTCAAACGTACAGAACGCCTCCTTCTCTCTCGGTGTTAAGCACACTTGGACCTACGGCGACGGCGATTCTCATTCCTACTACAATCAGGCGTCTATGAACGAGAATGATATCAAGCTACTCTCCGAAAAGACAGGTCTTGACTTTGTTCCCGTATTCAACGGAAGTTCACATCACGGCGGAGGAATCTCGCTTACGGGATTGATGGCTACCACGGATAAAATATCTCACGAAAGCGCTTATACGGGAAGCCTTTACGGCTTTGCAAACCTTGACGGAGAGAAGCTCGGAAAGCTCAGCTTTCCGATAGATGGAAAAATGCCCACGGGTTCCGACGAGATAGCGATAAGTGAGTTTATCTACCGCCAGTTCAATATGACGGGATTTGAGAATAAGACCTACAAGGAGAGCGTTAAGGCGGGCTCGCTCACTAAGGACGAGGGCGCGGCTAACTCCATAATAGGCAAGCACCTGACCTTTAATCTCAACGGAATGCAGAGAGATTTTAAGATAACCGCGGTCATTGACACTAACTTTGATTATGACAGATACGCGAATTATATTCCTTCCGACAACGAACAGCAGGGGCCCCAGACCGAGGAGAACAGTATTATCGATATGATAATGTTGGCAGAGCTTGGCAACACGCTCAGATACGGCTTCCACGCCCTCGGTTATATCACTCAGTCTGCTCTCGAGGATATGTCAAAGAATTCGATGGTATTTTACGACAATTCATACATAGGCGTTCAGATGAATTGGAATGCTGAGCTCTTGATGGATAGCGACACCGATAAGGGAGATGGATATAATCAGCTCACTCACCTTTCGCGTGTCGGACAGTCGAAGGATCTGGCTTCTGTGGGAAATGTTACTTGGATTGACGGCAAGTCACGCACAGAGCTTGGCGAGAACGAAATGGTGGTAAGCAGCTATATTCTGAACAGAATAAGCCTTCAGCAGGACATCAGCGGTAAGGTCAATTACGCTATGAAGGAGCTTTTCGGTGACTATTGGACTAACGAAGATAAAAATGATATTCGTAACGGAATATGGAATGCGGCTTCTAAAAAATACAGAGCCGAGCACAGCAACACGGACGAAGTTCCCGTGACAGTTTATCAGGAAGCATATCGCGAAGCTCTTGAGGCTATAACGGGACGTACCTACGATGCGGATCTGCCTATGGAATTTTTTGAGACTGTGCTTTCTTACGCATTTCCGTCGGGCGGAGACGAGCTGATATTCAGTGATTACAACGCGAGAGCTCTTGCTATATACGAATATGCTTACAAAGAGGTCTATAGCGGAGTAATCAACTATAATTCACAGGAGGTATATGAGCTTCTCCTGAACGATAGATTTGGAGAGAATTCGTCGCATTGGGAGAATATGTCGGACGCTGATAAAAAGAGCATAACTGCTTTTGAGTACGCGCAGTATATAATGAATCAGACCTACGATATGACTGAGAATGTTCTCGGCGGCAAAGTATACGCCGATTTCACAGCAGATTCGGCAAAGATATACAAGGAAGTTACAGGCTCGGGTATGGAGGACTACCTTGACGCTATCTATCTTGCTATCACCGAGTGGGGAAGGAACGGTCAGGAGAACAAAAAGGAATACCGCGATTATAAGATAGTCGGTGTTTTCGATAGCTCCTCTATGAATATGGAAAGTCTGATTATAAGCGACACGCTGTATAAGGTGTACGACGAATACGCAACCGAGAACGGTTACGGAAAGGAGACTGTAACGCCTCACGAGCCGGGTATATATTCCTTCGCTATCGCGCCGATGCCCGAGGATAAGGCGACTATCCGCAAGCTCGTAGAGTTGAATTACGACGAGTCCGAGGGATTAAAGTTCGAGCTTCAGAATCAGGTCATGGACACCCTTGGCGGCTTCAATGATTTTATCGAGGAGGGCGCTAAGATATTCCTTTATATCGGTATCGGTTTCGCCGTATTCTCGGCTCTTATGCTTATGAACTTTATCTCGGTATCGATATCCTATAAGAGACGCGAGATAGGAATACTCAGAGCCGTGGGCGCTCGCTCGTCCGACGTCTTTAAGATATTCTTCAGCGAGGCGGCTATAATAGCTCTTATCAACTACGTGCTCTCGCTTGCGGCAACTATTGCCGCGACCACGGTATTCAACAATCTCGTTCGCCGAGAGGGAATCAACGTCACTTTACTCAGCTTCGGTATAAGACAGGTCGTTCTTATGCTTGTGATAAGCCTTGTTGTGGCGGCTGTGGCAAGCTTCCTGCCCGTATGGAACATCGCGAAGCGGAAGCCTGTTGACGCGATAAAGAATAAGTAATTTTGAAATACTGTCCACCCTCTGTATATTCGGAGGGTGGATAGCTTTATCTGGATTTATAGACTTCAAAAGAAATAGGAATAAATCCTCTTGCAAAGAGAGATAAATTATGGTATAATACTACCGTATGTGAAAAATTCAAATAAAACAAACGTAATAGCAGCGTCTCGCTGCGGGAGGTTTTTGTGATAGTTGCACTTGAAGATGCAAAGTATAAGCTTATAGGTATGAGGGAAAAGATAGTCGACCTCGGCTCAGCGGTGA
>JAZQWY010000026.1:0-12870 GCA_045632545.1 Eubacteriales bacterium | reverse complement strand
CTTAGCAAATCTCTCTTCATTTCAGTCATTTGACAATCTCTTAAAAGCATTTTTTATCTCCCCCGAGGTATATCCGTATCTGACGAGCGAAGCCGTAAGCTTCCTTCGTTCACTGATATCCTCGGGAATACCCCTGAATTTTTTGAGAACAAGCTGCGCGCATATATCGGAAAAATCCACCTCATCAAGCGCGGATAACACTTTCTCCGCAGCCTCGTGAGAATACCCCTTCTCAAAAAGCGCCGACGCTATCCTTCGTCTGCCCCAACCCTTTTTGAGACAACGCTCTACCTCGCGCACCGCATCCTCGACTTCGTTGATATAGCCGAGCTGTCTCAGATATTTCGCCGCCCTTGCCGCCGTATCCTTGGAAAAGCCCTTGGACCTGAGCTTGAGCGCCATATTTTTCTCCGAGCAAGCGCCATAGCCGAGAATATTCATTCCCCGCTTAACTGCCGAACAGATCTCTGACTCAGATAGCAAAAGCTCGAATTTTTCGCAATCGATATCCGCCATGACGAGGCGAAGCTCGGCGTATTGGCGCGCGAGCAGGACAAGTGTTTTTGTTTCAAACCTCTCGCCATCGCTTATCCGCACGGTCAACGACACCTCAGCGCCGCCCGCCAAGGCGGATATCGAGGTTATAGTTATCTTCATCTATCTATCAGTCGTCCGACTCCGACTTCAGCGTTCTTATGTCGAAATCGTCGTCCATATCTTCGTCAAGCTCAAAGCTATCCTCAGGAGTCGCGATACTGTCCTTCATACTTCTTATCTTAGCGTCAAGCTCGGCAAGAAGCTCAGGATTAGACTCGATTATCTTACGGACGTTCTCCTTGCCCTGACCTATCCTCTCGCCGTTATAAGAGAACCACGAGCCACTTTTTTTGATTATATCAAGAGAGATACAGTAATCTATTATCTCACCCGAGCGTGAGATACCCTTGCCGTAAAGTATATCAAACTCAGCCACCTTAAAGGGCGGAGCGACTTTATTCTTAACTATCTTACATCTTACGTGGTTACCGTAGATATCGCTTCCGTTCTTCAGCTGGTCCGCTTTGCGCACGTCAATTCTGACAGACGCGTAAAACTTAAGCGCGCGGCCTCCGGGCGTCGTCTCGGGGTTACCGTACATAACGCCGACCTTCTCGCGGAGCTGATTTATAAAGATAACGACACTGTTGCTCTTTGAGATAACCGACGAGAGCTTTCTCATAGCCTGAGACATAAGTCTTGCCTGAACGCCCCCCTGAGACTGCCCCATATCCCCCTCTATCTCCTGACGTGGAACGAGCGCCGCCACCGAGTCGATAACCACGACGTCGACAGCACCCGAGCGGACAAGCGCCTCGGTTATATCAAGCGCGTCCTCACCGCAGTCGGGCTGAGAAACGAGCAGATTGTTTATATCCACGCCGAGCGCCTTTGCGTAAACGGGATCAAGCGCGTGCTCAGCGTCGATAAACGCCGCTTCGCCCCCCGTTTTCTGCACCTCTGCGATTATATGTAAGGCAACCGTAGTCTTACCCGAGGATTCAGGTCCGAAAATCTCGATTATCCTTCCCCTCGGAACTCCTCCGATACCGAGAGCCAGGTCAAGCGCGATAGAGCCTGTGCTTACCGCCTGAACCTCAAGGCGGGAATTCTCGCCGAGTTTCATTATTGAGCCCGCGCCGAAATCGCGCTCTAGCTGAGCGATAGCTGTATCAAGCGCCTTTTTCTTAGCCTCCTTATCGCTATCTCTTGGAATCATTTCTATTTTCTTCTTTGCAGTTGCCATAACAAACCCCTCTAACAAAAATCACGTTTTTGAACACGTTATGGGTACATTATACAGCACGTCCATTTATTTGTCAATAGTTTTTCGAAATTATTTTTCTCAAAACGGAAAGATTTCTTTATTATAGTTTTTTTAATCTGTGATTTGTAACAAATAAATTCCGTTTGAAGAAAATTAAATCATCTCACCAATTGATATCAACTGATGAGATGATTTATGTCATATCAAATTTATCTTTTACAAATATTTTTAATCAAAAACACACGTCAACCACTCCACTACCCGAGGGACTATCCCCTCTCTCGGAGCAAAGGTCACCACTTGGCTGTCGGTGAAGATGAGTCGGTAGACGTACACCGCGAGCATTACCGCCGCGAGCGTGTAAATAAGAAGATAAAAAGCCTTTCTGTATCCCTTTAGCTTCAATATAATCAAGGATAACACCGCAAACGGAAGGACTACCCACAGCGGGTGGTATTCAAACGCCGCCGCAAAATCAAGTCTCAGCGCGCTGATACAGGCGCGTGTCATACCGCACCCTGGGCAGGATATGCCCGTAGAAAACTTTATCGGACAGGTGATACCCACGGCGAACATCAAAAGATAGCCGAGAGCCACTGCTGCCGCCGCAAGTACCGCCGTTTTATGCTTCGATAGAAAATCTGTCAGTCTGCTTTTCATTATTTAGTCGAGAGGCGCGTTGACTATCTTCTCAAACTCGTCTCTGTCAAGGAAGGGCGCCATATCGTTAAGCGACGGAGAAACTATTCTTCCGTCAGGCAACACCTTGGACGAGGACTTGGGAGCAAAATTCTGCTTAGGATCAACTATCACCTCGCAGACCGCAGGCCCGTCAGAGTTGAGAAATTCGTCAAGCACATAGGATACGCCTGCCTCGCTGTCTGTCTTATAATAGGGCAGACCGAACGCTTCGGAGAGCTTACCGAAATCGGGGAAACAGATTCCGCTTTCGCTGTCAAGTCCGATAAATGGCGGTTTGAAAAGATTTGTCTGTGTCTGGCGGATAGAATGATATCCGTTGTTATTTATGATAACGAGCTTGATATTGAGCTTATTATAAGCTATGGTAGCCAGCTCCTGAAGGTTCATCATAACGCTTCCGTCACCGTCGATGCAGACCGTGCGGCGGCTGTTATCCGAGACAGCCACACCAAGCGCCGCGGGAAGTCCGTATCCCATGGCCGCGCAGCCCGAGTTCGTGAACATACGCTGTCCCTGCTTTATCTTGCCCGCCTGGAAGGTAATTACGCAAGCGCTTCCGTTTCCGCAGATTATCCTGTCGTCGTCCTTAAGACAGTCAAAGAGCGTGTCGATAAAGATATAGGGATTTATCGGCGCGCCGTCGGGATTTCTGTAGCTATCGCAAGCCGCGGGATAACGCTCAACGAGGTCACGGCACCAAGCTACGAAGCTCTTATGGAGAGGATTGGGCTTATAGTCCGCCGCAAGCAGCGCGTCGATAAGCGCGGACACGTCTGCGTTCACAGGCATATCGGGGCGTACAGTAGGCTTCACCAGCTCTCGGGGGTCGATATCCACAACTATCTTATAAGCATTCTTGGCGAAATCGAAATGATTATAACCTATCATTCTTATATTAAGACGGCAACCCAGACTGAGAAGCAGGTCGCATTTCTGCACCGCGAAATTACCCGGGCGTGTTCCGACGGTTCCGGGCATTCCCGCAAAATAGGGATTGTCTGCGGCAACGGCGTCGTTTGCGTTCCACGCGGTAACTACAGGTATTTGAAGCTTATCAAGGAGCTTCAGAAGCTTCTCGCTCGCGCCCGCAAGGCGAACTCCCGTTCCAACGAGAATCAGCGGTGCCTTTGCAACCTTTATCTTATCAAGAATAGTTTGCGCCACGTCAGCCGTAACCTCCGGCACCTGCCAGGGGCGCTCCTGCTCGGGCACGAAATGCCTAAGCTCGTCGGCCTCTATCTGCGCGCCCTGAACGTCAAGCGGGATATCAAGCCAAACAGGGCCTCCCCTTCCGTTCAGCGCAAGGTAATAAGCCTTTTCAAGATGATAGGCGATATCTCTGGGATCCATCACCATAACCGCGTATTTCGTCATATTTGACACAGAGCCGATGATATCGAACTCCTGGTCTCCAAGCTGACGAAGTCCAAGCTCGGGACACGCCGCGGTGGTCGTCTCTCTCTTGACCTGACCGGACAGCACGAACATAGGAATAGAATCGAGCCAACCGCCCATAACTCCCGTAATGGCGTTAGTTCCGCCGGGGCCGCTTGTGACGCAGACAGCCGCCAGCTTTCCCGTCATTCTCGTATAACCCTCAGCCGCGACACCACAAGCCTGCTCGTGGTGGTTGAATATACACCTGAGCCCCTCCTGATGTCCAAGAGCGTCGTCAAGGTGCATAGCGCCGCCGCCCGTGACCATAAAGCAGTCGGTAATCCCCTTATCTACGAGAAACTGCGCTATATAATTTGAAACCTTAATCTTCATATGTATCTCTCCTTAATTAGGCAAACCGCCTTTATTCAACGTGAGAGGAGCTTTACCCATCGGCTCTGCTCCTCTCATAACATCAATTAGAAAAATCTGATAAGCTCGGACGCCGTATCGGCAGAGCCCACCGATTTTACTCGGCTGACGTCCCCCGCCGTTTTGAAGCCGAATCCGTAAGTCACGCCGATAAAATCAGCTCCCACATCCTCCGCCCCAACGGCATCGTATTCTGTGTCGCCTATCATTACCACACGGCTGATATCCGAAACTCCGCCCACACGGATACATTTTTCAATGATATCACGCTTCTTGAGCTTGTTTTCGTGGTCTCCGCCGAACATAATGTCGGTGTATTTATCGAAGCCGAAATGCTTCAGCAAGGTCAGAGCGTAGTCCTCTCTTTTATATGTTGCCACCGCGGACTTTATGCCTCTGCGCGACAGCTCGGCAAAGAGCTCAAGTATTCCCTCGTAAGCCTCTGCCTCAAGCAGCGTCTTGGTGCTGTAAAAATTCCTGAACACCGTGGCTATCTCCTGAAGTATCGGGCCTTCAAGGGCGTAAACTCTCGCGAATGATTCCTGCACGGGAGGGCCTATAAAGCTTCTAAGAGTCTCCTCGTCGGGCATATCATAGCCCATTTCCTTGATAGTGTATTTAACCGCCGACAGCACCCCAGCTCTCGTGTCGAGCAGAGTCCCGTCCAGGTCAAAAACCGCCAACTCGTATTTGCCCATATATTCAGTCCTCATAATGGGACTTGGTTATGAACTTTACAGAGACCTTGTCCTTTATTCCGTCAAGAAAATCCTTGGTGTATTTATTAAGATAGTCCACCTTCTGCTTTGCGAGGTCGTACTCCATATCGCGCTTATAGTAATTGGCGTGCTTGATAGAGTATCCGTCAAATCCCGCGAGGGTGACATCCTTCACGCCCACCTGCATAAGCAGCTTTATGAGCATTACCATAGAGTGGTCAAATATCTCCGCCTCGTCATCTATAAGCGTACTGTAATTCAACTTGAATTCAAACGCTCCCGCGGTAGTCTCGGTAACGTTTGACGTAGCGATAACTCTCTGCTTGCTCTTGCTGAATTTCGTTGCAAGCTGAACATATCTCTTGGAGTTGCTCAGAAATACGTAATCGGGCTTTAGTCTCTCGGGAACGAAGTTGACCGAAATAACGGTAGGCTCGTTCTCTTTGACATAATCAATTATCTTGGACTTATCCTGCTTCTGGGTAGTACCCGGTCCCACGATAAGCACAGACTTGCCCGAGAGCTCGCTCTCAAGCTTCGCTCTGTCCTCCTCGTCATTTATCTCGTTATCCTGATAGTCAACGTAAAGCTCCTCAATATAATTCTTATCGTACAGGAGCTTTTTCTCGCCCTCGAGCTTGCCGAGTATCTCGTTTATCGACTTGACCGAGAGTGTACGCTTGTCCATAAGATAGGTCACGTAGTTGGGGTGGCAGTCGTTATACGCCGCTATAAAGTAGAACATATTATAGCCCCAGGTAGGTTGCTGACAGAATTGAACGATATTTGAATCTATCGCCTCAAGTATCTGACCTATTTGATAATTTTTATCCAGACAGTGATTCATATGCATCGCCACAAGCTCGATAGGCGCGTTGCCCGCGCTCTTACCCATTCCGTAAATAGTTCCGTCAACTATCATCGTTCTGCTTATATGCTTGGAAAGCATGGATATACAGTTAGCGTATCCCATCTGGAAGTTATTGTGAGCATGATATCCGAGACCTATCTCGGGGTCAAGATTCTCGTTGAGAATCCTGAAATAATGCATAAGATTATTGCGGTGCATAAGCCCGTAGGTATCCACCATAGATACAGCGTAAGGCTTATAGTGATTTGCCAGACGGACGAGATCGAGCATCTCCCCCTCGTCGTAGCTGGTTACCGAAACGAGCTGAGCAAATACCTTATATCCTAACTTCGTAAGCTCTCCGCAAAACGCCATAGCCTGCTCGCGAAGATGCTTCTTGAAGATAACGCGTATACCGTCCAGATAGCTCTCGCTACAAGGCTTGATATTCTCAAGACCGCAGGTGCCGTAATCTATCATACCGACGACCATCGCCTGCTTTTTGTCTATCACGCCGTATATCTTCTCAACGCAATCGGTATTAGGCATTATACTTCTGTCCATATCAAACGGACGTCGCTCGTCCAAAAAACCTATTTCGATAATATCTACGCCCGCGTCTACAAGACGCTCAAAAACGCTTACGAGGTTATCGTGTCCAAAATTCCAGTCGTTTATATAGCCTCCGTCGCGAAGCGTACAATCTAACAGTTTGATCTGTCCCATAAATCTCCTTGCCGCCAAAGCGGCTTAAATGAAATAATTTTTATGATAAATTATGCGTTGACAGCGTCTATAATAGTCTTAGCCATATAATCTATCATCTCGTCGGTCATTCCGGGGTACACTCCCACCCAGAAGGTAGAGGTCATAATACGGTCGGTATTGGTAAGCTCTCCAACTATTCTGTAGCCCTTGCCCGTCGCTCTCATCTCATTGAAGCAGGGGTGCTTGATAAGGTTGCCCGCAAAGAGCATTCTCGTCTGAACGCCGTGAGCCTCGATATAAGGAACGACCTTTTCACGGTCAACGCCCTCCTTACAGGTGATGAGGAAACCGAACCACGAGGGGTTTGAGTTGGGACAAGCCTCGGGAAGAATAAGCTTATCGGAAACGCACTCGAGCGCAGCGCGCAGACGCTTGAAGTTCTCTCTGCGACGAACCACAAACGAGGGGAATTTCTTAAGCTGAGCGCAGCCTACTGCCGCCTGCATATCGGTAGCCTTCAGATTATATCCAAAGTGCGAGTAAACGTACTTGTGGTCGTAGCCCAATGGAAGCTCGCCGTACTGTCTGTCAAAGCGGTGCTTGCAAAGATTGTCGCAGCCAGATGGACATACGCAGTCCCTGCCCCAGTCTCTTATCGAGCGAATGGCCTTAGCAAGGATAGGATCGTTCGTATATACGGCGCCACCCTCTCCCATAGTCATATGGTGAGGCGGATAGAAGCTGCTGGTTCCGATGTCTCCGACAGTTCCCGTCTTGCGGGTAACGCCGTCAATTGTGTACTCCGAGCCGAGCGCGTCGCAGTTGTCCTCAACGAGCCACAGACCGTGAGCATCACAGAACTTCTTAACAGCCGCGAGGTCAAAGGGGTTTCCAAGCGTATGCGCTATCATGACTGCCTTTGTCTTTTCGCTAAGCGCTTCCTCGAGCTTGGTAACGTCTATATTGTACTGGGGGATAGTGATATCAACGAATACGGGAACAGCTCCGTACTGGATAGCGGGAGTAACTGTGGTCGGGAAGCCTGCGGCGACTGTGATGACCTCGTCACCCGGTTTTATAGCTCTGTCACCGAGAAGCGGGGAGGTAAGTGTCATAAACGCAAGAAGATTTGCAGACGAACCCGAGTTTACAAGACTGCAGTGCTTAACTCCGAGATATTCGGCGAACTTTGCCTCAAACTCGTCGGTATATCTTCCCGACGTGAGCCAAAATTCAAGCGCGCTGTCTACAAGATTGCACATCTCGTCGCTGTCGTATACGCGAGACGCGTAAGGTATTCTGTCGCCCTCCTTATACGCGGCTTTCTTGTGATAAGTTTCGCAATATTCCTTTACCTCTCTGAGAATATTTTCCCGAGCCTCTCGCTCGTTTATTCCGTTTAACATATGAAAAATCCCTTTCTTTAATTTTTTTGCTCACAGGAACCGACACAGAATTTTCAAGACAATACACGGTATCCGCACCTGCTTTTACAAAAAGTTTACATTAACACTTATAATATTATCACAAATAAAACCGAAAGTCAAGAGCAAGTGCGCATTTTGACATTTTTCTGCTTTTTTCTTATCAAAGTCCCACCCAGAGCGAAAAAAAGATTGACATTCGGCAAATATTATTTTACAATGTTAATTGAGGCTTATTCGTTTTAAGCTAAAACCGTAAAAAATTCACTCCGAAAGGAATATCATATACCAATGAAAAAAATCACCTCAATAATAGCGCTTATGTTGGCTTCCCTTATGCTTTTGGGAGTATTCTGCGGCTTTGCCGCGTCTGCGGCAGATGTATCCGCAACTTTTGATTATTCAGACCCTACTGTGAGTGAAAAACGCGAGTTTACTCCCTCGGAGCTACTCTCTCTCATCATTGACGCTCCGATAGGCGACGCCGAAGCGGAATATCTGGATAGCTACAGCAGCCACTCGCTCCTTATCACAGATAACCTCTCAAACGACCTTCTGCGCCTGTCATATTCCGACGGCTCGTTGACAGTCACGGCAAAAAGCTATTCGTACACCTCTGTCGGCGGCTCGACCGTAAAATGGATACCCGAATACGCCGAGCTTGACGGCGAAAAAAACTATGTAACACTCATTGAGGGAGACAGCTACGGCTGTGTCATTCCAAACGTGGAAAGGCAGGAAGGTCTGGGCGTATCCGTTAAGTATTCCTGTACTGTTTCGATACCGAAGGACCGCGCCAACGAGCTTCTCAATCTCGCCTTCAATAAGGCTACCGAGGCGGTAGCTCTTGAAAAGGAATATCAAGCCGTACTCGATGAGTATCTTGAAAATTACCGCAAGTATGAGCAATATCTCGAGGACATGGAAAGCTACGCGTCAAAGCGCGAGGCATACGAGGAATATCTTATTCTTAAGGCGCAATATAACAAGGACCACGCGGCATATCTAAAATATCTCGCCGACCTTGCCGACTACAACGAAAAGCTGGAAAACTATAACAATTATCTCGCGGAATACGACAAGTATCTGAAGGATAAGGCAGAATACGAGAGGATATACGCCGAGAACAGCGGGGCTATGGACGAGTACATAAAATACTACACTCAGCTCAATAAAATACGCTCCTCGATGTATGCCATTGAAAGTCTTTTCATAAGACCCGATTCAGGACACGGTACGCTCTTCCAAGCCCTGCAAAACAAAGAAATGATAGCCCTTTTCCAGAAGTATAAATACGAGCTGAAGCTATACGGCGTGAGCACCGAGACTATCGATAAGCTCTCCCTTTTCTCCGACGAGCTTAACGAGCTGCTCAGGGAGTACAGCCAGGAAAGAGATAAGTCCGAGCAGGCGGCGTTTGAATTCTACTGCGCCAACTACGCCGAGATACGCGATAAATTCAACTTCCTTTATGACAGCATGACAGCCATAATGTCCCCCACCCTATTCAACCACGTCTGCGTAAAGATAGGATTGGATTACAAGGACAACCCCGAAAGAGCCGAATATATGAAGCACAGAACGATAATGGTGCTCGCCCAGATATATCTGGTATGCAGATGCCTTGACGACACGCAGTCGGCGGGCGGCTCTTGGGATTTCTATAACTACAGCGGAAAGCCCTACACATATTCCTTCAACGAGCTTCTCGCGCAAAATGTGATAATAACCGACACCAACGCGGCTTCTCCCGAGGGTATCTCGTGGCCCACGAACGTCCCCGATTTCGTCCTTATGCCCGTTCCAAAAGAGCCCGAAAAGGTGCCCGAGCCTCTTGCTCCCGCCAAGGTGGACGAGCCGAAAGAGCCAACGGATGTAGAAGAGCCTGTCCGCCCCGAGACGGTAAAGCAGCCAGAGCCGCCCGCGGGAATTGACGAGCTTCTAAAGAGCGCCGAAATTATGGAAGCTATGAAAAACGGAGAGCTGAGCGAGAGAACGGAATTTAACGCTGACGTCGCTCTCACCTTTGAGCGCGAGGTAAGGAAGCTGATATCCTTCGATAACAAGCCTGTAATGACGGTATACGGCTACGATATGTCCTCTCCCGTATCGGAGAAGATAATCTCCTCCGCCTCCGACTTCTCTCTGCCCTCAAGCGCCCCCAAGCGTGCTCCCGATAAAAAGCTGGTCTACAGCTTTGCGGGCTGGTCGGTATCCCAAAGCGAGCTGATAGCTCCCACGGGTGAGAACACCCCCGATATGTCAAAAGATTTCTGCATCTACGCCATATATAGGTCAGAGACAAGAGCCTACAGCGTGACCTGGATAACCGCCTCGGGTAAGATTACCGAGAGCTACGCCTACGGCAGCACCCCCGTATTTAGCGGAGACACCGCAAAAGCTCCCACACAAACTAAAACTTATAAATTTGAGCACTGGAGCCCCACGCCGAGGACTGTCACCAAGGACGCTACTTACGTCGCCGAATATACCGAATCCGAAAGGAAATATTCGGTCAGCTGGGTACTGCCCGACAAAACCGTGACAAAAGCATACTCCTTTGGAGACACCCCCGCCGAGCCCTCACTCAGCAAGACCTACCTGTCGGGCGGATGCCGCTTCGATTTTTCAGGCTGGGATAAGACAGTATCCAAGGTAAGCGCGGACGTTACCTACACCGCGCGCTACGGCAAGACGGTTCTGGTATCCTCGCCCTCAGGCAAGGCAGAGATAAGCGCATCGTCAAGCTCGTATCACGTCACCCTACCCGACAGTACGCTAAACGCAAAGGAGCTGATATCCCTTGCGGCGGCTGAAAACAAGAAAATAGAAATAAACGCTGACGGTATCATAATTTCGATAGACAGAGACGCCGTGAAGTCGTTGGCGGAGCTTGGCGGCGAGGTCATCACCCTAAGCAGCAAAGTCGCCGTCGCTTCCAATTCAGGCTGTTCGCTCAGCATCACCAACAGCAAGGGTGAGACAACGGACTGCGTCGGTGAGATAAGACTTAGCGTTCCCTTCTCGGTTTTCTCGACGAAAAATTTCCACGTATACAGCCTATCCTCAAACGGAACCAAGACCGAGACCCCGTATACCTTCGCGGATAACACGCTTACCTTCACCGCGAAGGCAAGCTCGAACTTCGCTTTTCAGCAGCTCTACTCGGTGACCTTTGCCGATACCGAGAACGGCGGCGCTATGATGGACAAATATATCTACGAAACGGGAAGCTCGCTCTCCCCGAAATTCTACCCCGCAGCGGGATATATAGTGGAATCTATTGCCGTTACACGCGCGGATAACGGCGAGACTGTCACGATAGATAGCTTTGTGGGATTTGTGATGCCCCCGTCGGATATCACCGTTACCGTCAAATTCGCTATGCCAAGCTATAAAGTCAGCTTCGTGTGGGACGGAGAGGTAATAAGCAGTGATAAATATACCATAGGTGAGATGCCAACACCCCCGAAAATAGAGCTTGAGTTTGAGAGGGACGGATACCGCTACGTCTTCGCTGGCTGGTCGCCTTCTATCCAATCGGTCACAAAGGAGGCGACCTACACGGCAAAATACAATAAATTCCTCATAGAAGCCGCGTCTCCCGAAGATACGGGCGATGCCTTTGATACCTTCCTAAAGGAGACCGTACTTCCAATAGCGGCGATATTCACGGTCACCGCGGCAGGTACGTTCGCTCTGGTGTTTTTCATACACACCAAAAGAAAAACGAAGAAAATAAAGAAAAATAAGGCCAAATAACATAGCAAAAACATAATGCCCTCGGGACGATATCGTCCCGAGGGCGTTATTCTTATTTACTGATTTGCGTTCATCTTTAGATAAGCGTTGATGAATCCGTCTATCTCTCCGTCCATAACTGCGCTTATATTTCCGTCCTCGTAGCCCGTTCTGGTATCCTTGGCAAGAGTATACGGCATAAATACGTAGGAACGTATCTGCGCGCCCCACTCTATGTTGGTCTTGTTTCCCTGAATGTCCTCGATAGTGTCAAGACGCTCGCGGAGCTTTATCTCCATAAGCTTCGCCTTCAGCATCTTCATAGCTGTCTCCTTGTTCTGGAGCTGTGAGCGCTCTGTCTGACAGCCGACGACTATTCCCGTGGGCTTATGAAGTATCCTTATAGCCGAGTCGGTCTTGTTGATATGCTGACCTCCCGCACCGCTCGAACGGTGCGCGGTGACCTCGATATCCTCGTCTCTTATCTCTACCTTATCTATATTCTCGAACTCAGGCATTACCTCGATAGACGCGAATGAAGTCTGACGTCTGCCCGCCGCGTCAAAGGGAGATACTCTGACAAGCCTGTGAACTCCGTTCTCACTCTTGAGATATCCGTAAGCATTGATTCCCTCGACCATTATAGTAGCGCTCTTGATTCCCGCCGCGTCTCCGTCAAGCCAGTCTATGAGCTTGTATTTGAAATTATGACGCTCAGCCCAGCGCGTTATCATTCTGTATAACATCTGCGCCCAATCCTGAGCCTCTGTTCCTCCCGCGCCGGGGTGGAAGGAAACGATGGCGTTATTCTTATCATATTCGCCCGAAAGAAGTATCTCTATCCTCTTTGCCTCCTCCTGCTTGACGATAGCGTCAAGCTCAGACTGTACCTCCTCGACGTAGCTCTCGTCGTTCTCCTCGATAGCCATCTCCGCAAGAGTTATAGCGTCCTCAAGCCTGGAGCAGAGCGCGTCATAATCCTCGATAGTATATTTTGTCTGCTTTATCTTCTGGAGCACCTTAGAGGAATTTTCCTGATTATTCCAGAAATCGGGGTCAAGCGTCTGCTTATCCAGCTCCTCTGCCGTAACGCGCAGCTCGTCAACTCTCAGC
>JAZQWY010000025.1:0-8295 GCA_045632545.1 Eubacteriales bacterium | reverse complement strand
ATAACCGGCCTACACCCTTAGCAGGGGCGCCTCTTCGGCCTCTTGAGTACTTCTCCGTACTTCGCAAGCCGCCGTCTAAATGAACTTGCCTAGATATTATACCCGATTTTTTCCTCTTTGTCAATATGTTTTTGATTTTTTATTGAACTTTATCAGTATCTTTTTCTGCTTCGCTTCCATTTTTCTTACGAAATATGACTAATTTACTGATATAATAGTTCGATATTACAACGAACACCGACGCGATTATCTTCGCCCATAGCCTTGACGTAAGGTCAAAATCTATACCGAACAGCCCAAGAGTGATAGTTTTATATCCAAATACCGCAAATATCTTGATAAACACAAGATTCATTACCACTTCAAGAAAATAGGTTCCTACTCGCGATGCGGAAAAGAGCCCAAATTGTCTGAGCGATTCGACAAAGCCGTGTCTCGCGTTCTTAAACACCCACAGCTTATTCGTAAAGAACGCCACCAAAACTCCCACTACCCACTGTGTGGTGCTGCCGATAACGTCCAAAAGCTCGGTCGGCTCTCCGTTCTCGTCATGGATAAACAGAACGCCTATCTTCAGCGTAAAATAACACGCCGCCAGAGAAAGCACGGTGGTTATCAAGCCAAAAAGTAAATACCGTAAAACCAACTTATGTTTTTCATAAAAGGTCTTTATATCACCGATCATAGCTTTTTACCCTTTATCCTTTCGGCGTACGCCTTCGCCGCCTGCTCGGTCTTGTTATCTCCATAGGTATAGTATCTTCTGTCCTTCAGGTCGTGCGGCAGATACTGCTGCTCAACGTAATGATCGGGGTAGTCATGGGGATATTTATACCCCTTAAACAGCGGGCTTTGCAGATGTGTCGGCACTTCCCTGCCAAGACCGTTCTCTATATCCTCTGTTGCCGCCGCCACGGCAAGGTAAGCTGAATTTGATTTAGGAGATGTCGCCAGCATTATAGCGGCATTCGCCAAGGGTATCCTCGCCTCGGGCATTCCAAGCTCCTTAGCCGACTCGCAACAAGCGCGCGTTATCACCGCCGCCATAGGGTACGCCGCGCCCACGTCCTCGCTGGCAATTACCTGTAGCCTACGGCATACAGATATCAATTCCCCGAGGGACAAGAGCTTGGCGACGTAAAACGCCGCCGCATCAGGGTCAGAACCCCTTATCGACTTCTGAAGACAGGAGAGAAGGTCAAAGTGCGTATCATCGTCAAAATTACCTACTCTCACATTAAATCCGTCAACTATATCCGCAGTCAGTGCGTCCTCCGCGGCAAAATAAGCGTTCTCGAGCAGAACTATAGACCGCCTCACGTCGCCGCCGCTATTCTTCGCTATATAGGTAAGCGTATCGTCGTCAGCCGTCTTTGAGGTGCCGTTCTCTCCGTTCAGATAGTCAAGCGCGCGTCTGAGAGCGCGTACGCAAGACTTTGCGGGAACGGGCTTAAATTCAAACAGCGAGGAACGCGATATTATCGCGTTGTAAACGTAAAAATGTGGGTTTTCGGTTGTTGAAGCAATAAGCGTCACCCTGCCGTCCTCAATATATTCAAGCAAGGACTGCTGCTGTTTTTTGTTGAAATACTGTATCTCGTCGAGATACAGCAATATTCCGCCCGTGCAGAATATAGAATTTGTACTGTTAAGTATATTTTTCACGTCGGAGAGCGAAGCCGAGGTAGCGTTCAGCTTATGAAACACCATATCCGACTCTCTCGCGATTATCTCCGCCGCAGTGGTCTTTCCCGTCCCGGGGGGACCGTAAAATATCATATTCGTGATACGCCCCGCGCCTATCATCTTTCTGATGACGCCGTTCTTGCCGAACAGATGCTCCTGCCCGACAATATCGTCAAAATTTTTCGGACGAAGCTCATCGGCTGTTCTTTTACTGATCATGCCTGTCTCCGTTTATTAAAATTTTCTCAATAGATATCTGGTTTGAAGCTACCCACAAACTCGTCGACAAGCTCCAAAAGCTCGGGAAGAACGAAAAGCAACGCCACAAAGCCTATGATACACACAAGTATCACCACAAAAAAGGCAAACCAGCTTGTTCCCTTTTTCTCAAACCTCATCTCGGCAGAATATTTCTTCTCCTCGGGAATATAGAAATGGTCTGTATCGGCATTCACCGAATAAGGAGCTTCGCGGAACGGCGGCAACGAATCGTCCTCCTTGCGCCTTTCCTCATATTTTGCCCTTTGCTCGGCTATCTGAGCGTTGTACTCCTCTTCCTCACGGCATTTTACCACGCTTCTCAAGGTGGTTCCGCGCCGAACGCCGTTCCTGATTACGTATTTTCTGTTATACCCCAGCTCATATAGTGTCTTCGCGCTCTCGGGCGACAGACACTCCTCCGAAAGTAGCTTTCTCACAAATTCGCCCAAAACTCTTTTGTCGATGACCATAGCGAAGGATGCTACTATGATACCAACGAACAATCCGAAAAGTATTCCGCTCAAGCTTATCATAGAACCCGAACCGAAATTCAGGTTTTCAAAATGCAGGCTCTCACCCGACAAATATGTACTGTAAAAATAATCCCACAGCTCCTTTATAAAGCTGGGCTCTTCGGCACTCAAAAACGCCGCAAGCGGTGATATCACAAGGCAGTCCTCCTTTCTTTCGACAAAATCCGCAAAATATATCCGACAAAGGTCGGATATATTTTGCTTCCATTATTTGGAAATTATTTTCTGATTATATCTGTTCCAAGATACTTTCTCAAAACCTCAGGAACAACCACTGAACCATCAGCAAGCTGGTTCTGCTCAACGAGCGCGGGAAGGATTCGGCTGGTAGCCAGACCAGAACCGTTAAGCGTGTGAACGAAATCTATCTTTCCGTCATCGCGTCTTACTCTCATCATACCTCTGCGCGCCTGATAATCTCTCGCGTTTGATACCGAGGAAACCTCTTTATATCCGTCCATAGAAGGAATATTTATCTCAATATCATAGGTTCTCGCCATAGATGCCGAGCAGTCCTCAGCCGCCAGCTTAACAGTCCTGAAGTGGAAGCCAAGGCCCTTAACAAGGTTCTCGGCGCAAGTAACGAGCTCCTCGAACGCCTCGTCGCTCTTCTCGGGGAGAGTATACTGAACCATCTCAACCTTGTTGAATTGGTGTCCTCTTACCATTCCGCGCTCGTCTGCGCGATAGCTTCCCGCCTCGCGTCTGAAGCAAGGAGTGTAGCTGATATATTTCTTGGGCAAGTCACTTTCACTCAAGATCTCGTCTCTGTGGAGCGCAACAAGAGCCGTCTCTGCCGTAGGAAGCATAAAGCGGCGGCGCTCGTCCTCTGCCGTTTCAAGCCAATAAACGTCATCGGCAAACTTGGGGAACTGTCCCGCGGTCAGTCCACACTCGTATCCAAGCATATGGGGGACAAGCATAAGCTCAAAGCCGTTGGAAAGATGCGTCTCTATGAAATAGTTGAGAAGCGCCCACTCAAGTCTCGCGCCCATACCGCTATATATCCAAAATCCCGCGCCCGAAAGCTTAGCGCCCCTTTTGTAGTCGATAAGACCGAGATCTGTGCAGAGATCAACATGGTTCTTAGGCTCAAAATCAAACTTCTTGGGCTCTCCGAAATATCTAAGAGGCTGATTGTTCTCCTTGCCGCCCGCGAGAAGATCCTCGTCGGGAAGGTTGGGCAGTCCGAGCATAAGAGAATTGAACTTTGTCTCGACCTCCTTCAGCGTCTCCTCGTCAGCCTTCACCTGAGCCGACATCTCCTTCATCTTGGCAAAAATCTCGGCAACGTCCCTTCCCTCCTTCTTGTACTGAGGAATGAGCTTATTTACCTTGTTCTGCTCTGCTTTTATCGACTCCGTTGAGGATATAAGCGCGCGTCTTTGCGCGTCAAGCTCAAGTATCTCGGCGATATCCTCTTTAGCGTCTTTTCCTTTTTTTGCCAATCTAGCAACAACCTCATCGGGGTTTTCTTTAATGTACTTTATATCTATCATTTCCGTTTCCTTCTTTCGTTGTTCAATAAGTTAATTTTCCTGCGTCTCGCTGAAAATATTGTTTCCGCAAAGCGAGATAAGCAAAGCTTCAAGGTCCTCGTCGTTGTCATAGGTAAGCTCGACTACCTTCTTTTTAGAAGAGCGAGATATTCTTACCTTTCTTCCAAGCGAGGACATAGCGCGCCTCTCAAGCTCACGCATATGTACCTTTATCTGAGGATGGACCTTAGCCTCCTCGTCTTCGTCTTTCTTCTCGTTCATACGCTTAACGGCATATTCCACCTCGCGGACAGACATAGCTTTAGCGATAATTTTATTCGCAAGCTCAACAATAGCGTCATCATCCTCAAGACCAAGCAAAGCCCTCGCATGTCCCGCAGTGATATCGCCGTCCTTGAGCATTTCAAGGACTTCGTCGGGAAGGTCAAGAAGTCTGAGCATATTGGCAACGGCGGAACGGCTCTTGCCCACCTGCTTTGCTACCTGCTCCTGGGTCAGACCGAATCTCTCTATAAGAGCGCCGTATCCGAAGGCTTCTTCTACGGGATTGAGGTCCTCTCTCTGAATATTTTCAATAAGCGCAACCTGCGCCGCCTTAAGCTCGTCTCCATCAAAGACTACCGCGGGTATCTCGGTAAGTCCCGCCATTTTGGACGCTCTCCAACGGCGTTCTCCCGCGATTATCTCGTAAGTTCCCTCAGCATTCTCGTTTTCTCTGACGATAATAGGCTGCAAAACTCCGTACGTCGCGATAGAATCCGCGAGAGTTTCAAGCGACTCGCGGTCAAAAGTCTTTCTTGGCTGGTCGCGTCTAGGTTCTATATCGGATATCCTTATGGTCTGATTAGAGCCCTTTTCAAGGTTATTGTCATCATAAATATCGTAAAAGCCTCTGCCGAGGCCTCCCACTTTTCTGGCCATTTTATTACCCCTTTATCCTATTTTATCTGTAATTCGCTTTAATGCTCTTATTCTTGGGCTTTTCGGTGTACAATTCCGCGGTGGATACCGATATTTTCTTCTCCTCTGTGCGGATAACCACTCTTGAAGTGCTTTTTGTTATCTCTGGCGAGTTGTCCTCAAGCAGATCGCCAAGTCCCCGTCCAAGTCCCGAAGGTTTTTTCTTCATAACAATCCTCCAAAAATTATATTCTCGTGCTAAGCTCTTTGGCAACTTCCATATATTCCTTAGCGCCCTTGGAATTCTTATCGTGATAGAACACGGGCTTTCCAAAGCCCGGGGCCTCGGTAAGCTTGACGTTTCTTGATATCTTGGTCTCAAAAAGCTTGTCCGAATAATGCTTTTGAAGCTCAGCCATAACCTGCATCGATAGCAAGAGCCGTCCGTTATACATAGTGATAAGTATTCCGCAAACGTTCAGGTCGGGATTATACAGTCTCTTGATACGGTTAATGGTTATCATAAGCTGCGAAAGACCTTCAAGCGCATAAAATTCGCACTGCATAGGCACAACTACGCCGTCGCTCGCGGTAAAGGCGTTGATAGTGAGCATTCCAAGAGAAGGCGGACAATCTATCAATATGTAATCATACTTGTCCTTCACAGGCTCAAGCGCCATCTGCATTCTTTTTTCGGTCTCGTCAAACTCGAAAAGGTCAAATTCAGCGCTTGAAAGCGCCGTGTTCGTAGGAATTACCGACAAATTCTGATAAGGAGTGTCAACTATTACCTCCTCAACAGGCATTTTGCCCGAAAGCAACTCTCTCGTTCCGCCCTTAAGACCTTTTTTGGCAATTCCCACCCCGCTGGTGGTATTACCCTGAGGGTCAAGGTCGATTATAAGTACCTTGTATCCCATCATTCCCAGAGAAGCCGCAACGTTAACGCAAGATGTTGTCTTTCCAACGCCACCCTTCTGGTTAGCAAATGAAATTATTTTTCCCATTTATCTTCCTTTCAGCCGCAAGTCAGCTATTCTTCTATATTTTACAGAATAAATTATATCATACATCAAATTAAAATGCAAGAGGTTGTAAGATATTTTTAGGTCTTTATAACATCAAATTTTGTTATTCCGTCATTTAATAGCTCAAAGGGGCGTTTCACGTGAAACACCCCTTCAAAAACACCCAAATCTCGCAAATGTTTCACGTGAAACAATGTCATTTTGCAATCCTTATATGAAGCTCCAATGTGCTCGATGAATCCAGCACATCAACAGTCGCGCTTCTTCCTTGCTTGTTCATATTAGTTATCCGTTTTTTAATGCCGTCAACAAATTGACGCATAGTTTTTTCTTTAATAATCTCTCGGTCGTTCTCGCCTTCATTTTTTCGCTTATCTTCGGTGCGTTTTATTAGCATTTCGATATATTTTTCGCTATTTAAGACGTTAAGAGATAGCGAGGCTATGTAATGTATAGCCTCAACACGCATCTCACCTTGCTCGATTTTCAACAAAGCACGGGCGTGTCTTTCAGAAAGACCATTTTCAAGTATCAATCTCTGCTCCGTATCGGTTAATTTCAGCAATCTTATTTTATTTGCTACCGCCGATTGACTCAAAGACATGCGTCTCGCCACCTCGTCCTGAGTTAGCCCGTGATTTTCTATCAATTTCTTGAAGCCATACGCCTGTTCAAACATATTCAGGTCTTTCCTCAAAAGATTTTCTATTATTGCCATTTCCGCCGACATACGCTCATCAGCTTCGACCACAATACAAGGCACAGTAAAATATCCCAGCGTTCTTGCAGCTCTCAACCTGCGCTCGCCCGCGACCAGTTCGTAGGCGTAGATATCGTCGGAATCGGATCTTCTTACAGTCAGCGGCTGTATTATGCCGTATCTTCTTATAGAATCCGCAAGTCTGATAATAGAATTGTTGTCAAAATCAGCTCTCGGCTGAGCTCGATTCGGTCTTATGTCGTCCACCTTGATTTGAAGCACGTGAGAGGATATTGGATATTCCTCAGCAGCTCTATTTCTTTTGAAGTATTTGAAGTCTGTCATTTTTTAGCTTCCTTTCTTTTTGTGTATTATGTTTCACGTGAAACATTTGACTCATTATACTACTCGGCAAGCACAAATATTGCCGTATCCTGCCGTCGAATAATATTTTATAATTAAGGAAAGTAAAGAGAATTGGCAGATAATATCTAATACAAAAAGAAAAAACCGTTATTAAAGCGGTTTTTTTGATATTTGGGCGAAATTCCTCGGATAGTTTTTCGGGGTTTTCTCGGCTTTTTCTATTATTATCAGCCTTCTTTTTTCATAATTCGTTCCGTCACCCGTCAGATCGGCTCGAATTATCTGTGATCTCGCTCCGCCGCATAATTTGATAGCCCGTTTTGCACTCTCAAGCTCCTCGTCGCCCTTAGCAGCCTTCATAGAAGCGAATATTCCGCCTATCTTAACAAAAGGCAAACAAAGCTCACACAAAACAGGTAAATCGGCAACAGCACGAGCCACAGCAACGTCAAAGTTTTCTCTGCAATCCGACTTTTTTGCGTAATCCTCGGCACGCGCCACAACGGCGGTAAGATTTGTAAGGCATAGAAAATTTGCGGTGTTTTGCACGTAATTTATGCGCTTCGCGGTGCTGTCAAGTGCGGTAATATTGATATCAGGTCGGCATATAGCCAACGGGAGAGAAGGGAATCCCGCGCCGCAGCCTACGTCGATAACGGTTGCGTTTTGAGGTATATATTTTGCAACACTAAGCGAATCAACGTAATGTTTCAGGATAATTTGTGAACAATCTGTTATGGCAGTAAGGTTCATATGCTCGTTGACCTCAAGCATTATCTGAGTGAGCCTGTAAAGCATAGCTATTTTTTCCTCGGAAGGACATTCTATATCAGGATTAAACGAGAAGGCTCTGCGGCACTCGCTCAAAAATTCCTCGTAACTTATCATTTCAGACCTCAATTCATTCCAAGATATATAAGCAAAACGGTGATATCCGCGGGGTTTACGCCGCTTATTCTTGATGCTTGTCCGATATTCATAGGACGAATCCTGTCAAGCTTCTGCGCCGCCTCTATTCTCAGCCCCTTAATGCTCTTATAATCAATATCCTCGGGAAGCAGCTTTGATTCGAGCCGCGCGTGACGCTCGACTTCGGTGCGCTGGCGCTTTATATATCCCGCGTATTTTATGGAGGTTTCCACTGTCATAGAGGCTCTGAGAGATATACTCGGGCGGTCTTCGTCGATTTTTGAGAGTATATCATAGCTTATCTCAGGTCTGCGAAGAAGATCCGCCAGAGACGCTCCGCTTGAAAGCTCGGGCTGTCCAAGCTCTTTGAGGAGGGGATTAGCCTTAGTAGGCGAGACAAAGGTATTCTCAAG
>JAZQWY010000024.1:0-6486 GCA_045632545.1 Eubacteriales bacterium | reverse complement strand
GACAGGTTCAGGATCAGGTTCAGGATCGGGGTCAGGATCAGGATCAGGATCGGGATCAGGATCAGGATCAGGATCAGGATCAGGATCGGGGTCAGGATCAGGATCGGGATCAGGATCGGGGTCAGGATCAGGATCAGGATCAGGATCGGGGTCAGGATCAGGATCAGGATCGGGATCAGGATCAGGATCAGGATCAGGATCAGGATCGGGATCAGGAGATTGGTTTTCAGTGGTGGTAGAATAGGAACTCGCAGATGTATTGTCGGTCACACTGGGACCAGTCCTATTGGAGCTACAAGCTGCTAAAGACACGATCATAGCTACCAACAAAAGGTAAACTACACATTTTTGTATTATTTTTTTCATTTAGTTGAAATACCTCCATTTCTGTAAATGTGTGCACTTATATTATCTCTTAAATAAAATAAATTGTCAAGAGTTTTTTAAAAAAAAAGAGATTTTGCATCAAAATTTCCACTTTATTTACGTTGACTATTTAGAAAAGAGCTATTGAAAAATCTATGTCGGTGTGGTATAATGTAAAAAATTGCATTTGGGAAGTTACTTCATCGGAAAAAAGGTATAGGAATGGTAAAGTAACGCATTTTCGAGGCGAAAAAACCTTGTAAAATAAAGGAGAATGAGAATATATGAAATTAGGTATAGTAGGTCTGCCCAATGTGGGTAAGAGCACTCTTTTTAACGCTTTGACAAACGCGGGCGCTGAGTCGGCAAATTACCCGTTCTGCACTATCGAGCCCAATGTGGGCGTGGTGACCGTTCCAGACGGTCGGCTTGACGAGCTCGCGCGTATGTATTCTCCCGAAAAATACACCCCCGCTATTATTGAATTCGTCGATATCGCGGGACTTGTTAAGGGAGCGTCAAAGGGAGAGGGACTTGGCAATAAATTTCTATCGAACATCAGAGAGGTGGACGCGATAGTTCACGTTATCCGTTGCTTTGACGACGACAACATAATCCATGTTGACGGCTCTATAAACTCTCTGCGCGACCTTGAAACGATAAATCTGGAGCTTATCTTCTCGGATATCGAGATGGTAGAGCGACGTATAGACAGGACTAAGAAGGCAATGAAGGGAGACAAGACGCTCGCCTCAGAGCTTGAAGTCTATGAGAAGCTCCACGCCGCGCTCTCGGACGGAAAATGCGCCCGCGAGGTCGAGCTTGATGAGAATGAGCGCGAATGCTTATACGACACCCCGCTGCTTACCATGAAGCCCGTCATCTATGTGGCGAACGTCAGCGAGGACGAAATAAGCGGGGAACCCACCTCGAACGAAAACTATATGGCGCTCAAGGCGCAGGCGCAGAGGGAGCATTCACAGATAATTGCTATCTGCGCTCAGCTTGAGGCTGAGATAGCCGAGCTTGAGGGCGAGGAGAAGGTTATGTTCCTTGAGGAGCTTGGAATACCCGAAAGCGGTCTTGACCGCCTTATCAAGGCAAGCTATGCCCTTCTCGGACTTATCAGCTTCCTCACCGCAGGACCTCAGGAGGTAAGAGCCTGGACGATAAAGGCGGGTACGAAAGCACCCCAGGCTGCGGGTAAGATACACAGCGACTTTGAGAGAGGCTTTATCCGCGCTGAGATAGTTTCCTTTGACGACCTTATGTCCTGCGGAAGCATTGCTGCGGCAAAGGATGCGGGTCTTTACAGAAGCGAGGGCAAGGAATACGTTATGAAGGACGGAGACGTTGTCCTTTTCAGATTCAACGTTTAAGGAGCTTTCAACATGAGAGTGAGAAAAAAGAAGAACGGAGCGCAGAGAATTGCCGCCTGCTCGGAGCTGCTTATCTCTGATATTTCCGCGCTTAAGTCTCCAGACGGTATTTTTGACGAGACTCGTCCTCTGCACCTTGAGATAGGCTGCGGAAAGGGCAATTTTGCCTGCGGAATGGCGCAGAAATATTCCGAAGTGAACTTTATAGCTATGGAAAAGGTCGCGGACGTTTGCTGCGTGGCTCTGGAGAAGGCAAAGAGCCGTGCCGACGAGAGGGAGAGGGACAATCTGCGGTTTCTTATCGGCGACGCAAGGCTTCTTGAGGAAGCTATGAAGCCAAGCTCTGTTGACTGCATATATCTCAACTTCAGCGATCCTTGGCCCAAAAAGGGACACGCCAAGAGACGTCTTACTCACAGCTCTTTTCTTGATATATACGGAAAGCTACTCAAGGAGGACGGGATACTTAAGCTGAAGACCGACAACGACAGTCTTTTCGCGTCGAGTCTTGAGCAGTTTGAGCTTTGCGGGCTGGACGTAATCTGGAAAACATACGACCTGCACGCGACCGAGCAGGCAGAGGACAACGTTATGACGGAGTATGAGCAGAATTTCTCCTCAAAGGGAGTGAAGATAAAATCGGCGTGGGTTAAGTTTCCGCCAAGAGAGGAAAGCGAGGGCGAAAAGGATGCTGAATGATTTGCTGAAGCGCTCACGGAGCTACCGTTCGTTCGATCCAACAGTAAAGCTCTCCGAGGAGCAGCTGCTTGAATTTATAGACAACGCGAGGATATCCTCGGCGACAATGAATCTTCAGCCGCTGAAATACAGGCTCGTCACGTCTGAGACAGAGGTGGCGCAGGTGCTGTCTCTTACACGCTGGGCGGCTGCTCTCGACGTAAAGCTTCCTCCCGTGGGGCACGGCCCCGCGGCGTTTATCGTGGTCTGCCACGACACGTTGGTAACGCCCTTCAATCCGATATTTTTGAAGGACGTTGGCATATGCTCAGAGATAATTATGCTCTCGGCGGCGGAGAAGGGATACGGCGGCTGTATGATAGGCTCTGCCGACCCGCATAGGGTATCCGAAGTCCTCGGACTTGCAGATAATCTTCTGCCGCAGTTAGTTCTGGCGCTCGGTAAGCCCGACGAGAAGGTGATACTTGAGGACAGCGAGAACGACGATGTGAAGTATTACAGGGACGAGGTGAACACTCACCATGCGCCCAAGCGCAGACTTGAGGATATTATAATTAAGTAAAATTTTGAGGGTAGTAGGTTAAATGAACAACAGAGAACCGTCGGGCGTGCTTATAGTGAATAAGCACGTCGGCGTTACTTCACACGACATTGTATATAAGATAAGGCGGCTTTACGGGACGCCCCGCGTGGGGCACACGGGAACGCTCGACCCTATGGCATCGGGTGTGCTCGCGGTGCTTGTGGGCAGGGCTGCGAAGGCGGCGGAGTATCTTGTGAGCGATACGAAAAAGTACCGAGCGGTGTTAAAGCTGGGTATAACGACCGATACCGAGGACACAAGCGGACAGGTGCTGACGAGGAGCGAGAATATACCCCCGCAGGATGAGGTCAGGCGGGTATGCGAGAGTTTTCTTGGAAGCTATGACCAGATACCCCCGATGTATAGCGCGCTAAAGGTAGGCGGGCAGAAGCTCTGCGACCTTGCGAGACGCGGGATAACCGTTGATAGGCAGCCGCGCAGGGTAGAGATATTCTCCCTTGATGTGACGGCGACAGACACTCCCGACACCTATTCGCTTGACGTAAGCTGTTCCTCGGGGACCTATATCAGGACGCTTTGCGCCGATATCGGAGAGGCGCTTGGTTGCGGCGGTGTTATGGCGGCGCTTCAGCGCCGCGCGGCGGGAGGGTTCGCGATAGAGGATGCTGTGACTGTCGCAGAGCTTGAGGAAATGTCACAGGCGGAAAGGGAGGCGTGACTTATTCCCACAGAGGCGCTCTTTTCATCTCTGCCCGAGGTCAGACTTGCGCCGTTTTATGAGAGGCTCTGTCGGAACGGGTGCGAGATATATCAGAAAAAGATTGGCGCTGAATTTCCGATAGGACAGAGAGTGAGGATATACGGCGCGAAAGGGTTTTTTGCCCTTGGCGAGGTGCGCGACTACCCCGACGGTACCGCGGTGAAATCACTTAAGATATTTGATTTGGGATAGTTTAGGATAGATATTAGGGGGGAGAGGGGAACTTTTTGCAAAAAGTTCCCCTCTCCCCCTATAATCCCCACTCCGTTCAAAAATTCTTAAACGAGGGGGAGATTTTAATCCTTTACGGACGAATGGCTTAATCGCAATGTATAACGGGCTGTCGAGGCAAACAAACCCGCCCGTGTCATCCTCGAACGAAGCAAAGGATCTTGGGCGGGTTTTTCTTTTCAAATTTCTTGTTACAACAAGAAAAATTATCCCCTTACGGAAAATTTGTTTTTACACCTCGGACATACCACCGAATGCTTACCCTTTGCCTTTGGCAGTCTGAGTACCGCCTTACAGCTCGGACATTTGCGGTATACGTGTGTTTTTCGGTCGCGGAATTTGTTTCTTATGAGCCTGAAAAAGTTACAAAATCTCTCATTCTCCGCGCGCCTTTTGGCTATATTTCTCGACATAGTCCTGTAAAACGTATAGAATACCAGAGCCATCGTGGCGATAAGGTATATAACGTAAAACAGAGGCTCGTCGATAAAGAGCGAGACTATCATATACAGAATAAGAAGCGCGGCGTATACCCAGAGCAGTGTCTTGCTCAGCGTGTCGTATCCGTATCTTCCGTACATAAATCGGTAGAGCTTATTTTTGAATTTTCCCATTATTACTCCTATGTATGGGCTGCCACGCAAGTGACAGCCCTTTAATTTATTCGGTTCTCAGCGCTTCAACGGGGTCCTTCTTAGCGGCAATTCCCGAGGGGATAAGTCCCGCCACAAAGGTGAGAAGCATACTGATTATAACGAGAGCGATACCGCCCACCACAGGGAGCGCCGCGTTTATCGAATTGATTCCCGAAACGGCGAGGATTATAGCGTTTATCGGCAGACAGAGCAGAACGGTGAATATGATACCGAAAAGTCCCGCAGCAAGTCCAACGATAAGCGTCTCTGCGTTGAATACTCGGGAGATATCCTTCTTGGACGCTCCGATAGAGCGCAGTATACCAATCTCCTTCGTTCTTTCGAGAACTGAGATATAGGTGATGATACCTATCATTATAGAGGATACCACAAGGGATATCGAAACGAACGCGATGAGAACGTAGGAAATTACGTTGATTATGGTGGATACAGAGGACATCATAACACCTATAAGGTCGGTATATTCTATCTTTTTCGTATCGTCAGTTTGCAGGTCGTTATATCCCGCTATAAACGCCTCAATATTGTCCTTTGACTCAAAGTCCTTCGCGTAGAAATTTATTGACGCGGGCGAAGCCTTCTCGGCGTCTCCGAGGAGTTTTAAGGTAGAATCGTAGGTGGCGTCGGTCTGGGGCGCCATTTTATAGAGCATTTCCTGAGTGCTGGCAAAATCTTCATCGCTCATCATTTGGAGAAGTACGAGGAAGGTATTTTCATCGACCGCCATATTCATAATTATCTGATTCATACCCACATATATACTCTGCATGGATTCCTCAGAGCTTATTGCCATGAGAGAGCCTACTACTGTCATTCGTTGCTCGGCATTCAGCAACGGCAATACGGTGATAAGGTCTTCCTTAGAATCTACCACGAAAGGAGAGCTTGCGGGAAGCTTGGATTGAAGTGCCATAAATACCGCGGGTAGCTTTGTTTGATCTGCCGCGCCGAACATATTGTCCAAGAGAAGCGACAGCTCCTCGTCAGACATAAAGTTTACAAAACCCATAAATGATTGAGCGTCGGTAACAGGGGGATTTTCTGCGAATGTCTTTTTTGTCTCCTCGGTCATAGCCGCGTATATCGACTCCATTGTTGCGTCGTCGATAGTTCTTATCAGTTCGTCTATGTTTTCCTTGGTATATACCTTCTTCTCGAAGGGACGGCTTGTCAGCACGTTATATTCGGGGGTTGCTTTCTGCTGATTGATAATTTCGCTCTCTGTGTTCATTGCGAGTATTTTATCGGTGAGAGCTTTGGTGTAGCCGATAGCGCCTGAGATAGAGGTAGCGGTAGCACCCTGCTTAGGGCGAACTATACCTGATATAACCAACTCCTCGCCGTTTTCGGTTACGAATTTTTGTTGGTCGTAGGAGGGGTATTCTCGTATATCATTCCAAGAGTAATATTTCGTACCGTTTACAGTGTACGTTTTATTCTCATCCATATTTTTTTCGTAGAAATCCGATGTGTTGAGGAGACGGAATTTCATTCCGATGAAGTCGTCAAGAGAATACTCCTTCATATGGTCGGACTCATACGTGCCATCTGTCATGAGCTTGGTCATTATCTCCTCAAGCTCAGATTGATCCTCCACGCCCAGCATATAAAGCGTCATCATACTTACCTGATTATTGCGGTTGACTACGAGCACGACCTCGTTGGCGTTCGTGGGCCAGTGGCTGTTCTCTCCGACAAGCTCGTATTGCTGGTCGAGAAGGTCTTGATTGTTTATCATTTCCGACATGATACCGAAGCCGCCCATAGTTTTCATCATTTCGCTGATACCCGAGAAAGCCGAGCCCATATTGTCAAATATCTCGGTGGGGCTGACCTGCGTTTTTCCGTCGG
>JAZQWY010000023.1:0-1861 GCA_045632545.1 Eubacteriales bacterium | reverse complement strand
ATAATCGCAATAATCAGAGTTGATAATCCGACAACGATACTTGAAATAAGCTGCAAAATATGTTTCTTTTTCATTTTTCCCTCCTAAAAATTACAGATCAATACCAAATCTAAGAACCTACCCCAGCTCAGATTATAATCTCTGCTTTGGAGAAAGTATACGCCTCTTCAATTTCATTTTAACATATTTACATTTCTCTGTCAAGATTTGGATTGGGATTCCTTATGTTTCAACAAAACCAAGACGGCATTTTTGGTTATTTGCGACAAACAAAAACGCCGTTCGATAGATCGAACAGCGTTTTTTTGACTCCGTCTGTAAGCCGGGTTCTGTAATCGACGGTCATCAATCTTCGCTTGACGTCGCCGTCAAGCTTCGGCTTTCGCCGTGCCACCCAAGGATATGCGTCGGGCAGACGATCCTTATACGGTGTTGCTTCGGATAGGGTTTACAGCGGACCTATGTTACCATAGGAACGGGTGAGCTCTTACCTCGCCTTTCCATCCTTACCTCGATTGCTTTGGAGGATGCAGAAATCGTGATCGCGTACTCGTCGTCGTACATGCGTACGACAGAGCACGTGAGCGCGATTATGTGACGGATAAAAATGAAATCCGAAGGATTTCTACCCAAGACTACTCGAGTTACATAAAAACTTTGCATGTCAAATAGTCCGTCACAGTTCTGCGCCTTCCAAAACAATCGAGGCGGTTTATTTCTGTTGCACTTTCCCGACAGTCGCCTGTGGCTGACGTTATCAGCTATCCTGCCCTGTGAAGCCCGGACTTTCCTCACGGTAACACCTTTCGGCAACATACCGCGCGACCGTCCGACGAAGTCATATTATTTTATCACAAAAATGCCTTTTTGTCAACAATCAGTTCTTTTTTATATACTTTATTGCCGAGACAGGCGCTGCTACGATCGCCGTAATAATTATCTCGGGTATCATAAACAGACCGTTGTAGAAGATAGAATAGATAAGCGAGAGCATCTTGCCGTCAAAAGCGTCTATGATAAGTCCGCCTATGTTATAAAAGCCCTCCTGTGTGAAGAACCACTCCGCCCATGCGCCGTAGAAGATATATCCCGACACGATATGGCACAGATATCTCACGCCAAGCGCCACCACTACGCCAAGCACGATAGCGGCAGTCTTATTCTTTACCTTGTTTCTGAAAACACCGCCGAGACCGAGAAGGGTGTAAGCCAAGAGATAGTCGATAACGAGAATAGCTATCGCCGCCCACAAGCCCATATAATCATCGCTTGAGGGGGTAAAGAGCGCAATTATCGTTGAGCCCTTGCCGAGAAAAAGGTCCATACATATCTGTATGCACGAATAAGTAAAGGACACGAAAAATCCCCACTTCATTCCGTACATATACGAGATAAGCACGATAGGAAGCATACTTGCCACCGTAAATCCGCCGCCGAAGGGCAGATTAAGAAAAGGAATGTACGCGCAGACGAGCGCGAGTGCTGTTGCCATAGCCAACATCATAGCAGACGTGGTAAGGCGGGTAACGTTTGTCGATTTAGTCATAACGACCTCCTATGAAAATAAAAATTGACCGCACACAATCCCGTGCGGTCAACATAATCCGAATAGAAATCGTTATCTTTATAAAACGCTTTTCGGAAAGCATCTCCCTACGCCGGCATTATCCGTATCAGGTTAAAGGGTTTGGTGTTATCCATCTCAGCCTTTCGGCACCCCTGACTTGTTTGTTATGCGGTTTTACGGTGTTATTTTAGCACACCGTTTCCGTTTTGTCAATAGTATTCTGAAATTTTTTTGATTATCGTTTAGCACTCAAAGCGCTCACCGTCGCTGAGCGCAACACCTATAACCGTTGCA
>JAZQWY010000022.1:0-2133 GCA_045632545.1 Eubacteriales bacterium | reverse complement strand
CAAATTAAATAACAAATTAAAATACCCGATATTCTCAAATAGACTATCGGGTATTTTTATCAAGATGTTAGCGGTGTCAACCCTCGATCTGCCGACCGAGGAAGCTTGCGGCAGTCATTATGAGCTTTGATTCAAGCTCTGTGCTGATGTTTTCACGCAGTTTTCCGTCAGGCTGAGAAAGAGATCCTACGCAACCGATAACGTCGCCCTCACTTATAATGGGCATAGCGCAGCTTATAAAATGAGCGCCGCCGTCAAGAAGCACGGGGAGCTTCTCGCTTCCTTCGCGCCACACATATAGGGATCTGCCCTCGATTATATTTTCGACAGCGTCAGAGAGCTGTTTGTCGGTGTATTCCTTTTTTGGAACACCCGCGCAGGCAATAACGGCATCTCTGTCGCTGATTATTACCGACATATTGCAGGTTTTGTGAAGCGTTTCCGCATACTGAGCTGCAAAGGAGGCAAGCTCGCCTATCGGAGAGTACTTTTTGAATATTACTTCACCCTCGCGGTCGGTATATATCTCAAGCGGGTCGCCTTCGCGAATACGCATAGTGCGTCTTATTTCTTTTGGAATGACGACTCTGCCAAGGTCGTCTATCCTTCTTACTATTCCTGTTGCTTTCATATATAAAACTCCTTTTAATATCAATTCTTGCCTTGTTAGTGTTTGTAAATTGCGGAGATTTATTCACAGAGATGAATTTTTGATTATTTTTGTAATTGACTGAGGTATCATTGCTGATAAATACTGGGCTATCTTGAACGCTCTGCTTTTTATGTTACTTGTTGTAATGTAACTTTTTTATGTTCTGAGGTAACGAAAACTGAAAACCGTATTGACAATCGATACTTTTTGATATATGCTTAAAGACGATATGTTGTGAATATTGCAAAAAATCAACTGAGTAAGGAAGGAAATACAATGGATATTAAAGATTTTTCAGTAGACAGCAGTATGGAAAATGTTAAGTTTGAGCTTAGCGTGACTGAGGAAACCGAAAACTATACTGTATTAAAGTTTTCAATGAAGACCGAGGAGAAGCTCGTTCCCGATACTGTAAAGATAGAGTGGAAAGTATCTGCGGGAAACATTCTTTCAGTATGGGCTCCGCTGGTTGGATTTTCAAGATTTATAGCGCCGAACTGGAGACGTACAAAGTGCGAATCAAAAACAGCTGTTGGCGCGCCTGTGCTCTCACTTGTAAATCACAACGGTACAAATGCTTGTACTATAGCTATAAGCGACCCCAAAACACCTATAGAGGTGGGCGCGGGAATTTCGGAGGAAGAAGCGGTATTTTTCTGCAATGCGAAATTTTTCACATCGTACATAAGTCCGATAGATTTTTATGAAGCGTACATACGTATTGATTTTGAAAATATCCCTTTTGCTGATTCTGTAAGAAAAGCAAATGATTGGTGGGAAAACGATTTCGGATATAAGAAGGCGTATGTCCCCAAGGAAGCTTATTTGCCAATGAATTCCGCATGGTATAGCTTCCATCAGATGCTTGATCCCGACGCGCTTATCGAGGAATGCAAAATATCCGCGAAGCTAGGTATGAAGACGCTCATTATAGACGACGGATGGCAGACCGACGATAACAATCGCGGATACAGTTATTGCGGAGACTGGGAGCTTGCCACGGGCAAAATACCGAGCATGAGGGCTCTTACCGACGAGATACACAAGCTGGGGATGAAGGTCATGCTTTGGTATTCCGTACCCTTTGTCGGTATATATTCAAAGGCATACGAGCGCTTTAAGGATATGGCACTGACCTCCGACAAGAATGGAGATGTGCTTGTAGTAGACATCAGATACAAAGAGGTAAGAGATTATCTCGTACATACCTATGTAAACGCCGTCCGTGACTTCGGACTTGACGGACTCAAACTTGATTTTATAGATAGATTCAGGCTTACGGCTGACTCTCCAGCTGTCAATGACAGAATGGATATTCCAAGTGTTGAGGACGCGCTTGAGGCTCTGCTTGCAGAGACTAAAGCAGAACTTGTGAAGATATATCCCGATATCCTGCTCGAGTTCAGACAGTCCTATATGGGGCCCACGGTGCTTAAGTACGGCAATATGATTCGTGTGCGGGACTGTCCGTATGACAGTAT
>JAZQWY010000021.1:0-1908 GCA_045632545.1 Eubacteriales bacterium | reverse complement strand
CCCGCAAGCACCAGCTTGTCCGAACTCGTAGTATCAAGCGCCGCCGAGGATTTTTTTGCTATCGCCTTGACAATAGTCTGCGTGTAGGAAGCGGCAAGGTCGCTCACGTTGGGCTCCTCGCCTTTTTGTCTTACTCCGTTTATATAATTGAGCGCGGCGGTTTTAAGTCCGCTGAATGAGAAATCCAGATTATCGCCCGTAAGCGCGGGGGAAGGGAGCTTGACGGCGAGCGGGTCGCCGCCATAGGATATCTTGTCAAACTCAGCTCCTCCGGGGTAGGGCATACCGAGCACTCTAGCTACCTTATCGAACGCCTCTCCCGCAGCGTCGTCGCGAGTAGAGCCGATAGTTTTGAAGTCGGTGTATGAGCTTACCTCGTAGATTGAGGTGTGTCCGCCCGATACTACCATAGCGGTAAACGGTGGTTCAAGCTCGGGATACTCAAGATACGCCGCGGCAACGTGCGCCTTTACGTGATTTACCGCAACGAGAGGTATGTCGTTAGCAAAGGCGAGTGACTTTGCGAAATTCACTCCCACGATAAGCGCCCCAATGAGCCCGGGGAATGCCGTGACTGCCACAGCGCCGATATCCGAAAGCTTAACTCCCGCCTCGTCGAGCGCCTGATACGTTATGCGTGATATCGCCTCAATGTGCGCTCTGCTTGCTATCTCGGGGACCACGCCGCCGTAAAGACGGTGGATATCTATCTGTGACGCTACTATATTAGAAAGTATCTCTCTGCGTCCGTCATCCATTCGCACAACGGCGGCGGAGGTTTCATCGCAGGAGCTTTCAAGTCCTAATATCAACATTTGTTTTTCCTGTTTATTCTAAGAATTTTGTATTGTTTTTACCATTATGATGGCGTTTTCCGTTGGGAGACGGTAGAAGTTTTTTCTCGCGCCAACTCGCACATATCCGCATTTTTCATAGAGTGATATAGCCGCCGTGTTTGATTCTCTTACTTCAAGGGACACGCTGATGATAGCGTTGGCTTGGCAGAAACCGTGAAGCGCTGTGAGAAGCGACTGTCCGTAGCCCCTGCCTCGGCAATACTCTCTTACGGCTACATTGATTATCTGCAGCTCGTCAAGCGCCCTTGAGCTTGACACGTATCCGAGGACCTCTCCGCCGTCGCATAACACGAAAGAGGGATATTCCTCAGTACAGAGCAGCTTAAGACTGTTTTCCGACCAAGGCTCTGAGAAGGTATCGCGCTCTATCTGCGCCACTTGTTCTATATGCTCCTCGGAAAACCGTGTAAGCGAGGGATTATTTTTCAAGCTCATTGATGTAATTTACCAATGTCTCGGGGGCGGGGGAGAACTTGCCCTCGAAACGGTTGTAGATGAAATCCTTGCCGCAGTCGAGGTAATCCTCGCTATATCTGATAAATACTACCGAATAATATATTCCGAGCGTAGTGTCGGCAAATCTTATCTTGTAGGTGAGCGCGGGGGGAGTAGCTCCGTAATAAAGGTTCTCCGCCAAGGTATAGTTCTCAATTACAGAGGATATATCTTCCGATGCCTCTATCTTCTTTTTTACCGAGACGGACGAAGTATCGGTGCATATATCGATATACGAGATATTCATTTTGTCAAGGGTAGGGAGAGGATTATTCTCCGCGTAGAAGACGGTTCCGTTTTCCTCGCAGATAAGCTTTAGGGGGTCCTGCCCCTTTATCACATAGAAGGTGACCGTCTTTGTCTGCCCGTATATCTCCTCACCTCGCTCTATCGGCTCGTAGCAGGCGGGAGCATAGGCATAACTTACCTTTGTTTTTTTGTCCTTGAAATCCGCGCCCTCAGAGACGAATTTGTTCCCCTTGGCGCAGGAGCAGACGAGAGTTGCTACCGTACAGAGTAGGGCGACAAGGCTCAGAGCTCGAAGCGCGTTATTCTT
>JAZQWY010000020.1:0-5294 GCA_045632545.1 Eubacteriales bacterium | reverse complement strand
TGTCTCTCGCAGGTGTTATACCGAAGTCCCATGTCGATAAGTGTTATGAGTCGTGGAAAGCTCACGCCGCACAAGGCAATTCCCACAAGCTCATATTAGAAATGGACAAATACTACAAAGAATTATGGAGGAAAGGCTATGTTCAATTATCTCAACTCTCACAAGCAGATGGTCAGAGAACGCCGCAAGACGGAAGCTCTCAACGCTCGTCAAATCAGCGTGGAGACGGCGACCTCGATTGCCTTTGTTACTTTGGCTGAGAACGGCACCATTGACGAGGTGACAGCAACGGAACACACCGATCTGTTCTCGCCGTGGGTAGTCGGCGTAAAATACACCGTTGGCGTTCTTCGTCAGCACAACGAAATTCTGTACCGTTGCGTACAGGAACACACTTCGCAGGAGGATTGGACACCCGATGCGGCTCCGTCCCTTTGGGCGAAGGTAGGCGACCCCACAGAGGAATTTCCTGCATGGTCTCAGCCTATCGGCTCTCATGATGCTTACATGAGTGGCGACAAGGTTGCTCATAAAGATCAGAATTGGATTTCCACTATCGACAACAATGTGTGGGAACCCGGAGTTTACGGTTGGGAGGTAGTACAGCAGTCATGACGAATACTATCATCCTTTTCGGTAGTATGGTAGGAGCAATCATTACTATCGGCGGTGTGGCAGTAGCCGTCATCAAGTGGGTACTGAACCAAAACAAACAATCTACCGATATTCAGGAATTGCGTAATTTGCATAAAAAGGACATCGAAGAAACCCGAAAGAAGGAGTCGGAGGACATACAGTCCATTAAGGACGAATTGTGCGTTATCTCCTATGCAATGTTGGCTTCTCTCGATGGTCTTATGCAACTTCATTGCAACGGGAATGTCACCAAAGCTCATGACCGTCTTGAAAAGCATTTGAACCAACAGGCACACGGTCAGCACCGAAACGGTAATTCGTAAGCCTTGCTTACTGATTACATAAATCTATATTTTATAAGGAGGGAAAGTTTATGTTGAACTATCCTGCAATCCCCATCATTGTTGTGATCTGCTATATCGTGGTCACAGCCATCAAGTCCACGAAAGTTGACAGCAGATGGTACCCTCTCATCTCGTGCGGTATCGGTATGCTTCTCGGCGTGGCAATGTACTTCGTCCTTCCCGAATTCCTCGGAGCAACCTCCATGATGGTCGCCATCATTTCGGGTGCGGTCTCAGGTCTTGCGGCAACAGGCTCAAATCAGGTACTCAAACAGTTGATGAAACAGGCTGAGGAAGGTACGCTTACGGTCAATACGAATTCTACTCCCGAAGTGAAACCGCCCGATAGCGAAGCAACGGACAAGCACTAATAACATAACGAAAAACACCGAGCAGAGAATCAAATCTCTACTCGGTGTTTTGTCGTGCATCCGAAGACAATTCCTACAAAGAATAGGGTGTTCGGATTATACTCGATTGGTGACCCGTGGGAGAATCGAACTCCCGTTACCGCCGTGAAAGGGCGGTGTCTTAGCCGCTTGACCAACGGGCCGATGGTAGCGGGAATTGGACTTGAACCCATGACCTACCGGGTATGAACCGGTTGCTCTAGCCAACTGAGCTATCCCGCCACGTTGCGTCCGTTTTTCGTCGAACGCTTGACTATTATATCATAACGGGAAATGTTTGTCAACAGTTTTTTGAAATATTTTTTCTTTTTATTGCTTTCAAAAATATTCTTTCGCAGGGCGGAGATTTATATTCACTTTTTCTTGCGTGTTTTGTAAATTCCGTCGAAATATATTTTAGTTTCACGCCTTACCTCACTGTTCATAAGGCATATGACAGTCACGTTTATCACCGTCATGGCCCCTATAGCAAAATCTGCCGCCGACCATATTGCGTCCGAGAGTGAAAAAGCTCCTGCGAAGCTTGAGACGCAATACACAAATATGAAAATATTTTTATATCCTTTTTTCTCGCTTAGGTATCTTACCGCTTCTACGCCATAATGCGCCCAGCATACTATCGTAGCGAAACCGAAGCAGAGAACCGCTACCGTCAGAAAGACCGAGGCGAATTTCCCGAGAACGTTTGCGTAGGCGTCTATAGTCATCATTATCCAGCTGCCGCTATTTTTAATATCCCCAAAGCTGACTATGACAACGAGGGCTGTCATAGTACAAAGTACTATCGTGTCGGTAAAGACCTCGAAGATACCCCAAAAGCCTTGCTCCACAGGGCTTTTTGAGTTTGACGACGCATGCGCCGTTGGTGCTGTGCCACATCCCGCCTCATTTGAAACAAGTCCTCTCATAGTTCCGTATCTCAAAGAACGAGAGAGTAAAAAACCTGCGATACCGCCCGCCGCAGAATTGGGTGATAATGCGTCCGCTACAATGCTTGCGAGAGCGCTGCCGAGCATATCTCTTCGTATTATCAAAACGGCGAGCGAGATTACGATATACCCAAGCGTCATAATAGGGACGAGTATCTCTGTGAATTTCGCCATAGCCTCAGTGCCCTTTGAAATGATGAGTGCGCCAAGGACGGCGAGTAATATTCCGCATATTATGGGTGACACGCCGAAAACTCCACCGAAGGACTCGGAGATGGCGTTCGCCTGTATCATACTTCCCATAGTTATCGCATTTAATATACAGAGAATGGCAAATATTCCCGCTATCGTTTTGCCCACGCGGGGTAGAGAATTGGCGCTGAAGAAATCCTTTATGTAATACATAGCAGAGCCGTGAGGCTTTCCGTACTCGTCGTAACGGCGGTGGCGCATAGCGAGGACTATCTCGGCATATTTAAGGAGCATAGCGCAGAGGGCGCTTATCCACATCCAAAATATAGCGCCAAAGCCGCCAAGTCCTATGGCGGCGGACACTCCCACGATGTTTCCTACGCCAAGAGTTCCCGCGAGCGCCAAGGTCACGGCACGAAAAGGGGATATTCCGCTGTCGGCGTTTTTTCTTGTCAGAGCCTTGATGACGGTCAGTGGCTTTCTTATATGAAACGCTCCAAGGAGTATGGTATATAACACTCCCGCGAGTATCAGCAGGGCAGGAACAGCCGTTCCAAACAGGTATTTGTTTATAAATTCTATCATATTTCTTTCCTCTTTTCAACAATCGGACTTTTTAGTGCGCTTCAAATGTTAATTAAATGTTAAATATATAAAAAGTACTTGATTTTTCCAAAAAAAAGTGTAGAATATGTATGTGGGTTAGCACTCAGGTGTTTTGAGTGCCAACTGCAAAAAATCGTGTATATAATAATATTATTATAAGGAGGAAAAGAAAATGACAATTAAACCGTTGGCTGACAGAGTGCTCATAAAACTCGTAGAGGCAGAGGAGAAAACAAAAAGCGGTCTTATTCTCACCGCGTCCGCGCAGGAGAAGCCCCAGATTGCTGAGGTCGTTGCGGTAGGACCCGGCGGACTTGTTGACGGCAAGGAAGTCAGTATGACAGTTAAGGTCGGAGACCGTGTTATCACGTCCAAGTATTCAGGAACAGAGGTAAAGGCAGACGGAGTTGAGTATAACATAGTCCGTCAGAGCGATATACTTGCTATTGTTGAATAATATACATTTAATTAAAGGTATTTGAAAGGAAAAATGTTATGGCAAAAGAAATTCTTTATGGAATTGAAGCAAGAAACGCGCTTTGCAGAGGCGTTGATAAGCTTGCTGATACAGTTAAGATCACCCTTGGTCCTAAGGGAAGAAACGTTGTTCTTGACAAGAAGTATGGCTCTCCGCTGATAACCAACGACGGTGTTACCATCGCCAAGGAGATAGAGCTTGAGTGCGAAGCGGAGAATATGGGCGCACAGCTCGTTAAAGTGGTTGCTACAAAGACGAATGACGCGGCAGGTGACGGTACTACCACCGCAACACTTCTTGCACAGGCATTCGTTCGCGAGGGAATGAAGAACGTGACAGCAGGCGCTAACCCCATGGTTATCCGCAAGGGTATAAAGAAAGCGGTTGACAAGGCGGTAGATGCTCTTGTGGCAAACTCCAAGAAGGTAAACGGAAGCGACGATATAGCTCGCGTAGGAACTATCTCCGCGGGTGACGAGGTCATCGGTCAGCTTATAGCTGACGCTATGGAGAAGGTTACGTCTGACGGCGTTATCACGGTTGAGGAATCCAAGTCTGCTGACACATACTCCGAGGTGGTAGAGGGAATGCAGTTTGACCGCGGATACCTGTCTCCCTATATGGCTACCGATATGGATAAGATGGAGGCTGTTCTTGATGACGCTCTCCTGCTTATCACGGACAAGAAGATATCCAACATTCAGGAGGTTCTTCCCGTTCTTGAACAGGTAGTTCAGGCGGGCAGAAAGCTTGTTATAATCGCAGAGGACGTTGAGGGTGAGGCTCTTACCACGCTCGTACTCAATAAGCTCCGCGGAACCTTCGTCTGCGTTGCTGTCAAGGCTCCCGGCTTTGGTGACAGAAGAAAGGAAATGCTCCGTGATATTGCTGTCCTCACGGGTGGCGAAGTAATCTCCTCAGAGATAGGTCTTGAACTTAAGGACACAACTCTTGCTCAGCTCGGACGCGCAAGACAGGTAAAGGTTAATAAAGAGAATACCATTATCGTTGGCGGCGCAGGTGCATCTGACGACATCAAGGCAAGGATAAATCAGATAAAAGTGGCTATAGAGACTACCACGTCTGATTTTGATCGTGAGAAGCTTCATGAAAGACTTGCAAAGCTTTCGGGCGGTGTTGCGGTTATCAAGGTAGGCGCCGCTACTGAGGCAGAGATGAAGGAAAAGAAGCTCCGTATTGAGGACGCTCTCAACGCAACACGCGCTGCGGTTGAGGAAGGAATAGTTGCCGGAGGCGGAACGGCATATCTCAACGTTATCAGCGAGGTGGAGAAACTCGTTGAGACCGTTGAGGGAGACGAAAAGACAGGTGTCAGAATAGTTCTTAAGGCGCTTGAGGAGCCTGTACGTCAGATTGCCGCAAACGCAGGCTTTGACGGAGCTGTTATCGTCAGCGAGATAATGAAGAGTGGTAAGCTCGGATACGGCTTTGACGCATATAACGAAGTGTACTGCGATATGATGTCGGCGGGTATTGTAGACCCCACCAAGGTAACACGATCAGCTCTTCAGAACGCGGCTTCTATCGCTTCGGTTATCCTTACAACAGAAGCTGTTGTTGCCGATAAGAAGGACCCCGCGGCAGAGGCTGCTGCAAACGCGGCTGCTATGGCAGGCGGCGGAATGGGCGGAATGTATTAATAAATATTTGCCTGAATATAGGGCTGTTTCGTTTTAGC
>JAZQWY010000019.1:0-4142 GCA_045632545.1 Eubacteriales bacterium | reverse complement strand
AAGGAAATATCATCAGAGAGTATCTGCACAGAACGCTTAGGGCGTTTTGACGGCGCGGATGATTTTTGGAATATAGGTAAGGGAATTAAATCTCCTTGAAGGCGGCGAGCAGATGCTCCAGCGCGTTCTTCTCGATTCTGCTCACGTATGAGCGTGAGATGCCGAGAGCCGCCGCGACCTCTCGCTGTGTCATAGGCTCTGTGCCGCCAAGACCGTAGCGCATAGTGATTATCTGTCTCTCTCGCTCGTCGAGTATAGTGTTAACGTATCGCATGGCGCGTTGTGTGCTTATCTTTCGCTCGATTTCGCTCGTGATGCTTTCGTCACAGCTTATGACGTCGATATATGTAAGCGGGTTTCCGTCTCGGTCAACGTCGATAGTTTCGTTGAGAGATACCTCGGCGCATAGCTTTTTCTGAGAACGGAAATACATAAGTATCTCGTTTTGGATACACTTCGCGGCGTAGGTGGCAAATCTTGCTCCGTTGGAACGGTTGAAGCTGTCTACCGCTTTTACGAGACCGATGACTCCTACCGAGACAAGGTCTTCTTGATTTTTGCTCGACGCGTAATATTTTCTCACTATGTGCGACACAAGGCGGAGATTGTGGAGTATAAGCTCCTGTCTTGCGTTCTCGTCGCCAGTGGCGAGAAGCCTGAAATATTCCGCTTCTTTTTCGGCAGGCAGTGGAGGGGGAAAGTTTTGCGGCGTGTTTATGCCGAGTATCAGGTGTATAAGGTTCGAGAACATTGAAACTATGGCTGGAAACATAGAGACCTCCGTGTTTCTATCGATTTTACAATATATATTTATGTTAATATTTGCTTTTTAATCCTCTCACGGTATGTCCTTCTTTTGACAAAATCGGCACCGTGGCACATAGGTAAAATAATAATTGCGCCGCGCGTAGCGCGGCAATGGAGAAGTTATGAAAAAACTTATAGGAAACGCGATAGTGGGACAGTCGGGAGGGCCAACCGCTGCAATTAACGCAACGCTTGCGGGAGTTATCCGTGGGGCACTTGATAAGGAGCTGACAGGTGGCTGTATTGACAAGCTTTACGGTATGCGGAATGGCATAGAGGGATTTCTCGCGGAGGATATAGTTTGCCTTAACGAGATATTTGACAGCGAGGAGAAGATAAGCCTTCTGGAGCACACGCCCGCTGCGGCTCTGGGAAGCTGCCGTAAAAAGCTGCCCGACGTTGATAAGGAGAGGGAGCTCTACGTTCAGCTTTTTGATATCTTCAAGAAATATGACATAAGATATTTTTTCTACATAGGTGGAAACGATTCTATGGACACGGTGGCAAAGCTGTCCGCGTTTATGGAATATGCCGATTACGAGATGCGTATCGTCGGAATTCCCAAGACGATAGATAATGACCTGCTTCTTACCGACCATACCCCCGGTTACGGTACGGCGGCTAAATTTATAGCTACCACTATGCAGGAGATAATAAGAGACTGTTCTGTTTATAGGATACCTTCAGTTACCATCGTTGAGATAATGGGAAGAAACGCGGGTTGGCTCGCGGCGGCGGCTGACGTTGGAAGGTATGCGGGCGGGGAATCCCCCGACGGAGTGTATTTCCCCGAGCGGAATTTTGATATGGAGAAATTTTTCGTGGACGTTGACAGGGCGCTAAAAAAACACCCGAACGTTGTCATCGCCGTGTCAGAGGGAATAAAATTCGCTGACGGACGGTACGTTGGCGAGGGGCAGCAGAGTGGTGCTGTCGACGTTTTTGGACATAAATATTTGTCGGGCGCGGGAAAAGTGCTTGAGAGCGCGGTCAAGGAGAGATTTGGCTGTAAGGTTCGTTCTATAGAGCTGAGTTTGCCTCAAAGATGCGCCGCGCATCTCGCGTCTGCTACCGATATACGAGAGTCTATTGAGCTTGGACGCAGCGCTGTAGGCGCGGCGTGCCGAGAGGGTATATCGGGCGAGATGATGCTTTACCGCAGAGTTTCGCAGAATCCTTACAAGTGTGAGATAGTGCATAGCGACGTATCGGCCATCGCAAATGAGGTCAAGTGGCTTTACGACGAATTTATAAACGAGACCGAAAACGGAATCACTTTGAAGTGCGCGGAGTACATACTTCCGCTGATAGAGGGGGAGACCTATCCCGAATATGAAAACGGTATCCCGAAGTTCCTTATCCTTTAATGGAAGGACTTTGAGAAATAGGGAATATTAGCCGAAAATTTGCGCATAATAAACTCCAAGGAAATCCTGTGGAGGTATTATGCGCAAATTATTTTCCGATTACAAGCAGAACGTAAAGTATTTTGATAATAAATTTTCTGTAGATGAAAATTTTGACGTTATCAAAAAGGTCTTGAAGGTGGGCGATGGAGAGCTGACTTTATATTATATAGACGGCTTTGTAAAGGACACCGTGATGCAGAAGCTGATGATGCACTTTTTGACGTTAAAGAGCTTTTCAGACAGCGCGCTTGAATTTATGCAGAGAAACGTGCCATATGTGGAGACCGACGAGAGCGACGACCCCGAGTTTATGATACAGATGGTGCTCTCGGGCGCTACGTTGATGCTGGGAAGCAGCTTCGGAGCGTCGGGTATCATTATCGACTCGCGCACCTACCCCGGCAGAGACGCTGAGGAGCCGCAGGGAGATAGAGTGATGAGGGGATCTCGCGATGGATTCGTTGAGACGCTTATCTTCAACACGGCGCTGATAAGGCGAAGGATAAGGGATTGCTCGCTGACCATGAAATATATCACGGTGGGAACAGAGTCCAAGACCGACGTGGTGGTCTGTTATATGAAGGGGAAGGCCGACGAAAAGTATGTTAAGGAGCTTACCGAGAAGCTGAAATCGATAAAGGTGAAGTCGCTGACTATGGGAGCGCAATCTTTGGCGGAATGTCTGATAAGAACCCATTGGTACAATCCATTTCCCAAAATAAGAATGACAGAACGCCCCGATTCCGCCTCGGCGCAAATACTTGAGGGAAGCGTGGCTATCATTATGGATAACTCGCCTGAGGTGATGATACTTCCGTCCTCTATCTTTGATTTTATGCAGGAGACCAACGATTTTTATTTCCCGCCGCTGACGGGAACCTATATAAGGCTTGTTCGATTTGCGGTCTTTTTTATGACCTTGATGATAACCCCCGTGTGGTATCTGTTTATGCTTTATCCGCATATGATACCCGAATGGCTGAGCTTTATAATCCCTGAGAATTCGGCGCGGATACCAATAATATTTCAGTTGTTTTTGGTCGAGTTTATTATAGACGCGCTCAGACTTGCGTCGACCAACACCCCTGACATGCTGGCAAATTCGCTATCTGTAGTGGGCGGACTTATACTCGGCGATTTCGCCGTGACGATAGGCTGGCTTATCCCCGAGGTCATTCTTTATATGGCGTTTGTGGCTATCGCGAACTTCACTCAGCGGAGCTACGAGCTGGGATACGCATTTAAGTTTTTGCGAATGTTGCTCTTGCTTCTTACGGCTATATTCAAATTCTGGGGTTTTGTGGCGGGGTGCGTTTTGATACTCGTCCTGCTTGTGACCAACAAGACGGTGAACGGAAAACGAAAATATCTGTATCCGCTCATACCCTTCCGTCCCCGTGCCCTGCTTTCGCTGATAGTCAGGGTGAAGAAAAAGGATTTTGTTTGATACTTTTTATGCCTATTTCTTGCTGTTCGGTAAGAAATAGGCATATCTTCATAGAAAGAAAAAGAAAAACAGTTGACTTTTTGAGCATTAAAAGCTATAATAATATGAGGACTTTATCTCGCGAAGATATGTCACGGAAAGGCAGCAAGACGATGAAAAATAATCTCCTCAAGGAAATAGAAAACAGAATGTCCTCTTTTTCAAAGGGACAGAAGCTGATAGCATCCTTCATTCTTGAAAATTATGATAAAGCGGCTTATATGACCGCCGCAAAAATGGGTGCGCTTGTAGGTGTTTCCGAGTCCACGGTTGTGCGCTTTGCCACTCAGCTCGGTTATGCGGGCTATCCCGAATTTCGACGCTCGCTTCAGGAGGTCATTCGCAGCAAGCTGACCTCTGTGCAGAGAATACAGGTAACTAACAGCCGCATCGGTGACGGTGACGTGCTGGAAAGCGTTCTTTCCGCCGATGCGGAGAAG
>JAZQWY010000018.1:0-1582 GCA_045632545.1 Eubacteriales bacterium | reverse complement strand
CCCTTAGGCTCCCCTCGAGGGGAGCTGGCGGTGTAACCGCCTGAGAGGTGTTAAAGGTCGTTATTGGCACAAATTAAACCTCCGTCTGTCATCTTTTTTGATTGTAGGGACAGGCGTCCCGACTGTCCAATGTCGTCTCGGTCACAAAATTCACATCCATAGACGGATATATGGCGGTGACCGATATTTCGGGAGGAGCAAGCCCCTCCCCTACCGACGAGATAAAGATCGTTTGCTCCGTCAACAGACGAACGTAGGATTGCGCCCTAATTTTCCACTTTCCATTGTCAATTTTCAACTTTTTGCATTAAATAAAAACGCCTCGGGCGGCAAAAGCCGTCCGAGGCGCGAATGCGCGGTTCCACTCGGGTTTATAACTCTCGTGATATAAAATTCAAGCGAAAAGTGGTACCCTCAAGGCTGTGCGCAGGAGCGTTTCAGCAGCTCGCTCCCTCTCTGTAGCGTCGTTTCCTATCGGACGTGTCTTCTCACTACCTCACGCTCACTTTCTGTTGAGCGAGGAATGAGGATTTACTATTTCTCTCCAATCGAGGTCTCCGCGCTCAAGGGCGTTGATGACTACCTCTGCGGTTGCGATGTTGGTAGCAACGGGGATGTTGTTAACGTCGCACACGCGGAGAAGCTCGTTTCCTGCGGGGTTTTCCTTCTGATTGGGTCTTGTGTCTCTGAAATAAAGCAGGACGTCGATCTCGTTATAGGCGATGCGCGACGCGATCTGCTCCTCGCCGCCCTGATCTCCTGCCATCATTTTATCGATATGCAGACCGGTAGCCTCGGAAATATACTTTGCGGTAACGGCGGTCGCACAAATATTATGCTTACTGAGAGTTCCGCAATAAGCGATACAAAACTGTGCCATCAACTCTTTTTTCATGTCGTGCGCTATGATTGCTATCTGCATAATACGTTTCCTCCCGTTTGCATAGGTATTTTTAAATTGCTACGGGTACATTATACCACAAATATATCCTTTTTGTCAATATCTGAATAAAAATTTTAATACTTTTCAATAAGTTCTGCAATTTTTGTATTTTTATTTAAAAAAAATGATATTTTTTGCAATTTTCTCTTGCGTTTTATGCGAAAATGCTTTATAATATAATAAAATGCGGTAATGTTTATATACAGAAAAAATACGCTGTTTGTAAAATTATTCTACGGAGGAAATATAAATGATTCACGAAATGATGGACCTTGTGTCCCGCACAGATCCCGAGATCGCGGCGGCTATACGCGCAGAATACGAGCGTCAGGTCGACGGTCTTGAGCTTATCGCGTCCGAAAACGTAGTTTCCGAGGCAGTTCTTTGCGCTATGGGCTCGGTGCTTACCAACAAGTACGCTGAGGGCTACCCCACAAAGAGATATTACGGCGGATGCCAGTGTGTTGATATCGCCGAGAATATCGCCATCGAGCGCGCTTGCAAGCTCTTCGGAGCAAAGTACGCAAACGTTCAGCCCCACAGCGGAGCGCAGGCAAACACGGCGGTATATTTTGCTCTGCTTCAGCCCGGCGACACCGTAATGGGTATGAGCCTCGCTCACGGCGGACATCTGACCCA
>JAZQWY010000017.1:0-11835 GCA_045632545.1 Eubacteriales bacterium | reverse complement strand
AAGCCGAAGGCACAAACCATAGAAGCAGAGAGCGACGCGGAGCAGCTGTCATTCTTTTAATTTGACTGATATAAAAATAAGCTTTAGCACATGTGCTTAAGGTGATTTTTTGAACTATTTTAATTCTTTTTCAGTAGGTCGCGTATCTCTTTAAGAAGGTCCTCGGTCGTGGGATTAGCAAGTCTATCAAGTTTTGCTTTCTCATCAGCCGCAGCCTTTGCCTCAGCTGCAATTTTTGCCTTTTCAGCGTAATATGCGGCAACCGCTTCTGTATCAGAGCGCTTTATGCCACGCTTTTTCATTTCTTTTCTGTCGGCCTTAGCAATTTTCTCCTCAGCCATATTTTCAGCAAATTCCTTGCGTCCGTCTCTAAACTTGTTAACTATTTTAACAATGGTAAAGAGAACTATCGCGATAAGGAAGAAGTTGATGACGGCGTTAATAAACGCGCCCCAGTCTATGTAGATAGACTGCTTAAGGTCAAGTACACCCTCGCTATCATAAACTGCTTTAAGGACGGTGTAGACCTCGCTCAGAGAGTCTGCACCAAAGATAAGCGCCAACAACCAATTGATTATAGGCTTGAGAATGTTGTTGCTCAATCCGTTTACGATAGCGGTAAACGAACTACCAACGATAACACCGACAGCCATATCTACGATATTGCCGCGGGTTATGAATTTTTTGAATTCGCCAACGATTTTTTTCATAACGGCTCCTTTTAGTTGTTAATTTTATATTACAGAAGCTATTCTATCACGAATATCGAAAATTGTCAAGGGCTGTCGGTGTATAAATTAATGGGAATGAAAAAGTTAGTACCCTTTCATTCCCATAATATTACTTATGATACAATTTTTTAGTTTGATAGATAGGCTCACAGGTGAGATTGATACCCAATTTGCGGTAGATATCCTTGTCCACGTTCGATACTATAACGCTTGTGTGTGCCTCACAGCCGTGGAGCTTAGGTAGCTGTTCCATAGCGAGCGCCGCCATTGGATTTGTGGTGGCGGATATCGCAAGGGCGATAAGGATCTCATCCGCGTGAAGTCTTGGATTGTGATTTCCAAGCACACCTGTTTTGAGCTTTTGCACAGGCTCAACTACAACAGGCGGTATCAGCAGAAATTCGTCGTTGATGCCTCCAAGCTTTTTCAGCGCGTTGAGTAGTGCCGCCGCTGATGCTCCAAGCAGGGAAGAGGTCTTCCCAGTTACAATAGAGCCGTCAGGAAGCTCGATAGCGGTAGCAGGACCTCCCGTTTCAGCGGCTTTGTTAAGTGACTTTGCGACTACCTCTCTGAAAGAGGTGTCAATACCCGCCTGATTCATTATAAGCTCCGCTTTGTATACCTCATCTGCACTCGCAAGACCTTTTTTCTTCTTGCAAAGAGCATCGTAATATCTTCTTACTATTTCCATCTTCGATGCGTGGCAGGCAACCTCGTCATCAATAATGCAGTTACCCGCCATATTTACGCCCATGTCCGTAGGGGATTTATAGGGACATTCGCCGTATATCCTCTCAAACATAGCTCTAAGCACGGGGAATATCTCAATGTCGCGGTTATAGTTTACTGCCTTTATGCCATAAGCGTCAAGGTGGAATGGGTCTATCATATTTACGTCGTTGAGGTCAACCGTTGCCGCCTCATACGCCACGTTCACGGGGTGCTTCAATGGAAGATTCCAAATAGGGAAGGTCTCATACTTAGCGTATCCCGCCTTTATACCTCGCTTGTGGTCGTGATAGAGCTGAGATAGACAGGTAGCCATCTTTCCGCTTCCGGGGCCGGGGGCGGTGACAACCACAAGTGGTCGTGTGGTCTCGATATAATCGTTCTTTCCGTATCCGTTCTCACTGACGATATGCTTTACGTTCGTGGGATATCCCTCAATGGGATAGTGACGGTACACCTTAACTCCGAGGTTCTTAAGTCTTTCGATAAATTTGTCAGCCGCAGGCTGCTGAGTGTAATGGGTAAGAACCACACCGCAAACGCTGATATCGATATCGTTGAACGCATCGATAAGCCTGAGTGCGTCAAGGTCGTATGATATTCCGAGGTCTCCTCGTATCTTGTTCTGAACGACGGCGACTGCCGACACAACGATAATGACCTCCGCGTTATCCTTAAGATTGAGGAGCATTTTTATTTTACTGTCAGGCTTGAACCCGGGGAGTACGCGTGAAGCATGGTAGTCATCAAAGAGCTTTCCTCCGAATTCAAGATAAAGCTTACCGCCGAATCCCGAAATTCGCTCAAGTATCTTCTCGGACTGCAGTTTTATGTATTTGTCATTATCAAATCCAATTTTAGACATTTTATCACCTCGGAACAGATTTATTTTATAAAAACAAACGACATATATATTTTAATACATTTTTTGATAATATTCAAGATTAAATTTAATTAAATTTGAAATTTATTATATTTTTTTGGATTTGGCACATTTATTGTCAAAATTTGTTTGCTGGCATATTCTGTTAAAGGAGAGCAGTAGTTGCTCTTGCTAAATTTTTTAGGAGGAAACAGACATATGGCAGACAATAAATATTCAAATTGTTGCAATTCTCAGGGTAATTCCAGCCCTCGCTCTGAAATGGTCAGCATTGAGACTAATAGAATTCTGGATTCGTGCCGTGACAGGGACTGTTTTGAGGATGTAAGAGTTCTTCTGACCGATTTTGGCTATGATATCTTGGAGCGTACGACCAATATCCGAGCAAGAAGCGCGTGTATTTCCTGGACATATATCGGAATAGATCCGGTAAGATTTAACCGTGGATTTTATTCGGTAACGATAAAATTCTATATCAAGATAACCTTCGAGGCTTGTCTGTGCGGAGGAAGAAGTCAGGAATTTGAGGGAATTGCGGTTCTTGAAAAGAAAGTAATACTTTACGGAAGTGAGAGTAACGTAAGTATTTTCAAGAGCAATCCCGATTCCTCTGACTATTGCGCTATGCCCGAGCCCTGTTGCTCAAGCAAGAATGTGCCCATAGCGATAGTTGAGGTGGTTGACCCCATAATCCTGAACACAAAGGTTCGCGAGGCGAACGACAACTGCTGCTGTTGCTGCTGTTGCTGTGATGATGTTCCCGAGTATGTGTCTTCGGGTGTGTCGGGTACACTGAACGATTATAATAATGACGGAAGATATATCACAGTATCTCTCGGAATATTCTCGGTAGTAAGGATAGTACGTCCCGCGCAGTATCTTATCAACGCTACGGAGTTCTGCATTCCAGATAAGGAATGTGTAGCGGCAGAGGAGGATAATCCTTGCAGTCTCTTTAGGTCTATGGATTTCCCAACCGCTGAATTTTGCCCTCCGGGATACACTTATCACAATCATAAAGACAGAGACGGAAAGTGCGGCTGTCAGTAAATTAAAGATTGATATTATTGATATTGAAGATGATTTAATAAACAGGGCTGTCGTAAAACAGGTATTACGACAGCCTTGTTTCTATTATTCTAACTCACCTGAAATTGGCATCTCGGAAATAAGAAGCTCTTTTCTTGTTATTATCGGCTCTGCGAGTCCATTAACGCAATCCGAGTTTATAGTCACCTCAACTATGTCCTTTTGAGAGGGAATATCATACATAATATTCATCATAAGCTTTTCCATTATGGAACGCAGACCTCTCGCTCCCGTGTTGCGTTTGATAGCCATAGATGCAACAGCCCTAAGCGCATCATCAGTAAAATTAAGGCTTACGCCGTCCATTTCAAAGAGCTTTAGATACTGCTTGATAAGTGAGCTCTTTGGTTCGCTCAGTATCCTTATGAGAGCCTCCTCATCAAGGTCGTTAAGTGTGACTATTACGGGAATACGTCCCACGAGCTCGGGAATAAGTCCGAACTTAACTATATCGTGGGGTTCAACGTCCTTGAACACGCCCGCTTTTCGGCGTTCTTCCTTTTTGACAATGCTTCCCGAAAAACCGATAGTCTGATTTCCTTGACGTCTTTCTATGATCTTATCAAGTCCTTCAAACGCTCCTCCGCATATAAAGAGGATATTCTCGGTATTTATCTGAATAAATTCCTGATTGGGATGCTTTCTGCCGCCCTGAGGGGGAACATTTGCGACAGTACCTTCAAGTATCTTAAGAAGCGCCTGCTGAACGCCCTCTCCCGATACGTCTCTTGTTATAGAGCGGTTTTCGCTCTTTCTCGCGATCTTATCTATCTCGTCGATATAGATTATGCCTCGCTCGGCAAGCTCAATATCATAATCAGCCGCTTGAATAAGTCTGAGCAGAATATTTTCTACGTCCTCCCCAACGTATCCCGCTTCGGTAAGCGTTGTTGCGTCCGCGATAGCAAAAGGAACCTTGAGGGATTTTGCGAGCGTCTGAGCGAGGTATGTTTTACCAACACCCGTAGGACCTATGAGAAGAACGTTGCTCTTGTGAAGATCAACATCATCAATAAGCTCGTCTTTATTGCGCTTTCCACGTTCCTGATCCTGCTTGTAAAGTATTCGTTTATAGTGATTGTATACAGCAACGGAAAGCGCTATTTTTGCGTCATCCTGACCGATAACGTATTCGTCAAGGGTCTGCTTTATATCTTGCGGTTTAGGAAGGGAATTGATAGTCATTCCGTCAAGCTCCGCGGATTTTTCAGTGTTTTCGTAAATAAGTTGTTCACAGGCATCTACGCAGAAATCGCATATATAAATTCCTGTGGGAGAAGGAATCAGGAAATTTACCTGATTTTCCTTCCTCCCACAGAAAGAGCAATACCTCGAGCCTGCATATACACCGTCTCTTGTGCTGTTATTCGACATCAGATATCCTTTCAGTAAAAAGTCGGTTAAGCTCTTTTTTCAAATATTTTATCTATCAGACCGTATTCGAGAGCCTGTTTAGCGGTCATAAAGTTATCGCGCTCAGTGTCTCTCGCTATTTCTTCTATCGATCTGCCTGTATTTTCGGCAAGGATACGGTTCAGGTTGTCTCTTGTTCTGAGGATAAGCTCAGCCTGAATTTTTATATCCGATGCCTGACCTTTAGCTCCGCCAAGCGGTTGATGGATCATTATTTCACTATTTGGGAGCGCTATGCGCTTACCCTTAGTTCCCGCGGACAGGAGAAATGCTCCCATACTTGCCGCCATACCGATACATATGGTAGAGACATCACACTTTATATAGTTCATCGTGTCATATATTGCCATACCTGCGGTAACAGAGCCACCTGGGCTGTTGATATAAAAGGCAATATCTTTATCAGGGTCCTGCGCTTCAAGGAAAAGCAGCTGCGCGACTACCAGAGAAGCGGTAGTATCGTTTACTTCATCAGATAGAAAAATGATTCTGTCATTGAGAAGTCTGGAAAATATATCGTATGAGCGCTCACCCTTGCCGGTTTGCTCAACGACCATTGGAACAAGCGCATCGTATATGCCTTTGTTGTAGTTGAACATATAAAAACCTCCAAAAATATTGCGATAAATAGATAGGTAAGATTACTTTGTTGTAACGTTAGCCTTTTCCTTAACGAGCTCCATAGCCTTCTTTACCTTCATATCTTCAGCTATAGCCTCGGAATCTATACTTGCCTTTACCTGATCAAGCTCTACGCCGTATGCTTCAGCGATAGTCTTGTATTCTCCCTCGATATCCTCCTCCGTAGCGGCAAGGTTCTCAAGAGCAGCAATCTTTTCAAGAGCAAGTCTTGCCTTTACCTGACGCTCCGCCTGAGGTCTCATCTGCGCGCGGAGAGTATCAAGATCAAGACCTGTGTACTTGAAGTATGTCTTCAGGTCAAGTCCCTGCATACGGAGTCTATTGTCATAGTCACGAACGAAATTCTCGGTCTCAGCTACGAACATCGGCTCGGGAATATCAGCCTCGAGCTTCTCAATAAGAGCTTCCATAAGCTTATCTTCAACGGCTTTGTCAGCTTCATTCTCGTGTCTCTTTTCGATTTTTGACTTAACGTCAGCCTTATATTCATCAAATGTATCAAATTCGGAAACATCTTTTGCGAAATCATCGTCAAGCTCGGGTAGCTCAACCTTTGTGATAGCATGGATCTTTACCTTAAAAGTAGCATCCTTGCCTGCGAGATCAGACGCATGGTACTCAGCGGGGAAGGTTACATTTACGTCAAACTCCTCGTCAACGCTCTTTCCTGCAACCTGTTCCTCAAAACCGGGGATAAAGGAGCCTGAGCCAAGCTTAAGCGCATAGTCAGTACCCTTGCCGCCCTCGAAGGCAACGCCGTCGCAGAAGCCCTCAAAATCGATAACAGCTGTATCACCCATTTCAGCGGGGCGGTCTGTAACGTCTATCTCTCTGGAATTTCTCTCTCTGACGAGATTTATTTCTCTGTCGATATCCTCGTCTGTAACGGGAGCAACTTCCTTCTCAACATCAATTCCAAGGTAATCCTTTATCTCTACCTCAGGCTTTACGTAGACTTTGGCGGAGAGAACGAGTCCGTTGTCGTCAAGAGAAACAACGTCAAACTCAGGCTGACCTACGGTCTCAAGAGCCGACTCCTTAAGAGCCTCTCCGTATGCCTCGGGGATAAGGTCATTGATAGCGTCTTCGTAGAAGATACCTGCGCCATACATTTTCTCAACGATAGCGCGGGGAGCTTTACCTTTTCTGAATCCGGGAACCGCGATGTTCTTGGACTTCTTGTTGAAGACCTTAGTTACAGCCGCGTCAAAGGTTGCTTTATCTACAGAGAAATGCACCTCATACCTATTCTTTTCAATTACTTCAGATTTTGTTAAACTCATTTTGTTTGAACCTCCGTACATATTATTTTATTTTTTACATACATTGTATATTTTACTTTTTTTCTCTCATTTTGTCAATATCATTTTGGAAAAAAGAGGACAAATAAAGCTATTTTATATCAGCTTTGGAATAAAATTGAGGAAATCGGCGGATATCATAGTCAAAACCACGCCTCGATGCTCGTATTTTTCAGGAACGTTATAGCAACCGTGTATATGACCGAAGTAACATCTTTTAATACCGAATTCTATCAGGGCGTCAAACGTTACCTCGTCGCAAAAGTCATTCCAAAGCGGAGGGAAGTGAAAGAAGGCGATAACTTCCTTGTCCTCGGTCTCACGGAGCTTTGCTGCCGAGGACAGAGCCAGGCGAAGCCTTATAGCCTCACGATTGATTATTTTCTGATAATCTGTGGGTTGCGCGGTAATCTGAGCCGAAGGGTCCGTAAACCAGCCTCTCGTGCCCGTTATTATATAATTCTCAGCTACGAGAGCATTGTTATTGAGTATATTTAACGTTTCAAATCCCTGATCCTTAAAAAAGATATTCAGCTTTGAGACCGTTGACCACCAAAAATCGTGATTTCCCTTTGAAATTATCTTTTTTCCGGGGAGGGAATCAAGAAAACGCAGGTCGGGCAGGGAATCCTGAAGTGATGAGCCCCAAGAGATATCCCCAGGTATTATTACGGTATCATTCTCGCTTACTAACTTGCGCCAATTTTTTTCGATTTTTGAGTGATAATCCTTCCACCTGTTGCCAAAAACATCCATTGCTTTTGAAGGATTTTCAGTTGATAGGTGCAGATCGGACATTACGAATACAGACATAAAATCTCCTTTTAACAACGATGAATTAAAACAGTCCTTTTGAACAATAATAACAGTATCCCAAAAATTAAGGAGGGTAATTGAATTATGGAAGAAAATAAAACCACTTGCGGACAGGAAAAGCCCGAGCACTACAACCACGGAATCAACTGTGATGCAAAGAATTGCGTGTATAACCAGTGTGCTTGCTACTGCACCGCGGAGAAGATCAACGTAGGTCCCAGAAACGCCACGAGCAGCTCTGAGACCGTTTGCGCTACCTTCAAGGAGAGAAAGTAATTCTTTGACAAGGGGCTGTCGCTATTAGTGACAGCCCCAAAGTTTTAGTTTTACATAAATTTGTAAACTGCCTCGAGCATTTCGTCGGGATTTATTACCGCGTCAAAATTTACCTTTCTTTCGGTAAGATTTCTTAGCGGATATGTTATCTCGGTTCCTGTAAGCGCAGATAGCTGTTCGAGGGCATCTGTATCGGAAGCCGCGGCGGTATCGGTTATCGACTTGTAAACGTCTGCGGCAAACTTATAAGGACTTGCTGTGGATGCAACGATTATCTTCTTTCCGTCATTGTATTTGCTCATATACTGCTCGGCGCAATTCAGAGCGACAGAGGTGTGCGTATCAGCAAGATAACCAAGCTCGCCATAAAACTTTTTGAGTGTTGCTGCTGTTGCATCCTCATCAGCACAGAACCCGATAAAGGTCTCGTCGATAACGGCTTTGGTCTCTGCGTCAACCGTGTACTTTCCGTTTGCCGCAAGCTCCGCCATATATCCCGCGGTCTTTTCCTCGTTGGAAGCGAAGCAGAGAAGACGCTCAAGATTACTGGATATGAGAATATCCATAGAGGGAGACATAGTAGTGTGGAACTTACGGTTTCTATCGTATGTACCTGTGCTAAGGAAGTCGGTGAGTACGTTGTTTGCATTTGAAGCGCAGATGAGTTTGCCAAGAGGAAGTCCCATAAGCTTCGCGATATACGCCGCAAAGATGTTTCCAAAGTTACCTGTAGGTACGCATACATTGACAGTCTCTCCGTATTTAATATCCTTTGCTGACAGCAGGTCGCAGTACGCCGAGATATAATAAACTATCTGAGGTGCAAGGCGTCCCCAGTTGATAGAATTTGCGCTGGAGAGTATATAGGAATTATCAAGTAGCTTCGCGGCAGCGTCATTGTTAGAGAATATCTTCTTAACACCCGTTTGTGCATCGTCGAAGTTACCTCTTATAGCGTATACGTTTACGTTATTGCCTGTCTGCGTAGCCATCTGGAGCTTCTGTACCTTACTCACGCCGTCGACGGGATAGAATACCATTATCTTTATGCGGTCGATATTCTTATATCCCTCAAGCGCGGCTTTACCCGTATCTCCTGAGGTGGCAACAAGGATAAGCGCCGTATTGTCCTCACCCGTTTTTACAAGCGCTCGGGAGAGAAGTCTGGGCATTATCTGCAGAGCCATATCCTTGAACGCCGCTGTAGGTCCGTGCCAAAGCTCAAGAGAATAAATGTTGTCATTTAACTTCTTGAGGGGCGCAGCTCCACCTGGGAATGAGTTCTCGCAATATGCCGCCTCACAGTCGGATAGAAGCTCATCGTATGTGTAGTCCGTAAGAAATTTAGAGAGTATCTTTGCCGCTCTTTCGGGATATGACATATCGCAAAGGGCAAGTAAGTCTTCCTTTGTAAGAGAGGGGATAGCTTCGGGAATAAAGAGACCTCCGTCAGACGCAAGACCTTGCTTTATGACCTGAGCAGAGTCATACGTTTTTTTGCTGTTGTCACGAGTGCTGTAGTACTTCATTGTTTTTTTCCTTCCTTTTGCTGGGTACTGTGTTTATTGGTTAATATATTTGAAAATAAAATTTTTCACATTTGAATAAAAGATTTTATCTATAAGCTCATAGCTGTAATTGAGTTTCGACATCTCCTCGGCTATAAAAAACAGGGAAGAGATGTTTGGGAACTCCGCAGGGGTATCTGCTCCGTCAAAATCGCAGCCGAAGCATACCGTATCCTCGCCGCCAAGCTCCAGATAATGCTCGATATGCCGCATTACCGTACGTATGGAAGCTTCGTTGTCGTTTATGCCTAAATGCTCACAGCAGAGATTTATTCCCACAAGCCCGTTGGATTTTTTGATATATATAAACTGTTCATCAGTTAGGTTTCTTGAGTGGTGGTGTACCTCGTAGGAATCCGAATGAGATGCGATAACGGGTATTTTTTCATTACAAATATCAAACACCTCATAGGAGCTTTTTAACGAAGCGTGAGAAATATCGGGAATAATTCCAAGTTCGATACATTCACGGACTACGGTCTTTCCAAAATCGGTCAGCCCATTATCGGTATTAAATGCGCCGCCTATGCAACTATCTCCCGACCATAGAAGCGTCAATATTCTGATACCCGCGTCATATAGCGATTTGAGCCGAGAAATATCACCGTTCAATATTCTTGCGTCCTCAACCGATAAAATCAAGTTGTTTTTTTTGCTTAATTCTTTTCCATCATACAATTTGGCAGAGATATTTTTCTCTATATCCTTTTTCAGATACTCCCGTATTTGGAAAAATCGTTGGTATGCCGTGTCGTTATCGAGCCGCTTATCACTCCATATAGCGGTAACTTGTATGTAATTATCAAAGGCAACAGCCAATTTAGCTGAGACAGAGAGGGAAGTGTCTAAAAATGATTCCGAGCGCTTAAAAAGCTCAAACGCCGTATCACAATGAATATCGGCAAGGGAAAGTCTGTTCATATAAACTCCGTTAACAAAGCTTAAACGCCATAAGCGTTGCGAATGTGGTTTATCTTCAGAACTTCCTCTGTATTTTTATCAAGCCATACCTCAATAACGTCCATTCTCGGTTGCTTTTGGGTGGAATTTTGTTTCAGATACGCACTTGCCGCTTGTATGAGACGCATTTGCTTAGCACGTGTTACCGCCGATGACGGCGGACCGTATAGCGAACCTTTTTCAGGATTGAGCGAACGAGTTTTGACCTCAACGAAGACAATATAATCGCTGTCCTCGGCAATTATATCAAGCTCGTTTCGAGAGAAATGCTTGTTTCGTCCCTTTATTTTATATCCTTCTTTTTTTAGGAAACGAGTCGCCGCGCCCTCGCCTATATCTCCGATGTCCTTGGTAGTCAACTGTCTATCTCCTTGTCAAGAAATCTGATAAACTTCGTTCGGTAGATAGGGGCAGGACCGTACTTTCTCAGAGCTTCTTTATGGTCCTTTGTGCCGTATCCCTTATGCTTAGCAATACCGTATTCGGGATACATAGCATCAAGCTCGTAGCATATTCTGTCACGAGTTACCTTGGCGAGTATTGATGCCGCCGCAATCGAAGGAGAAATAGCGTCTCCGTGAACGACTGTGCGTACGGGAATATTAAATCCTCTTGATACGTTTCCGTCAACAAGAGCGAAGGACGGCTTTACAGAGAGCCCATCTATGGCGCGTCTCATAGCGAGAAGCGCAGCTGACAAGATATCCGAATTGTTTATCTCCTCAACAGATACGTTACATACCGACCAAGCAACAGCCTCGCGTGTTATTATATCATATAATTTTTCACGCTTTGCTTCGGATATTTTCTTTGAGTCGTTAAGCCCCTCAATATAAAGTCCGTCGGGGAGTATGACAGCCGCTGCAGTAACAGGACCGCAAAGCGGGCCTCTGCCAGCTTCGTCAACTCCGCAGACTATATCATAGCCTTGGGATATGACCTCTCTCTCAATAGTGTATTCAAGCATATCAACCTCTGTTAAATATTGTCAAGCGTAATTCTGCCTATCCTTGCGGCGCGGAATTCATCAATGAGCATATTCGCTGTTCTCTCGGTGTTTATCTCGCCGCCGCTGACGAGAAACCCGCGCTTTCTTCCAATAAGGCAGAGAAGGTCGTAATCCGAAAGCTCGCTGTAAGCGGAAGCATCTCCAAGCTTATATCTCGCCGAGAGAAGCTCGGGATAGCGCATCCTAAGTCTTGCGCACAAAGCGCAAGCGATAGTTTCAATATCTAGAATATCGTCCTTTATAGCGCCTGTAATAGCAAGATTTTCGCCAATTATCTGATCCTCGAATTTAGGCCAAAGTATTCCGGGCATATCAAGCAGCAGGATTCCGATGTTGGTCGCCACCCATTGTTTGTCTACTGTGACACCTGGGCGATTTTCCACCTTTGTTTTTTTATTTCCGCATATCTTATTTATAA
>JAZQWY010000016.1:0-2993 GCA_045632545.1 Eubacteriales bacterium | reverse complement strand
TTCTCTACCGCGTCCATTGCCTTTATCTTTCTGTCGTCAGATATATTCGCAAGCACTGACCAAAGCTGAGGTATCAGGAACATTGCTCCTTCCTCGCAGGTCTTTGAGCCTATCTTTTCTCCGTCATCGTTGTATGCGCAGAGATAATATTCTCCGTCCCATCCATGCTCGTTGATGATGGCTCTCATTTCATCGGCTCTTTGACGGGCTTGCTCTGCATCCGTGTTGTTACCGTAAATCTCGGCAAGCTCAGCGAAGGTATCACTTGCTCTGCACCATGCGATACTCAGCCAAACGCTGACGCCCTTGCCGCCAAGTCCCGCGGTGTTCATGCAGTCATTCCAATCTCCGCCCCATATTCTTATGAGTCCGTGATGTCCTCTGAAGTTATAAAGGAAATCTACCGAACGGTAAAGATGCTCGTAAACAGTACCCGTAGTGCCGTCGTTATATGGAACTTGAATGTCAAGTATATCCTTTCTTCCAAGCTCCTTTATTATTGAAGCGGCGGTGAAATTCAGCCATACTGTATTATCCGCGAAGTTCTTATCCTGTATCTTTCCGTCCTTGAAGGTTCTGGGGGAATAGCCGTTGGAATATTGATACGTAAGTATTCTGAGAAATCTTTCAAGAGCGAGCTCGGGATCAATTGCCGCAAGACAATCTGTATCACTTGTCATATCGCGATAGCCGTTATGTCTTACTCTTGCCCAACGAGAGCCCATATTGCTCTGGTGCTTGAGCCATTCAAACGTGCAATTGAGCTTTTCGTCGGGGGTATTGATGCTTACCTCGGCTACCTCGTCATTGAATTTTTTAAGTACCTTTTGCTTTTCATCACCGTAGCTCTTGGTGCTTGCAAATTTGTCTATAAAGCTCTTTATCTCGTCCTTTGAGAAGGCTATACCGAGAACGAACACTATATCTTTTTCCTCATTGGGAGAAAGAGTTATTTTCTTTTCAAGAGCGAACGCCATTTTTTCACCGCAGCAAGCACTGCTTGAAAGTCCGCCTCTGTCAGCAAACACGGGGTGAGCGAATGAACCGTAAGGACCTATTACGGAGTTGTAGGTACAATCGTAGGCGTCTATATTTTCGGACAGCGCCATAAATGAGTATATCAGTCTTTTGCCAACCTTCTCAAATTCAGCGTACCTGCTCGTAACTATAGCGCCGAGGCTGTCGTCGAGGTCAGCGACCGCCATGTTATAGCCTTGTCTTGTATATTCCTCGTCAAATCCCGAGCCGCAGAAGCCTACTACGCTTATCTGTCTTTGTATATTTGAATTGTTTTTTACCTTAACGCTCCAAAGCTCGCAAGCGCTATCCGTGGGGACTATTATCTCAACGTCGGTGGCAAGTCCGTTCTTTTCAGTATGAACGTTGCTCGCTCCTCTTTCGTGAGTGCAGAGATACGCGTCGTTCACCTGATTTACGGGCAGACCGCAAATGCCGTGTGACTTGCCGTCCTCGATTACGTAAAAGCCCCTATCCTTGACGAGCCCCATTCTTCTGCCGAGGGAGTCCTGCAAGAAGCTCTCACCCGCGCCGACTTGTGATGTGAAGCTCATATAATTATCATTCCACAGGTAATTATACCAATTCCTTGGTATGTCGGGCGTTATAATATTATACTGCTTTCCGTCAGATGAAAAATATCCGTATTTTCTATCCATTTCTTAAACCCCTTCTCGTTTTTCTATATATCCTAATTTATCAAGCCAAATAAGCACGTGAGAAGCAAATCCGTGATTACAGCTTTGATATATATTATCACTACTTTTTATACATACATCTTGCAGTGTCCGTCTGTTTTACAAAACATTTCACTACAACTAATCTCTCTTGTAGGATTTGTATGTCAAGTCACTTTTTCACATTAGATTGCTGCGTCGGACCTTTATCGGGTATACCTCTTTGAGCCTATAAAAAGTTTTACTTAAGCGTTATCTTCAGCGCATGACCGCTGTCGTAAGGTAACGCCGTCAATATATACTGAGGAATAATATATTCGCCACCGCCAGCGCCGGTTGCCGTAATCTCGCTATAATAATCTGCGTGCATGTGTCCGCAGAACGCGCCCTTGATAATATCACCGTTGCTTACTATCATATCGTATATGGTCTTGGACGCTCCCGTAGAATACTTACTGACAATATTGCCCGTATAGAAATTAGCCACATTTCCTCTGCTACCTATTGGCTGAGTACTGTAATATTTTACGTTACCCGTGGAAATTGGAATATGATAGAAAAGCAGAACAGCATATCCCTTTTCTCTTGCGGTAGCAAGGTCATTTCTCAGCGGCTCTATCTGTCTGTCCCAAAAAGCCTCGGATACGCCATATTCAGACTTAAGTCCGTTATCCATTTGTATAACCATAACCCGCTCGTCAATTACCTTGGAGGAATAGTATATATCGTGTATCCAATTGTCCTCAAGTATCTTAAGTCTCTCCTCAAGAGTCGCCTTTTCGTCAACCGATGCCTTCCAGCTTCTGAGCGGATCGTGGTTTCCAAGACACGCCATGACGTCGGGATATGGGTCAAAGATATACTTCTTTACGAGCTCAAGATTTCCATAAGAAAGATAAGAAATAAGATCACCCGTTATAACTATCTGATCGGCATTCTTGGCATAATTGAGACATCTTTGAAGATTTCCAAGAGACGCGCCATCCTTAAGCCAGAGCTTTTCATCATTATATGAGCCCATAACAAGCTCGTGATTTTCCGCGCGGTCTTGATCGTTTATAGCGTTAAAATGAATATCGCTGAGCTGTACTATCTCAATAGCCTCTCCGTCGCCTGCTATATCAATGCTTACCTCACGTACCGAAACACCGCCTACATTTTTCATTATCCACGGTTCTTTATTTGTATTAGTTTGTTCCTTCATAGTATCCTCTTTAGTAGTTTCCACAATAGATTCAAGCACGCTTTCAGCCGTAGTTTCCTCGATGATATCTCCACCTGCACATCCCGACAGAAGCA
>JAZQWY010000015.1:0-3008 GCA_045632545.1 Eubacteriales bacterium | reverse complement strand
ATCTTATCCTTATTTCTTAGCGTTCATTGCCTTAACCTGAGCGGCAACCTTTATAGGAAGTCCGAAGAGGTTGATAAAGCCGGTAGCATCAGCCTGATTGTATACGTTGTCCTCGCCGAAGGTCGCTATCTCCTCAGAGTAGAGAGAATAGTCGCTCCAAGCGCCCGCCTTGATGATATTACCCTTATACAGCTTAAGACGCACCTTACCCGTTACGTTCTCCTGTGTCTTATCAACGAATGCCGAGAGAGCCTCGCGTAGAGGTGTGAACCACTGACCGTTATAAACGAGATCGGCAAAGGTTATAGAAAGCTCAGCCTTCTTATGAGCCGTGTACTTATCAAGGCAAAGTGTCTCAAGGTAATCGTGAGCCGCGTAAAGGATAGCTCCGCCGGGAGTCTCGTAAACACCGCGGCACTTCATACCAACAAGACGGTTCTCCACGATATCGAGAAGTCCGATACCGTTATCTCCGCCGAACTTGTTAAGAGCAAGAATAATATCCTTAGCGCTCATCTTCTTATCGTTGAGAGCAACGGGACGTCCCTTCTCAAATTCAAGTGTGATATACGTGGGAGCGTCGGGCGCCATAATGGGAGAAACACCCATTTCAAGAAATCCGGGCTTATCGTAAAGCGGCTCGTTGCCCGCATCCTCAAGGTCAAGTCCCTCATGGCTGAGGTGCCACATATTCTTATCCTTGGAATAGTTGGTCTCACGGTTTATCTTAAGCGGAACGTCGTGCGCCTCGGCATACTCTATCTCCTCATCACGGGATTTGATATCCCACTCACGCCAAGGAGCGATAATCGGCATATCGGGCGCGAGAGCCTTTATTGTAAGCTCAAAACGAACCTGGTCGTTACCTTTACCGGTACAGCCGGGGCAGCTAGCGTCAGCGCCTTCAGCCTTTGCTATCTCAACAATACGCTTCGCAATAACGGGACGGGCAAATGATGTGCCGAGCATATATTCCTCGTACTTAGCGCCCGCCATAACGGTGGGTATTACATAATCCTCGACGAACTCCTCCGTAAGGTCCTCTATGTAAATTTTGGAAGCTCCCGTTTTGATAGCCTTTTCCTCAAGTCCCTCAAGCTCGTCGCTCTGACCAACATTTCCGCTGACGGCGATAACCTCACAGTTGTTGTAATTCTCCTTGAGCCACGGAATGATTATAGAAGTATCAAGTCCTCCCGAGTATGCGAGAACGACCTTTTTGATATCAGATTTATTCAGGTTATTCATAATTTTCTCCTTTGTTGTATAATATTCGGTTCACAGTGAATATTATACATCTTTTCATATTTCTTGTCAATACCTTTAATAACAATATTTTCACTTCTTTTTCATATATTTTAGAGCGATATGCACAACAATGAATATTATTCACACTATTATTCACTTTCTCAGCCATAATTCAAGGAACTCCGTGAATACAAGGCTTATAATATTCATACGCGCTTTTTCAAACTTACCTAAAAAATTTTTTCGATATGTTCCGTAAAAATTTTATCCGCGACATATGTCAGGTGGGACAGAAAAAGCGTCAATGAATAACGATATGAATAATATTCAATTTATATGAATATTTTTGTCACCTTTTTTCGCTCCAAAGGGGGAAAGTCTCCGAGAAGATTTCCCCCTTATGCTTTTATCACACTACCTTAACAGTCCAGCCGAAGTTATCCTCTATCTTGCCCCACTGAATACCAGTGAGAGTGTCATAGAGCTTCTGAGCAACAGGACCTATCTCGCCGTTATTTATAGTCATTTTTATATTTCCGTCGTCAAGCAGACCGATAGGAGAAACGACAGCCGCCGTTCCGGTGCCGAACGCCTCGTTAAGCTTACCGTTCTTGTAAGCCGCTATGACCTCCTCCTCAGAGAGCTTTCTCTCCTCGACCTTATATCCCATACTGTCAAGCAACTTGATACAGGACGCGCGCGTGACACCCGGCAGGATATTTCCGCCCTCAAGCGTAGGTGTGATGACCGTTCCGTCAATAACGAAGAATACGTTCATCGCTCCGACCTCGTCTATATACTTATGCTCTATACCGTCAAGCCAGAGCACCTGAGAGTATCCCATCTTCTCCGCCTTTTCCTGACCGATAAGCGAGCAGGCGTAGTTGCCGCCCACCTTCGCGTATCCCGTACCGCCTCTTACAGCTCTTACGTATTCACGCTCAATAAATATCTTTACAGGCTTTATTCCCTCAGCATAGTAAGCGCCTACGGGAGAGAGGATTATCATAAACTTATAGCTCTTTGAGGGGTGAACGCCTATATGTACATCAGTAGCTATTATAAAAGGACGAATGTAGAGAGACGTTCCCTCAACCGTGGGAACCCAATCCTTCTCTACCTCAACGATAGCCTTGATAGCGTCAAGTGCGTCAGAAGGGGCTATTCTCGGGATACAGAGACGGTCATTGGTATTGTTCATACGCTCAATGTTCTTATCGGGTCTGAAAAGCTGAATAGTACCGTCGGGCGTTCTGTACGCCTTAAGTCCCTCAAACATCTCCTGTGCATAGTGGAATACCATACAAGCGGGGTCAAGAGAAAGATTCTGATAAGGAACTATGCGGGCATCGTGCCAACCCATTCCCTCGTTGTAATCCATAATAAACATATGGTCGGTGAAATATTTTCCAAAGCCAAGATTATTGAAATCGGGCTTCGCTTTTCTGTTTTCTACAAGCTCATATCTTATATTAAGCATATCATTCCCTCACTTTTAAATATTTGCCGCAATAATGCTTCCCATCTCGGCGCATCCGACTCTCTTCGCACCATCCTGCATAATGTCACCCGTTCTATAGCCATCATCAAGCGCCTTATTTACAGCCGCTTCGATAGCGTCAGCCTCGGTGGGCATATCGAAGGAGAAGCGGAGCATCATTGCCGCCGACATTATAGTGCCAATGGGGTTTGCAAGGTCCTTACCCGCAATGTCGGGTGCCGAGCCGTGTATCGGCTCGTACATACCGAGCGTGGTATTG
>JAZQWY010000014.1:0-2395 GCA_045632545.1 Eubacteriales bacterium | reverse complement strand
GCATGCTTGCGGCGTTAGTTTTTTGATTATTCATTTGCCCCGCCTCCGTTCTTCATCTGTGAGTTATAAATATCCCTATAGGTCTCGCTGGTCCTAATAAGCTCGTCGTGCGGAGCGCAGGCAACGATAGTGCCGCCTTCTATAACGGCTATCCTGTCCGCCTCGCGAACACTTGCTATTCGCTGAGCAATCATTATTACCGTGGTTCCCTTGAATTCCTCCCTCAGGGAGTGGCGAAGCTTCGCCTCGGTTGCAAGGTCAAGCGCCGACGTTGAATCGTCGAGTATCAGTATCTCGGGACGTCTGACCACCGCCCTCGCGATAGACATTCTCTGCTTCTGTCCGCCAGAGAGAGACGCTCCCTTCTCGGCTATGAATGTATTGTATTTTTCGTTAAAACCGAGGACGAACTCCTCTCCTTGAGCCACTCGCACCGCCGACTGTATCTCCCCATCGGTAGCCTCAGGCTTTCCCCAACGTATATTGTTCGCTATAGTATCCGAGAAAAGCTCACTCTTTTGCATAACAAAGCTTATCTTCTCGCGGAGCTTCTTCAAGCTGTATTTCTTTATATGCAGACCGTCAACGTAAACGTCTCCCTCAGTAGCATCGTAAAATCTCGGTATGAGATTCACCAGAGAGGTCTTGCCCGAGCCCGTAGATCCGATTATCGCCAAGGTCTCGCCACGCTTGATATCAAGGTTGATATCGTGAAGCACAGGATGCCCCTGAGTGTTCGGGTAACGGAAGGATACGTTCCTGAAGGAGACCGCGATATCATCGCTTTCGGCGTACCCGTCTCCGCCCACGATAGCGGGGTCCGCGTCCAATATCTCACATATTCTCTTCGACGACGCCATAGCGCGGGAGATGGAATGCGACATAGCCGTTACCATCATTATCGACATCAATATCTGCGTTACGTAGGTTATCGCCGCCATAATAGTTCCCGCGGTCATTCCGCTTCCCGCCACGTTGTCTATCTGCCAACCTCCTATGTATATTATAGCTATTATCGACACGTTCATTACCACGCTGAGAATGGGGTGCATTATAGCCATGGTTCTCTGAACGCGGTAGTTCGTATCTCTCAGATCCCTGTTAGCCGCCTCAAAGCGGTCTATCTCGTAGTCCTCTCTTACGTAAGCCTTGACCACTCTCGCTCCGCTTACATTCTCCTGAACCACAGAGTTCACTCTGTCAAGCCTTTTCTGCACACCCGCGAATATCGGAACTGCCTTTTTCATAACGAGGAAAAGTGTCAGCCCCATTATGGGAAGCGCGCAGAGCAAGATACCTCCAAAGCTCATATCAAGCGTGAGAAGCATCAGCGCTCCGCCCACGAAGAAAATAGGCGCGCGGACGAACATTCGGAGTATCATCTCTATAAATTCAACTATCATCGTGATGTCATTGGTCATTCGTGTGACGAGTGAGCCCGTGGTGAATTTGTCGGTCTGCTCTATAGAGAGCGACATCACCCTTTTGTAAGCGTCACAGCGCAGGTCGTTTCCAAGCCCCTGAGATGCCTTCGCCGCCGCGTAGGCGCAGGATATTCCAAATGCTCCTCCCACGATAACGGTAAGTATCATCAGCACTCCAAATGTGATTATCACCTGCATAGAGCTATATCTTCCATCGCCGAATATAAGGCGCATTATCCCCGACGCGAACGCCGAGTCCGAAACGTCGCCTCCCTTTGCGATACCGCAGTCTACTATGACCGACATAAATCTTGGCAGGAAAAGGTCAGCCGTGACCTCTGCCATCATAAGAAGCGGAGAGAGTATGGCAAACAGCTTATAGGGTTTAAGGTATGATAAAATTCTTTTCATTTGTTCTCCGCGCTCCCCGATTCCTCAAAATTTATCCTGACGTTTTTTGCGCTGAGCAGATTATCTCTCATTCTGCCAAGAAGGGACATCGCAATCTCTCGCTCCTCCTCGCTAAGTCCGTCAAGGGCGATAGCGTCCATATACTTTATCTTCTTTATGTTGCGCATATCCATTTTCCGTCCCTTCTCGGACAGATAGACACGCACCGAACGAAGGTCGTTCTCATCCCGCCGTCTCTCAACAACACCGTCCTCCTCAAGCTTTTTGAGAATAATACTGATAGTGGGCGGTCTGAGATGCGTGGCGTTCACAAGGTCAAGCTGAGTAACGCCGTCGCCCGCCGCCAAAAATGAGATAACGAGCCTCGTCCCAGGCTGCGCCGCTGTGTCCTCAGCTTCGTTGAGCTCCCTCATTCGCGCGTGAAAGATATGTGATATCTCGTTGCACATCTTGACAGGATTGTTGCTCAACTCCTTGCGCTCAGGCAATTTGACAGGACATTTATATTCTTTCTTCATAATCCCCTCCTATGCAAGCAAATTAGTTAGTTAACTAACTAA
>JAZQWY010000013.1:0-10811 GCA_045632545.1 Eubacteriales bacterium | reverse complement strand
TCTTTTTCTTGTTTTTCATTGGCTTTCTGTCAAAGTCCATTTCCTGCTGAACAGCCCTTGACGGCTGATTTTTGCCTACCGCGCTGCCTTTTTTAACGTTTGATGAAGCCGCCTTGCCCTTTGTATCTTTCAACTTCTTTTTTGCCATTTAAGCAACTCTCCCTTGCTTTATTTATTCACTCAGATATGTTTATTTTGCGCGGTGTCGGTTAAACTAACCTTGTATACGCGGCAAAAACAACATAGAAAATCAAATACAAAATAATTATATCACACTTTTTGCCGACTTTCAAGAAATACTTTCAAGTTTTTCAATAATTTGAGCTAAGGAGACTAATATGAAAAATATAGCCAAGAGCAAAATATTTCTCCCGTTTATGGGCTTTCTCTCGGGACTGACCAACGGGCTTCTCGGCGCGGGTGGCGGAATACTCGCGGTATACGCCCTGAACTACGCCATAGGAGAGGAAATGACCGACAGGCGGGATATCTTCGCCAACGCCCTCTGCGTGATGTTACCCGTCTCCGCTGTGTCCTGCGTATCCTACGCGATAGCGGGAAATTTGACTGTATCGGGAATAGGCGTATACTCAATTCCCGCCATAATCGGCGGGGTGGCTGGCGGATTACTGCTTGGGAAGATAAAACTCGCCGCGCTGAAAAAGCTCTTCGCCGCGCTGGTCATATACTCGGGAATAATACTGATAATAAAATAAATTATAGGAGTTATTGCTTTGATATTTACCGTTATCGCTTCATTTTTAATAGCCGCCCTCTCGGGGCTGGGCGTTGGCGGGGGCGGACTTTTCGTGGTCTTTCTCGCTATGTTCACAGACACACCCCAGATAACCGCGCAGGGTATAAATCTGCTTTTCTTCCTTTTCTCGGCGGGAAGCTCGGTCTGTGTCCATCTCTCACAGCGGCAGATATTCGGCACTGCCGTGCTTATTATGGCTGTGTCGGGCATCGTCGGCTCTGTCTGCGGAACTCTGCTGGCGACAGTCGTTCCGCAGTCGCTACTGAGAAAAGCATTTGGAATCATGCTCGTAATATCGGGAATTTTTTCCCTGAAGGCAAAGAAAGAGGTCAGCGGGACAACTCCTTCAGAGAGCCGTCGGTGACCGCGGTGTCTATGCCGTAAAGAATCAGTATCCTGTCTGGGCGTATCCTGTCTATCTCCTCGCTTATCCTTCCGTTAAAATAGCGCAGGTCGTACATTTCGATATCGTAGCTGTCGGCAAGAAAAGGAACGGCGCAGTTGGCAAAGCTGTCTTTGATGAGCAGAAGCGTCTCCTTGCCGCCGTCCTGCGTGTCTTTGATACTGATATGACCGAAGTTCCCCCCGAGAAAGACCTCGTATCCGTCTCGATTCTCAAGTGAATAAAAGCTGTTCGATACAGTTCCCTTGTCGTGATTGACTATTTCGTATCTCTCGTCCTCTCTATACCTCAAAAGAGATATCTCGTCATCAGCTGTATGTGACAGGCCGAGCTTTGAATGACAAGAGCCTCGAAAGCTGTGGCTAACGGTCTCGTATTGAAGTTCAGTCAACGGCATAAGCGAGTCGCCAAAACGCTCCAACACCGCGCGGTAACACTCGTAAGCCCCCCTCGGCGTCCAGTGGTGGTCTGTTTTATACCAAACCTGCTCCCCACGCTCAACGGACTCGGCTATCTCACGATTTGCGCACAAAAGATTTGGAAGATACTCATTTGCTATTTTCCATATTCTTTGATTGTCGGTGTTTGAATAGACGCTCGGCAGATAGGCGGAGAGAACATCCGCCCCTCGTGGCGCGAAAAACACGCCTACCTCTGTTTCCTCTCCACCGTATTTTTCGCAGAACATTTTTACCGCCTCTAAATTTTTCTCATAGACCGACATGTCCCCGTATCTTGGGTTCATCACCAGATACCCTTCCCTACCGAGTAATACGCCGTTGTTTTCCCTGCGAAGCTGAGCAAGCTCACTGACGGCTTTTATTGAGGTAAACTTCTGCCGAAGCGGAAATTGGTCGCTGTAAAATTCCGAAAGCCCCTCGGAAAATCTCCCACTCATTATTTGACTCACCGATACGCTTGGAAATTTTGTCAGCGCCCTGTTCTCACTTACCGAAAAGTCCTGCTTTGGGCGAAAATATATCCAAAAACCAAAGCCTAAGGTTAATATCAGGCAGACGCAGACGAGTATTTTGTCGCTTATCCGTTTCATTTTATCTCTCCTTTTTAAGTATATCATTATTATGCTCATATGCGAGAAATCTATTACTCACTTATAACAGACGCAAGGGCTGTCTTAAAAAGACAGCCCTTGCGTGTTATTCATAATCTGTTTATCCCTGTGATGCGGAGGAATTTCCCGACATAATATCCGAGATGATATCCATAACCTTTGCGTGACAGCCGCCGCAGCCGGTAGAACAATGAGTCACCTTCTGAACGTCCTCAAAGACGGCAATTACGTCGCCGAGGGATTTATGAGTGAGCATAGCCTCCTCTATGTCAGCGTAGCTTACCTGCTTACAATTACAGACAAGATAATTTTCCTTCATAACAATGTCTCCTTAATAAAATTACTGCTCGGAAAATGAATCCTTACCAACTCCGCACAAAGGACATACAAAATCCTCGGGAAGGTCCTCAAACTTCGTACCTGCCGCGATACCGTTATCGGGATCGCCCTTAGCTTCGTCGTATTCCCAGCCGCATACGTCACATACGTACTTTTTCAACTCTAACACCTCCATTCATATAATTCAAGCGCTCGGCTCATATAGTTATTACCCAAATGATAAGCGATTATTGTATTTCCTCAAAATCAGAAGCTCCGTGCTTACAAAGCGGACAAACAAAGTCCTCGGGGAGGGTATCTCCCTCGTAAATATATCCGCACACCTTGCAGACAAATCCTTTCTTGCCGTCTGTCTCGGGCTTGGGCTTTACGTTGTTCTGATAATAGGTATAGGTCATAGTTTCTCTATCGGATATCACCCTCGCCTCGGTCACCGAGCAGATGAACATTCCGTGTGTATCAAGGTCAACGTAGTTCTCAACCTTCAGCGACATAAAGGAATTGATATATCTGGGCAGAAATACAAGTCCGTTATCCGAGCGAAGCGGCTCACAGTTCGCGAACTTATCGGTGTTTCTTCCACTCTTGAAGCCAAACGCCTCAAATACCGAAAAGGGAGCGTCTACCGTCAGGCAGTTGATATTCATAATCCCACTCTGCTTTATCACGTGGTGAGAGTATGACTCCTTGTTGATAGTCACCGCTATTCTGTTCGGCGTGTTTGTGACCTGAGTTACTGTGTTTACTATAAGTCCGTTGTCCTTCTTGCCGTCATTCGATGTTATCACGTATAAACCGTATCCGATATTAAAGAGCGCCGTCAGGTCGTTCTTGTTCGCGGTATCGTCCTGCTGAGCGATATATTCGCGGCAGAGCTCACTCACGAGGTCGTTAAGCTGAGCCGCGCTCTCCTCATTCAGAGCCGACATTATCTTGACAGAGGTATCTGTAAAGGTGATATTCTTGCACTTCTCAAGCATTCCTCTCATCACCTTCGCAGCGAGGGGCGACCAGCTTCCATTCTCTATAAGCGCCACCGTGCGGTTGCTGAAATTACGCTCGGTAAGATGATTTATAAACTCACGCGCAAAGGGGAATATTTCCGCGTTATAGGTGGTCGTAGCGATGACCAGCTTACTGTATCTGAACGCGTCGGTGACCGCCTCTGACATATCGCATCTAGCAAGGTCGTGAACCACCACCTTGGGACAGCCCTTTTCCTTCAGCTTATCCGCAAGCTGAAGCACCGCCTTCCTTGTGTTTCCATATACCGAGGTATAAGCTATAACTATGCCCTCGTCCTCGGGCTGATAGTTCGACCAGGTATTATAGAGATTAAGATAATATCCGAGATTTTCACTGAGAACAGGACCATGCAGAGGGCATATTATCTCAATATCAAGTCCCGATGCCTTTTTGAGCAGATTCTGCACCTGAGCGCCGTATTTCCCGACTATACCGATATAATACCGTCTCGCCTCGTCTGCCCAATCCTCGTTCGCATCGATAGCTCCGAACTTTCCAAAGCCGTCAGCCGAGAAAAGCACCTTGTCCGCGCTGTCATAGGTGACCAGCACCTCGGGCCAATGCACCATAGGGGCTGTAACAAAGGTCAGAGTATGTCTGCCCAAAGAAAGAGTGTCTCCTTCGCCAACTACTATCTGCCTGTCTGCAAAATCTGTGCCGAAAAAGTTCTTCATCATCACAAAAGCCTTTGCAGAGGAGACTATTTTAGTCTCGGGATATACCTTCGCAAAATTCATAATATTCGCCGAGTGGTCGGGCTCCATATGCTGTATCACGAGATAATCAGGTGTCCTGTTTCCAAGCGTACTCTGGATATTATCCAACCACTCGTGCGTGAAAGCAGCGTCAACGGTATCCATAATAGCGACCTTCTCGTCGATTATCACATAGGAATTGTAAGACATTCCCGAGGGCACCTTGTACTGTCCCTCAAAGAGGTCGATTTTATAGTCATTGACACCGATATATTTGATATCATTTGTTACCGTCATAACAAAAATCCTCCGTTTTTACAATTTTACAATATGATTTTAACATAAAATTTTCAAGATTTCAAGAGCATTTGAAATTTTATTATTTACCATATATCCCTTTTAATATAGTATCGTCCAAAGTACGTTAATTTTTCAAAAAACAGAAGATTTTCAAATTTTTATAGCGTCATTAACAGAACTGCAAACTATATCTACAAGCTGTAAAGCGCTCCCCCACGCTGAAATTCAGCGTGGGGGAGCAATTTTATTTAATTGGCGGTTTACTCCTTTTCCCATCTCGCATAAAGCGTGAGATTGTCGAATACGGGAGTCAGGTCGGTAAACTTACTGCCAGTCGCGTCGTCTGGGATTTTACTTGTATACCAGCCCACAAACTTGTATCCAGGTCTTGTGGGTATTGGAATAGCTCCGTACCCATTAGCCGAGAAGTATGTACCTCTCTCAATCTTGTATGTGTGCAGGGCTGACGAGGGCATCGACGCGTCGCTGTTTCCATCTCCGTCCTCCTCGCCATTAGGATCAAATCTTATCTCATATTTCTCTATCTTAAGGTCAACTATAACGCTCCAGCTACCGTTTTCCTTAAGATATATCTTTTCGTGCTCGGTATCAAAGAAATAGTCTCCGTTAGCTCCGAAGGAATCAATCGGCATAGACGTTCCGCTATGCCATTTAGCGGGAAGCTCAATATCAAAGCTCTGAGGCTCGCTATTGGTAAATACCACGTCGATCATATAGTAATACTTACCGTCTTCGTCATTGAAAACCTTATTTCCCACCATGCTCTCTATTCCATTACCGTCCTGGGGCGCTAGAAACTCAAAGCTATCGGACTTACCGTCGGTATATTCCGCTTTAATACAGTAATATTTCAGACCGTCTTCCTTTGTCACCTCGGACGCGGACATGCTCTTTATACCGTTACCAGCATCTCCCTTGGGAAGATCTATAGGATCGGAAGTTTTTCCGTCACTGTACTTAAGGTATATACATGGCTGTTTCGTAATAGGATTTGTACCGGGAATCGCACTTGTGAGAGATAATCCGTCAGGTATCTTAAACGAAACAGGCTCGAGACCTTCGTCCGTAAACGTGATGACGATCTCTGTTTGGCGATTTGTTGCATCGTGTGTATACGCCACGTTCTTTATCCCGTTTCCTTCAGTTCCCTGTTTGCCTTCCTCTCCCTGAGGTATATAGAAAACGTAAGGGTCTACGCTCTCATCTGAATAAGTAATCGTAATTTTCGTCTGTCCGTCATACATCAGCTCGCTTTCTATCGAAGCGATCTGCAAGACCTCATCGGTAGAAAATCCGCCCGAACAGCCTGTCAATAACAGCACCGTTATCAACAGACAGACAGAACAAACACGACAGATAGTTTTTTTCATAATCTATTCTCCTTTAACATTGGCAATCAAATCAGTCGCTTTAGGTGTTTCGCCGTACAGATATCCGCCACTTACAAATTGGAAAGCGAACGGCTCGTATCCCGTAACTGCTACAACCAATTTCAAGGCAAGCGACCTATAATCCAACGCACCGCTTGATGGCATATTCAGATACCTGTTCAACAAATCAACGCTTGCCTTCGGGGTGAGGTTCGATTCGTTTTTATAATTGTTTTCAGTCACCTCGGACAGATTAAGACCTCCGCCGTAAAATGCCACGGGAACGTTGACATATCTCTTTCCGTTCTCGGTCTTAATATGCGCCATAGCTCTTTCCGCCATAAGGTCTTTGAGCGGAAAGATTTTGTCTATATCTATATCTATATTGACATCACTCGATTCGAGAACCTCTTTAGCAACCGTCGAAAGATTTTCCTCAATCATTCCGCTAAGGTCTATATTGTCCACCGCCTTGTAGTCGTAAAATCTCGTATCTCCCGAGATGTTCAGCTTTACGGGATAAGACGTTCCCGATACATGTGTGGGAACATACGGTGCAAGACCGTATTTTTCAAGCAATCCCACAGCTTCCGAGGGCAGAGCCATTTCTAAAAAGCTACTGTTAAAGAGTGACTCCATACATATGGACGCTACCCCGCTTTGATAGAAGTAACAGTCAGTCACCTCAGTGCTTCCTTTGAAATTACCCTTAATATCTTCCATATTGTTCAAGGCAGTCTGTATAGAAACGAGCGCCTTTTTTATCTTCTCCTTGTCCCCTGTTCCTGAGAGAAATTCTTCTATTATCGCATCGCCGTCAGCTCCGGGCGCCAGGAACTTGCCAATAAGCTCCCTCCTCACGTTGCCGTCAAGGGTGGAAAAGACCGCCACGTCATCGGGGTCCACAGCCACGTATTCATTCGAGCCCGTCACAAGCAGGAAATTCTGCGAATTGCTGAGCATACTGTTGGAAAGCGTCAGGTTCATAGACGAAAAGCTTCTCATAACGTTTCTGCCGTTTGAAAGTCTGGAATTTTTAACCGTCACATCCCTGCCGTGTACCTCCAGCACCGTACCGACCGTCTCAAGATTAGCAAGTCTGTCTCCAAACTCACAGTTCTTTATATTTACGTCGTTTACGGTTATGCCGTTTCCGTTAACGTACATTCCTATGTTGTCCTGCCCGTAAAGCGATACAAGCGGAAGCCTGTTCGGATCTCCCAAGGAATAGAGCTTCAGCGGACCTCTGAAAAGATTATCCGACGTAAGCTGCGGTATTCTCACCACTTCGCCCGCGTCGTTAGTCATAGGCACGTAAGAATAGGGATATGTGAGATTGTGCAGATTCAACGTATATCCGTTACCGTAAAAATCCTTCTGAACGTGAAGTCCGACCCTGATCTGATCTGTAATCGGAGCGTACTTGGAATTCGACTTTGCGAACTCATTCCATTGTTCTATAAAGTTTTTGTTGTACGTCGTAGTGAAGCTATATATCTCCTCGGCAAAGGAGAACTTACCTGTTTTCGCGTTATAATTGCCAAAGCATTCTACGTTGTTTGACTTTGTCTTGAAGGAATCTCCCGCTTTTATCGGTTTTCCGTCAGCGTCAAAAACGTACGCGTTATCAAGCGACTCAAAGGATTTTCTGAGAACCGCTATCTCGCCGTTAGCGCTTCTGTTCGTGCAGTAGAGCAGGTCGTCGTAGGTATAAACGTTGACACCCTCATCAACTATCTCAAAATCAAAGCTTCTCGGCGCGGCAAGTCCCGACGGCAGAGAAACCGTAAGATTTGCTTTGCCAACACCCTTAATATCTATTACCGAGGTGTCCTTATTGAAGCTGATATTGTCGCTGCAGGCTATCTGCATCTCCGCCGCAGCCGACGTAGGCACGACCAGTAGCTTCATTTCAACAGACGCGGGAATTCCAATTCTGTGGTCGTATTCTCCGTAATATATAGTCTGATCTATATTAGTCTGTGAGCTTCCAATGCTTGGATAAAGCAGGATAGCCGCGTCCTTATAGATAACTCCCGTCATCTGACGGTATACGTTACCCTTTTTATTACTGCAGGTTATAACGACCTCGCCCTCTCGGATAGCCTTAAGATAATATCTTCCGCCCTTCTCGATTATCTCAGCGCAGGGCTCTGTATCCCCCGAGTTTTTATTCTCAACGAACCAGACGAGCGCTCCGTCACCCGAGACCTTATAATATCTCTGGTTTACTCCCTCAGCCTCAAGCTGATAGGTGCCCTCCGATATCTGGAACGCCTCCATATCGTTGTACTTCCAATCTATATACGAAATATCAACGTCTATTTTGTTATAGGTCGTATTGACCGTAACGATACAGAAAACGGCGATAAGGAAAGGAAAGACAAGCAATATGATCAAATTTTTCTTTTTCATCAGTTAATTGCCTCCAATTCCATAAACCAATCACCCATTCGCTTTTTCACCTTGAACAAATGGGGCAAGCCTAAAACGATGAAAAGCGCCACTCCCATAAGGTATATCAGCCACAGCGACATTCCCTTATAGGAAAGGAACATAACGAGGGCTATATACGCAAAGGGCAAAACATATGAGAACAGAGTTGAGAGAAATGTGGAACGGGGTTTTCCGTGCCGTATATTCAGCTCCTCTCTGAGTGATATCAAGTCAAATACGAACATTACCACCAGCGTGAGCAGTAGGGCGAAGGCTGCCGTTATAATCGACAGAACTCCAAATATCAGAAGAACCAAGACAGATATCAGCAAAAAGAACGCAGAGAGCGTATAAGGCAGCAGCATTTTTACAATGAGCTGTACCCTATAATCCACGGGTATCGTTTTCAGGTTCTTTATCGTTCTTTCTTCTATCGTGATATACTGATTAGCTCCGCCATTGATAATAAGCGTTACCATCATAACTAGAAACACGTCCACGAGGGCAACGAAATTCGGGAAAAGCATCGTGTAGTAAAGGAAGGTTCCCGAGCCGAATATCGCGTTCATCGCCGTTACGATAAGATAGAGCAGGAAGGGCTGGACTATGAGAAGCCCCGAGAACGAGAAAATATAGTCGGGATTTTTGGTAAGCAGTATTATTTCTTTTTTTACAAGTCCGTATGTCTGAGTGCGAAGCTTATAATCAGCCCTCGGCGGCTTCGGCTTTGACGTTGCCGACAAATTTCTTACCCTGTGGAAGGTAAAGACAGTTATCGTAAGTCCGAGCATAAATATACCGCCCGCTATGGCCAGATACGGTATTATCCTTGCTCCGTTTTTCGTTATGAACACGTCAACAAGAAAGTTTATCGGCATAGCGTACTCACCGAACCTTGTGAGCGCCGCCATAGATTCCTCTGTAAAAAGCAGGCTCAGCTCGTTGTTCGTAACAAGCCCCACGAACATATTCAGCACTCTTGAATAGGGTATCGCAAGGGCGAATATCAAGATCACCGACAGCGAAAATTCCAACGCCACGTGCTTTTTCAGATACTGAAGAAATATCCACACCGGATATACCACAAGCAACGCAACTCCTATCTCAAAGATACTTGCAAGCATCGGATAGAAAAGCGCCCTATAGTAAAACCACATGGGTTTGCTGAATATCCTTCCGTAAGCCACAAAAACGGGATACTCAAACAAAAGCGAGGTTACATAGTGTACCACAAAGAGAAATATCAGCTTTGACAGTATCATCTTCACGTTAGTAACAGGGTGATTTGCCAACTGCTTTATATCCTGCTCATTAAAGAAGAGCTTTTTTGCCTGAAATACTCCGCCAACAGTCATAAAGGCAGAGATAATAAGCAAAAACAGCAGAACGAACGCCGATGGAGCGCCGCTGAAATTCTCTATTTTTTTCAATATTGCCGAAAACAGAAAGATCTCCAAGGCAACGAAGCAGACAAGAAAGAAGACCGAAAACAAGGCGCGTACTATTCCCTTCGCTCCGTTTCTCTCACGGGAGAACATCAGCCTGAAATCTTTGATAAGCAAGGTTAACATCAGCGACTCCTATATGTATCCATAAAGATTTTGGCAAGCTGTATACGTTTATTGGGGTCTTTGTTAAGGTCAAAAAGCGACGTTACCTTACCCTGATTTACAATGGCAACTCTGTCGCATATTTTAGCCACAAGCTCTATATTGTGAGATGTAACGAATACCGTCTTACCGTGGTTCGCGTACTCTCTCATCATTTTTTTGAGTTCCTCCACCGCCATAATATCAAGACCGACGGTAGGCTCGTCAAGCATCCATATTTTGGGGTTGTGCATAAGGCTCGCCACAAGGCAAAGCTTCTGCTTCATACCGTGTGAATAATCGAAAATGGGGTTTGAAAGCTCAGCCTCGTCAAGACTGAGACGTCCGCAAAGGTACTTGTAATTTCTCACGAAGTCACCCTCGGTTATCTGATATATACTCGCTACGAACTCCAGATACTCATATCCCGTCATAACCTCATAGCAGGACGGCTCGCTGGCAACGTAGCCAAAGGAATATTTAGCCTCTATAGGCTCATCCTTTACGTCGTATCCGTCAAGGGTAATGCTTCCGTCATCAAACTTCTTTGAGCCGATAATACAGTCAATGGTAGTCGATTTACCGATACCGTTCTTACCTATAAATCCAAAAAGCTCTCCCTCGTATACATCAAGGTCAAGTCCCTTAAGAACCTGCTTCTCGCCGTACGCCTTATGAAGATTTTTTATGGATATCATCGGCTGTCTGCCGTCCGTAGGCTTCTCCTCTACCGAGGGGGTATCAAATACCAGCTCAGCGGAGCGCGCCTCTGTCTCGGGCGCTTCTGTATTCGATTTTTTCTT
>JAZQWY010000012.1:0-16454 GCA_045632545.1 Eubacteriales bacterium | reverse complement strand
TTCCCCACCATGAACGACCTTCTTGCCACGGTATCGTCTGCCGACGAGGTACAGCTCTACGCGCATTACAGCCAACTTATTCGCGAGGCGCGGCTTGAGATATTCTACGTAGGTAGTGCGGAGCACGAATACGTGGCGGATATAATCAAAAAATATTTTTCGGATTTTCACGGAAAGCAGAGCGCACTTAACCCGATAAACGCCGAAGCTCTCACGGAGCTTCGTGACGTTACCGAGCCCTTTGACGTATCTCAGGGTAAACTATCTCTGGGATTTCGGATAGGCGTTTGCGCCGACGACGAGGAATACTTCGCCGCTGTCCTCTTTAACGAGATATTCGGCGGTTCACCCGCGTCAAAGCTCTTTATGAACGTGCGCGAGCGTCTGAGCCTTTGCTACTACTGTGCATCCTCATACGACACATATCTTGGAAATATCACCGTATCAAGCGGTATCGATGTTGCCAAGGTCGAACAAACAAAATCTGAGATACTCGCTCAGCTTGACGAAATAAAGAAAGGCAATATAAGCGATACCGAGCTTGCGGCGGCAAAGAAGTCTATCGCCCACTGGTACCGCCAGATGTACGACTACCCGTTTGAGCTTTTCGCCTTTTACAGCACAAGGCAAATGTACGGAATAGCCGCTTCTCCCGAAGATTATCTAAGAAAATTCGAGGCGGTAACGAAGAAACAGGTAATAGCGGTGTCACAGAAGGTCACCCTTAACGCGGTGTATTTTCTCAAAGGTACGCTTGCTTGCGAGGATGATGGATTTGACGGAGGAGAGGAATGATGAATATTGATTTTGAAGTGTTCGACAGCCATCTCCTGCGCGAGAAATATTATAAATACACGCACGCCTGCGGACTTGACATTTATATTTTCCCGAAAAAGCTTTCGTCCACGTACGCTCTGCTGGGTACACGCTACGGCTCTATAGATAACAGCTTCGGCGTTGAGGGTGAGCATTCTATCACCGCGGTTCCCGACGGTATAGCTCATTTTCTTGAACACAAGCTCTTTGCCAACGAGGACGGGAGCGACGCATTCGAGCACTTTTCTGCCCTTGGAGCAGACGCAAACGCCTATACGTCTTTTAACAAAACAGCATATCTTTTTAGTTGTACTGAAAACTTTGAAGATTCTCTTGCGGAGCTTATAGATTTCGTTTATCACCCGTATTTCACAGAGAAATCGGTAAGAAAAGAGCGCGGGATAATCGCTCAGGAGATTGGAATGTATGACGACAGCCCAAGCGAAGCCTGCTATTACGGAATGCTCGAGGGACTGTACGAGCGCCACGCCATACGGCGCAATATATGCGGCTCGGTGGAATCAATAGAAAAGATAACCCCCGAGTTGCTTTACGAATGTTACCGTGTTTTCTACTCGCCATCGAATATGGCACTCATAGTTTGCGGTGACGTAGCTCCCGAGGACGTAGTGAATATAGCGGACAGACATCTGCCAAGAGAGCGAAAGGACATTAAAATAGTCCGTTCAGAGGAAAACTCTTTGGAATCCCCCGAAGTATTTCTTCCCCGCGTAAAAAAGAAAATGAAGGTGGCGAAGCCTATATTCAATATCGGCATCAAAGATATTGCTATTCCCGTGAGCTCCATGGAAAGGCAGAGAAAGGACGCGGCGATGTCGATACTCAACGAGATGCTCTTTTCAAGGGCGGGAAAGCTATATTCAGACCTGTTTGAAAACGGTCTTATCTCGCCTGAGATGTCCTATTGCTACACGATAAGTGATTCTTTCGCCTTCAACTCGATAGCGGGAGAGGCGGACAATCCCGAGGCGGTACTTGATAAAATACGCGAGTATTTGCGAAGTGTGGCTCAAGAAGGTCTCTCGCGTGAGGATTTTGAGCGCGGAAAGCGAGTTATGTACGCCGAATTTGTGAAAGAATTCGATTCAACAGACAGTATCGCCAATAATCTGTTATCATTTATATTTGATGGCTCGGAGCTTCTGAGCTACGCGAATATAATAGCTGATGTACAGTTTGAGGACGTCGAGGAGCTTTTCGGAGGGCATTTCCGTGACGAGTTCTTCACTATGTCTGCGGTGTATCCGCTAAATTGAGGGTAAATTTTACTTAAGGAGGAAAATATATGATAACCGTTTCTTTCCCGGGCTTGGGAATCGATAATTTTCAGGTAAACCCCGTGGCTTTCTCAATAGGAAGCCTTGAGGTGCGCTGGTACGGACTTATCATTACTCTTGGAATAATCCTTGCGGTAACCTACTGCTATTACCGCGCGAAGCAAGAGCATATAAGCACCGACGACCTGCTTGATATGGCGCTCCTCACAGTTCCCCTCGGCATTATCGGTGCGCGTCTCTACTACGTTCTAACCTCGCTATCCGAATACGACAGCTTCCTTGAAATGATAGCTATCTGGAACGGCGGTCTCGCTATATACGGCGGTATCATCGCGGGCGGACTTACGGTCTTCTTCGTCTGCCTACACAAAAGGATAAACCCGCTGAAGGCGTTCGATATGGTCGCCCCCGCGGTGATGATAGGTCAGATTCTCGGACGTTGGGGGAATTTCTTCAACGGCGAGGCGTACGGCGCAGAGGTGGCTGAGGACAGTATCTTCTATTTCATCAGAATGGGGCTTATCCCAAACATAGAAAGCTTCTCCAAAATGCACTATTTCCACCCCACGTTCCTGTACGAATCCTTGTGGAATCTCGTGGGATTTATAATAATCAACCTGCTTTACAAAAAGAAAAAGTTTGACGGGCAGGTATTTCTGATGTATATCTCCTGGTACGGCTTTGGCAGAATGTTTATCGAGGGACTGCGCACAGACAGCCTTTACGTCGGAGTTTTCAGAATATCTCAGGTCGTGGGCTTTGTCTGCTTCGTCGTAGGAACCGCCTTCCTTATATACAATCTTGTTAAGGCGCGCCGAGAGAGGCTGACGGGAAGCGTGACTTACGAGGCTGAGTATCCCAAATTCAAGACCTCGGCTACTGTCGCGACTGATACTGATAACGCGCGGAGCATTGAGGAAAAAGACGATAACGCTGAAATAACAAATACAGAAAACGAAGAGGAATAATACTATGGCAAAAATAATTGACGGAAAAGCAATATCGGCGCAGATACGCGCTGAAATAAAGGAACAGACCGCTGCCTTTGTAGCGCAAAACGGATTTAAGCCCGGTCTTGCGGTGATAATCGTCGGAAGCGATCCCGCATCTCAGGTATACGTAAGAAACACGAGACGCGCCTGCGACGAGGTAGGCTTCTACTCCGAAGCCTACGAGCTTCCCGAGGAGACTACGCAAGAGGAGCTTATCGCCCTTGTGGACAAGCTCAACGCAGACACAAATATCCACGGCATACTCTGCCAACTCCCTCTGCCCCGTCACCTTGACGAGAACGAGGTAATCCTTCGCATATCCCCCGCAAAAGACGTAGACGCTTTCCACCCCTACAACGTAGGCAAGATAATGATTGGCGACTATGATTTTCTCCCCTGCACTCCCGCGGGCGTTATGGCGCTTCTTGAGCGCAGCGGAATTGAGATATCGGGCAAGGAGTGTGTGGTAGTCGGACGCTCCAATATAGTCGGTAAACCGCAGGCTATGCTGTTGCTCCACGCTAACGGAACGGTGACGGTATGCCATAGCCGCACGAAAAACCTCTCAGAGGTCTGCCGACGCGCCGACATTCTCGTGGCGGCTATAGGCAAAGCAGACTTTTTCACCGCGGATATGGTAAAGGAGGGCGCGGTCGTTATCGACGTAGGAATGAACCGCCGCGCTGACGGTAAGCTGACGGGCGATGTTGATTTCGCGTCTGTCGAGCCGAAGGCTTCCTACATTACTCCCGTCCCGGGCGGAGTTGGACCTATGACTATCACGATGCTTATGCAAAACACCCTCACAGCTGCTAAAAGAGCTGTGAAATAATAGAAAGATAGCTCCTATATAAAAAAGGACAGAGATTTTTCGTCTCTGTCCTTCAATATTTTATTTTGGGAGTGAGGTATTCTCTCTTCTTACTTAACGACCGTACGTCGTACAGATGTAGGAGAAATTCCTTTGAGCTTCTTATAAACAGCGCTAAAATACGCCGCATTGTTAAAGCCACATTCGGTAGCGATCTGCGTCACTGGCTTCTCGCTTGACAAAAGAGCCTTTTCTGCTCTGTTTATCCTTACGTTCATAAGATATTCAGTAAAGGATTTTCCTGTCATACGCTTAAAAGAGCGCGAAAAATAACTATAGCTCATAAAAACCTCGCGGCTACAATCAAGGGCGGTTATATCCTCGGCATAGTGCTTATTTATATAAATGATTGAATCGTATATTCGTCTTGAAAGATTATCTTTTTTTTCATCTGCAAGCGAAAGTCCTACTTCGTTCTTTTCAAGATCGCGTATAACTATAAGCAATATCTGAACGGCATAAACCTTTATTGCAACATCAAACCCGTATTTTTTTTCATTGTATTCACGTAATATCAACTCTCTTACTCGCGATATCCCATTTTGCTCACACTCTTTATGTGACCATACTATCTTTATTCCATCTTTGAAAATAGAAAGCTTGAGCAGATAAGCTGCCCCGTATTCGTGGGATGAAATTGCAAGAATGAACGAGGGATGTAACTTTAGCACATAGTAAATACTTTCTGCTTCCATCGCGTATATATGATGTATTGTGTTTGGTCTGAACAACACCATATCCCCCTCATATGCAAGTTGTTCGGTATTTTCCGAACAAACTCTAAATCTTCCCTTAGCGATAAAAAGCATTTCTACGGATGAATGTATGTGTGGCGTACACTTTCCTTCAGCGCTTGAAAAATACTGAGCAAAAAATTCTATACCGTTTCCGTCGGCTATCCTGTTTTCTGCTTCTATCCGATACTCCTTCATTTTTTACCTCGACAACAAAAATTTAATAATTCAGGGTATTTTTATTATAGCACGAATATGACAAAAATGCTATACTTATCATATAAAAAATTAATATTAATTTTTTATGAAAAGCAAAAAAATAAAAAACGAAAGGAATTTGTACTTATGGACAGAATAGTAAAAGTCGGAATAATCGGATGTGGCGGTATAGCAAACGGAAAGCATATGCCTTCACTCCGCAAGCTCCCAAACGTTCAAATGATAGCTTTCTGCGACATTATCGAAAAACGCGCCAAGGAGGCTGCCGAAGCATTCGGTACTCCCGATGCCAAGGTATACACCGATTACAAGGAACTTCTCAAAAATGAAGAAGTAGAGGTAGTCCATGTTTTGACGCCCAACCGTGAACACGCCGATATAACCATAGATGCGCTATACGCAGGCAAGCACGTTATGTGCGAAAAGCCTATGGCAAAGACTGCCGCTGACGCAAAAAGAATGTGTGACGCAGCCAAGGCTACAGGTAAAAAACTGACTATAGGTTATCAGCACCGCCAAAAGGTCCAAAGTGCATATGCAAAGCAATATATTGATACGGACGCTCTCGGCGAGATCTACTACGCGAACTGTTTAGCTACCCGACGCCGCGGAACCCCCAACTGGGGCGTTTTCCTTGACGAGGACGCACAGGGTGGCGGTCCTATCATTGATATCGCTACCCATTCTCTTGACCTCACGCTTTATCTTATGAACAACTACGAGCCCGCTGTAGTTCTCGGCAAGACTCACAAAAAGCTCGAGCATCCCGAGGCGGGTAACATTTGGGGCGACAATGGTGTCAGCACCACTCCCCTTGAGGAATCCGCTTGCGCTATGATCGTAATGAAAAACGGCGCTACTATCCTCCTCGAAACAAGCTGGGCTCTGAACATCGCTGATCCTATACCGGAGGGAAGTTGTGTGCTCTGTGGAAGCAAAGCAGGACTCTCTATATTAAAGGACAAATTGGTCATCAACAAGGTAGAGCTTGGAAGAGAGGTAAATACCGAGGTCAACACATCTGCGGGTGGCGTTAACTTCTATTCGGGAGTAAAGGAAACTCCTGCTCTCACCGAGGCAAGAAATTGGATCCAGTGCATAATTGATGACACCGATCCCGTTGTTCTCCCTGATCAAGCAAGAGTGGTTTCTGAAATTCTCGAAGCTATTTATACGTCCAGTAAAACAGGAAAGCCGGTGTACTTTGAATGAAAACAGTGATTTGCGGACTTTGGCATGTTCACGCTCCGGAGTATTATGAAATCGCTTCTAAGCATACGGAAGTGATTGGAGTTTATGATGACGATCCCGATAGGCTGTCAAAATTTTGCAAAACGTACTCTGTAAAACCTTTTGAAAGCTTTGAAGAGCTTCTCGCAAGCGGTGCAGATGCAGCTATCGTCTGTACCTCCACTGAAAAGCACGCTGATGTTATAATTGCTCTTGCAAACGCCAAAATGGATATTTTCACCGAAAAGGTTCTTGCTCTAACCACAGCTGACTGTGAGCGTGTGGAAGATGCGGTAAACAAAAACAAAGTAAAATTTGTCATTTCACTACCGCACAAGTACATTTCAGGAGCTATAGCGGTTAAAAAGATCGTGGATAGCGGTGAACTTGGTAAGATAAACTATTTCAGATACCGTAATACCCATAATGGCAGTACTTCAAATTGGCTTCCAGCCCATTTCTATAATAGAAAAGAGTGCGGAGGCGGAGCTATGATGGATCTCGGCGCTCACGGAATGTATATGGCAGAGTGGCTTTGCGGTATGCCAAAGACAGCTATGTCAACATTTTTACTCGCTTGTGATCGCGAGGATACTCTTGCTATCAACACCGATAGAGTTGAGGATAACGCTGTCACTGTCATGGGCTACGAAAACGGATGTATCGCTATCAACGAAACTAGTTTTGTCTCTGTAGGATGCCCCGTTACACTCGAAATAGGCGGAGAAAACGGACATCTTATACTTCATGGCAAATCTCTCTCCGCTCGCATCGGTAATTCCAACGAATTTGTCAATATTGATGTTGGCAGATCGCTCCCTCCTCCAATCGTTCAGTTCTGTACGCAAAATATTCTCGAGGGGTGCGGAATAGCCGAAGCTAAAAAGCTTACAAAGCTTATGGAATTAGCTTACGGAAAATAATTCAACTTTGCACAAGTTTAAAATCACAAACGCGCCTGCGGTAAACTTTACCGCAGGCGCGTTTTCTGTATATTGCCAAACAAGGGGAGCTTGTATTGATAATATCAATAATTATCGCTATTATCCTCGGGAATGACCTCTTTGAAGGCAGTGATAGCGCATTCTATCATATCGTCGGTCGGCTCAAAAACCGTCATGTGCTGCAGCAACACACCGGGAGCTGAGATTATCCTAGTGAGGAGATTGTCGTGCCGTCCCGCGAATTTTATCAGCTCATAGCCAACGCCCATAATAAGCGGCAGGAGCAAAAGTCTGATTATAGCTCTGAGCCACGTGGGCGGTACGTCACCAGATATCGTGATTGCTATAGGATCTATAAAAAATGATATGAATACTCCCACGATAAGCATAAGTATAAGGAAGGACGTTCCGCATCTGGGGTGAAAACGGCGCTCCGCCTTTACGTTCTCAACGGTAAGCTCCTTGCCATGCTCATAACAGAATATCGTCTTATGCTCTGCGCCGTGGTACTGAAAGGTTCTGCGTATGTCCTTCATAAGCGACACAAGCGCCATATATCCAACAAGAATTACTATTTTCAGCACGCCCTCAAACACCGATTTCACAAGAGAAGCAAGTGCGGGAGATTCGGGGCGAAGTACGGGAAACAGCCCCGATACCCATTTGTATATGAACGACGGAAGCATAATAAATAGCGACACAGACAGCGCAACTCCAAGCACCACCGCCACCACCATAATGGTATTCATAAGTATACCCGACTCTTTCTTCTCTGCAGACTTTGCCACGTTTTCCGCTACGGCTTCCTCTGCCTCTATCCCATTTTCCGTAATGACGGTATCAACATCTTCGGTTTCGGTGTTGGGCTCTGCAACAGTCTTCTCAACGGTGTCCGCCTTCTTGGCGGCTTTTTTCTTTGCTTTTTCGGCTTTTTTTAGCTCTTTTTCACGCTTGACCTCGTCCTCAAGCTCGTCAAGTCCCGATATCTCAGCCGAGCGCATAAGACATTTATAGCCGAAGCGCATAGAATCTATAAATCCAAACACGCCGCGTATTATAGGAAGCTTGAATATTTTGGCGCGCGCCGTGGTCTGCGTCTCCCATTTTTCAAGCACTATCTCACCTTTAGGATTTCTCACCGCCATAGCGGTGACCTTTGGTCCGCGCATCATAATTCCCTCTATCAGCGCTTGACCTCCTATAGAAGTTTTTTTACTACCGCAAGATCTTTGATTACTCAATTTAACCTCCCAAAGTATCTGATAACCGTCACCAGATCCTTATTTTTCCGTTTTTCTCAAAATGCCAATACTGCCCCTGCGCGCCCTCTGTGGGCTCGGTTTCGGAGTAGATATAGAAATTCGCCTCCGTCAGTACGGTATTTCCGTTATTCGCCTTGGCTATCTCGGTCTGCGCCCATTCTTCAGCCGTTCCGTAATAGTAGACTGCCTTCATAGCTTCGCAATCAAGGAACGCGCTGTCACCAACGCTCTTAAGTGAGCTGTGGAGCATAACCGATTGCAGTGCGGAACAATTCGCAAAAGCGCTCTCGTCTATCTTAGTCACAGTTCCCGAAAGAACCACTGTCTTAAGTGAAGTACAGCCCGAAAACGCGCCGTAGGAAACGGTCTGCGCTCCCTCGCCAAAGGTCACCGACGTAAGTCCGTCACAGCCGTAGAACGCCTTTTCTCCGATGGACACAAGACCGCCTTCAACTATTATCTCTATCCCCTCGCAGCCGCTGAATGCCGAATCTCCCACCGAGGTTATATTCTCACCAAGAATGATGCGGTACACGTCTTCCGACTTTGTATTCTCGAACGCGTTCGCGGCAACAGAGGTAACAGGAAATCCCGCCATACTATTTGGCAATCTTATTAAAGCCATATCGCCGATATATTTTGTTACGGTTATCTGCTCGTCGTTTACCACATACTGAAAAACCGTCGTAGCGTCTATCCAAGCGGCGGTAAGCGTAATGTCAGAGGTAACCTTATTATCACCAAAGCTCCAATCGACAGCGCCGTTTCTCCACCCCGCAAATATATATCCCTCTTTTTCGGGCTCGGCAGGAACGGTGACAGTACCACCGCTTTTGACCTTCATAGCTTCAACGGCAGAGCCTCCGTTTGAATCAAAGGTAACGGTATAGTAGACGTCCTCAACCACAGGCTCATCCTTATTACAGGACGCAAAGCAGGAAAGGAAGAGCAGCAGCGCGACAGTTAGCGTAAATATTTTTCCAAAACGCATATCGTTCTAAACTCCTTAGCATATTATCAACCTTAATTATATACATTTTTCTTAGGTTTGTCAATGCCGCAAGAGAAACCTATAAAGGATTTAATAATAAATTTACAGGAAATTAAAATGAGAACCCACCCTAAACAAATATATGAGATTAAAAATGAAGTCGGACATCATAAGAGTAAGACATAACGCTCCGAGCACTCGGACTGTCCCTATCCTTATTTTTCTAACCGCGCGGCATATGGACTCCCAGCAAAAAAGCATAAACAGGCTTATAAGTCCGCCCCACAGCATACTGTAGCCCAGGCATATATATCCCCAAAGATTCATAAAACGGTCCTGGTAATTCCAGAGTGTCACCCCCATTACCTCCTTGAAGAACATACCCGTCACCAGCTCTACGGCGCTCGTTACTGCCGCGGCGAAGGCAAAGTATATAAAGAAATTTATAATAAAGGAAAAAACTCTCTCCCATCTACCGTCAGTCTCGTACTCCACTCCTATGATAGGACTTTTCGGCGAACCGATAAGAAAATATATCATCAATATAGAAAAGCCGTATATCGGACATAGCGGCATCGTCAGAAATCCTCTGTCAGTTACGCTGTTATAAACAATATACCGAGCGACCTTTTCAAAGCACCACCCAACGAATGAAATAAGAAAAAACAAAAGACTGCTTCGCCATATTCCCAAGGACAACATTCTCTCCCTGACAGAAATATCCACTTTTAGCTTCATCAAACCACCCCCGAGTTCTTTATATCCCGATAGCTTGTAGAATATATTAATTTTCCTCTCTCTCCTTGTCAATATAAAAATCTATAAATTTACAGAAGTTCTGTTTTTATTTAACAAAGATATAATTAATCATTTACCGCCCCAAATATTCATATATTTGAAAATGAATACTGCTCCGAGCTATGTTTAGCTATATTTATAATATTCTCGGACACCCTGAAAGGTTTATATTTATGAATAGATACAGTCTGTCACAAAAAAATGAGAGGGGACTCACCGAGGGCGAGGTCGCCGTCTCAAGAGCCGAGCACGGCGCGAATACCCTGAGTGTCCGTCCCTCAAAGGGATTTATCGCCCATTTTATCTCAAACTTAGGCGACCCCGTAATAAAGATACTTCTCTGCGCCCTCGCGGTCAATCTCATATTCGTGTTTCAGGGCGGCGATATCGTTGAGACTGTAGGTATTGCCGTGTCGGTATTCCTCGCCACCTTTATATCCACGTTATCCGAGCGCGGCGGCGAATCGGCCTTCAAGCGGCTGTCAGAGGAATGCTCCAAAGCCGATTTCAGAGTGCGGCGAGACGGCAAGATATGCAGTATTCCGATAGAGGACGTGGTAGTGGGAGATATCATACTCATAGGCGCGGGTGAGCAGATACCCGCCGACGGATTTATCATATCGGGGCGAATCACCACAGACCAATCCTCTATGATGGGAGAGAGCCGAGAGGTGGAAAAATATAAGACATCGGATACCTCCCTGCTTCCCTCCTCCCCGTCTGCCCTTTTCAGAGGCTGTACCGTCCTCTCGGGCGAGGCCGAGATGCACGTGGAGCGCGTTGGAGACAAAACCTTCCTCGGCGAGATATCAAAGGAGATACAGCTTGACACAAGAGAAAGTCCGCTGAAGCTGAGGCTCTCAAAGCTGGCAAGGCAGATAAGCCGCCTCGGATACGTTGCCGCAATACTCGTTGCGCTTGCCTATCTTTTTAACACCTTTTTTATCGACAGCGCCTTCAATATGCGGCTCGTAGCTATGAAATTCGCAGATATGCCCTATCTGCTCGAAAATTTTCTCCACGCCTTTATGCTCGGACTGACGGTAATAGTCGTAGCCGTTCCCGAGGGACTTCCAATGATGATAGCAGTCGTTCTCTCCTCAAACATAAAGAAAATGATAAACGACAACGTGCTCGTGCGAAAGCCCGCGGGGATAGAGGCGGCGGGAAGCATGAATATACTTTTCACCGACAAGACGGGAACACTCACAGAGGGAAAGCTCTCGGTGGGGGGCGTATTTCTCTGCGACGGAACTAGCTTCGACGATATGAAAAAATTCAGAAGCAAGTCGCCCTCCGTATTCGACCTGTTTAACGCGTCCTGTCGGCTGAACACCGTATCTACCCTATCTGAGAATACCGCCGTTGGAGGTAACTCGACCGACCGTGCCCTGCTCGAAGCGGTCAAGAACTTTCGTTTTTTCGAAAGCTGCTCCGTAATCGCAAAAACACCCTTTGACAGCGCGAGGAAATATTCCTCCGTTACCCTTTCCAAGGGACGCAGCTTCATCAAGGGCGCGCCTGAGAAGCTCTTACCGCATATAAAATATTGTATGCATCCCTCGGGGAGCGAGATAAATTTTGCGCCCTACGCATACTCATTCGCAAGACAGATAGAAAATATGACCTCCTCGGGCGGCAGAGTTCTCCTGATAGCCTATTCCGACAACGCACACACTGCCTCGTCCTTCGGAGATATGACTCTCATCTGCGCCGTACTTCTCAGCGACAACCTCCGCAAGGAGGCGGAAGATGCCGTGTTCCAACTGAAAAGCGCGGGCATACAGGTCGTTATGATAACAGGCGACAATAAGGATACCGCCGAGGCTATCGCCAAACGGTGCGGAATTATCGACAGAACGCATAATCTCCTACTCACAAGTGACGAACTGGCGGCTCTATCCGACAGTCGTCTGCGGGAGATACTTCCCTCTCTTGCCGTGGTGGCGCGCGCGCTCCCAACAGACAAGAGCCGCCTTGTAAAGGCGGCTCAGGAGCTTGGTCTTGTGGCGGGTATGACGGGAGACGGTATCAACGACGCTCCCGCGCTGAGGCGCGCCGACATCGGCTTCGCCATGGGAAACGGCACTCAGGTGGCAAAGGACGCGGGAGATATTATCATAACCGACAACAACCTCGCCTCTATCTGCAAGTCGGTACTCTACGGAAGAAATATATTCAAGAGCATCAGAAAATTCATCGTCCTTCAGCTTACTATGAATTTCTGCGCCGTGGGTGTGTCTATGATATGCCCGTTTATAGGTATTGACGCGCCCGTCACCGTGGTTCAGATGCTTTGGATAAACATAATTATGGACACCCTCGGCGGTCTTGCATTCGCGGGTGAACCTGCCCTACCCTCTTATATGAAGGAACGCCCGAAACGGCGCGACGAGCCGATACTCAACAGATATATGATAAATCAGATAATTCTCCTCGGCTCTTTCACAGTCGCGCTCTGCCTGGTCTTTCTCAAATCTCCGTTTATAACCTCGCATTTCAGAGCGTCACCGGACAATATCTATCTGCTGACAGCCTTTTTCGCCCTTTTCATTTTCTCATCTGTATTCAACTGCTTCAACTCGCGCACCGACAGACTGCGTCTCTTGGCAGGGATAGCAAAGAACAAAGCATTTTGCCTGATAATGAGCGCGGTGTGCATAATACAGATAGTATTCGTCTATCTTGGCGGAAGTGTTCTGCGAACCGCCCCGCTTACCCCCTCGGAGCTGATATTCACAATGCTCATCTCGCTCTGCGTGTTCCCCGCAGAGCTTCTGCGTAAGCTCATATGGAGACTGAGAGGCAAAAAGGAAGGGTTCTAAAATCATAATAAATACTGCCCACATATAACCACATATAAAAAATAAGTTAAAGAAACACCCCACAGATTTTGTTCATAGGATAAGAGTGTTCAAAGAGGAGGGGATGGTGCAACGAAACGTTGCACCATCCCCCTATTAACATTATTCGTCTATTAATACAAAGGATATTTCTTGCATATTTCAGCGACTGTCGCTCTGACGGAATCGGCGCTGCTATCAAAATCGGTAGCGGTCTGCTTAAAGAGCTTAGCGATTACCTTCATATCCTCAACGCCAAGACCTCTTGACGTAACAGCGGGCGTTCCCACTCTTACGCCTGACGTAACGAAGGGCTTCTCGGGATCGTTGGGGATAGCGTTCTTGTTAACTGTGATATGAACGGCGTCAAGTCTCGCCTCAAACTCTTTGCCTGTTATCTTCATAGGTCTAAGGTCAACGAGCATAAGGTGATTGTCGGTACCGCCCGATACGAGGTCAAATCCCTCAGCGAGCAGAGAATCGGCAAGAACTCTCGCGTTCTCAACGATATTGTGCTGATATACCTTGAATTCAGGCTTCAGTGCCTCGCCGAAGCAGACAGCCTTCGCGGCGATAGTGTGCATAAGAGGTCCGCCCTGAGTTCCGGGGAATATCGCCTTATTGAACTTTTTCGCCAGCTCCTCGTCGTTGGTCAATATCATACCGCCGCGAGGACCTCTGAGTGTCTTGTGAGTGGTAGTCGTAACAACGTCAGCGTAAGGCATAGGCGAAGGATGCTCGCCTGCGGCAACAAGTCCCGCGATATGAGCCATATCTACCATAAAATACGCGCCCACGGAATGAGCGACGTCAGCCATTCTCTTGAAATCTATTACGCGGGGGTAAGCAGACGCGCCCGCTACGATGAGCTTCGGCTTGTGTTTTTTAGCCAGCTTTTCAAACTCGTCGTAATCTATCATCTCTGTCTCGGAATTTAGCTCGTAGGGAATGAAATTATAATACATACCCGAAATATTTACAGGACTTCCGTGTGTAAGGTGTCCGCCGTGAGCGAGACTCATACCCATAACCGTATCGCCCGGCTGAAGAAGCGCGAAATAGACCGCCGTGTTTGCTTGAGCGCCGCTGTGGGGCTGAACGTTTGCGTAAGCCGCGTCAAAGAGCTTCTTAGCTCTCTCGATAGCGATATTCTCAACTACGTCAACACACTGACATCCGCCGTAGTAACGCTTAGCGGGATACCCTTCTGCGTATTTGTTTGTAAGTACCGAGCCCATTGCGTAGAGAACCGCCTCAGACACAACATTTTCGGATGCGATAAGCTCAAGTCCGTCTCTCTGACGGTTAAGCTCGCTTTCGATTGCAGCCGCTATCTCGGGATCTGTGAGAGCAACGGCATTGATAGTTTCTTTTACCATTTTGTTTCTTAAACCTCCGCGGAAATATATTAATAAAAATTTATTCAAATACTATTATAATGCAAATCGCCTCAAAAAACAATAGGTATTCAAAAAATAATTATTCGTCATTTTTTATAAATATTAAATATTATATTGACAAAAGATAGGTTTTTGTGGTATAATAACGCATAATAATTATTGAAACTAGCCGAGTATACGCACGATCGGGGAAAAGGAGAGACGGATGGAAATAGCTATAATCGCGCACGACCTAAAAAAAGAATTGATGGCTCAGTTCTGCATCGCGTACTGCGGTATACTAAGTAAACATAATATTTGCGCCACCGCGTCAACCGCTAAGTATATCTCGGAAGCAACAGGACTTTCAATAACAAAGCTTATGTCGGGTAGTCAAGGTGGAGAGGAACAGCTCGCCTCCAGAGTGGCGTATAATGAAATAGATGTTCTTCTATGCTTTAGAGACACTCGTCCCGAAGCGAAATTCAACCCCTCGGAGCACGAGCTCCTCAGAATGTGTGACATTCACAATATCCCCGTAGCCACAAATATCGCTACCGCTGAGGTGGTTATCACCGCGCTTGACAGGGGAGATCTTGATTGGCGAGAGGTAGTCAATCCCAATTCGGATTACAACAAGGCTAAAAATTGATTAAGCCTTAAAATCAGAGATATGTCGTCGCAGAAACGGTATTACAGAGAGGGAGCGGAGCTGAGAGCCCCCATATACGCTTGCGAACGGTACCGCCCTGATTTCTTAATTTCATAGAAATGAGTTAAAGTTTCGGGTGGAACCGTGCGGATAATCCACACCCCGAACAGTGTTTTTACTGTTCGGGGTGTATTTTTATCGTGAATAATTATGAAAGGAATATATAACAATGAAAATCTTATTTAACGGACAAACTGCCTCAGCGGCAGACGGCGTAAGCGTTTACGACGCGGCAGCCGAGGCGGGCGTTATCAACAGAAGTGTGGTAGCTGCCGAGGTAAACGGCGAGATATGCGCGCTTACGAAAATTCCCGAGGCTGGAAGCGAGGTAAAGCTTCTGACTTTTGAGGACGAGGGCGGAAAGCATGTGTTTTGCCATACCGCGTCTCATATCCTTGCCCAGGCGGTGAAGCGCCTTTATCCAGAGGCGAAGCTCACTATAGGTCCTGCCATAGAGAACGGATTTTATTATGATATCGACAGCGAGGTCTCCTTCACTCCCGATATACTCTCCAAGATAGAGGACGAGATGAAGAAGATAGTAAAGGAAAATCTCCGTATAGAACGCTTTGAGCTTCCGAGAGAGGAAGCTATCGCGTTTATGAAGGAAAAGAACGAGCCCTACAAGGTCCAGCTCATTGAGGAGCTTCCCGAGGACGCTGTTATCAGCTTCTACAGTCAGGGCGAGTTCACAGACCTCTGCGCGGGACCGCACCTTTTTGCTACGGGGGCAGTTAAGGCACTTAAGCTGACACAGTGCACGGGCGCTTATTGGAAGGGCGACCAGAAAAATAAGATGCTCCAGAGAATATACGGTATAGCTTTCCCTGCTAAAGATCAGCTCAAAGCTTACGTTGAGGCTGTTGAGGAGGCGAGAAAGCGAGACCATAATAAGATAGGTAGAGAGCTAGAATATTTCACTACCGTCGATTCTATCGGTCAGGGACTTCCTATCCTGCTTCCGAAGGGCTCGAGAGTTATCCAAACACTCCAGAGATGGGTAGAGGATGAGGAGCAAAAGAGAGGATATCTCCTCACAAAGACTCCCCTTATGGCCAAGCGAGAGCTGTTTAAGATATCGGGACACTGGGATCACTATCTTGACGGTATGTTCGTTATGGGAGATCCAGACGATTATACAAAAGAGTGCTTCGCGCTCCGTCCTATGACCTGCCCCTTCCAGTATCAGGTATTCCTCAATAAGAAGCGTTCCTACAGAGACCTTCCCATGAGACTTGGCGAGACGTCAACGCTGTTCAGAAACGAGGACAGCGGGGAGATGCACGGACTTATCCGCGTCCGTCAGTTCACAATATCCGAGGGACACCTCGTGCTCCGTCCCGACCAGCTTGCTGAGGAGTTCAA
>JAZQWY010000011.1:0-3729 GCA_045632545.1 Eubacteriales bacterium | reverse complement strand
AAGAGTGACTCTCCTATGCTTTCCGACGGTAAAAAGAACGCGTTTTTCACATTCTTTGGCAGAGACCGCGCCTATGCCCCCGCTGAAATACTTCTTGATGACGGCGAGGAAATAAAGCTTGGGGAAGAAACTATCCGAGTTATTCACACACCGGGACATTCTCCGGGCTCTGTATGCTATCTCTGCGGCGACTTTATGCTTACGGGCGACACTCTTTTCGCGGACAGTATCGGGCGGTGCGACCTATGGGGCGGAAATCATAGCGAGATAGTAAATTCTCTCGATATGCTCGGCGTATACGACCGCAAAATGAAGATATATCCCGGTCACGGTGCGCCCTCGCTTCTCGGTGACGCACTTGACAATTCATATTATTTCAGACAACTACAGTAGACGATTACGAAAGGATAAAATTATGGATTACAAAAAGCTTGCGGAGCTTCTTTTTCCAAACGTTACAAAAACTCCCGCGGATATGGAAGCCCAGTTCCCTGCCCGCGTACTTCCCGAGGGCGCTAAGGTAACCCGTTTTGCCCCCAGCCCCACGGGATTCGTTCACTTCGGCGGACTTTTCCCAACCACAGTTGCAGAGAGACTTGCACATCAGAGTGGCGGAGTTCTTTATCTCAGAATTGAGGACACCGACGCGCGCCGTGAAGTACCCGGCGCGGCAGAGGGCCTTATCAGAACGCTTTCAAGATACGGCATAAACTTTGACGAGGGTGCTATCCTTGACGAGAGCGGAAAGGTCTGCGACAAGGGCGCATATGGTCCCTACAAGCAAAGTCTCAGGGGCCCGATATACCACGTTTACGCAAAGCAGCTCGTAGCCGAGGGCAAGGCATATCCCTGTTTCACAGAGGCGGCTGAGCTTGAGGAGCTTCTTTCGGTCAATAAGAAAGAGGAGATAAAAAATACCGATTGGCAGGCAGAGGCTGAATTAAGACGCGCAGAGATGCTCAAGGCGCGCGAGATAACTATGGAGGACGTTGAAAAAAATCTTGCCGCGGGCAATCCCTTCGTGCTCAGAATACTCGCCGACGGAGACCCTGAGAAAAAAATGAAATTCACCGACCTCGTTAAGGGTGCTATGGAGATACCCGAAAACGACGAAGATTTTGTGCTTCTTAAATCCGACGGTATTCCCACATACCACTTCGCCCACGCGGTGGACGACCACCTTATGGGAACTACCCACGTCATTCGCGGTGAGGAATGGCTTCCAAGCCTTGCGAAGCATCTTCAGCTTTTCAGATATCTCGGCTTCAAAATACCGAAATATCTCCACATCGCTCAGATAATGCGTCTTGACGAGAACGGAAACAAGAAGAAGCTCTCAAAGCGAGATATGGGCGCGAATATGGACGATTATACCGAGATGGGCTACTGCCCCGAGGCGGTCTGCGAGTACGTTATGACACTGCTCAACTCCAACTATGAGGAATGGAGAATGCAGAATCCCGACAAATCATACCTTGACTTTCCCTTCAACATCAAGAAGATGTCGGTATCGGGCTGTCTGTTCGATTTTGCGAAGCTTGAGGACGTATCTAAGAACGTCATCTCAAAAATGGACGCCGACAGGGTGACAGACGCGGTCACCGCCTGGGCGCTTGAATACGACAAGCCCTTCGGTGAGATACTAACAGCTAGGAGAGATATGGCAAAGGCAATATTCTCTATCGGCAGAGGCGGAAAGAAGCCGAGAAAGGATCTCGCCACATGGCGTGACGCAAAGCCATATATGGGATTCTTCTTCGACGAATATTTCACAGTTGAGAGCGAATACCCCGAGCGTTTTCCAAAGGCAGATATCAAGGCAGTGCTTGAGGGCTTTATGGATACCTACAATCCCGCTGACGATATGAATACTTGGTTCGACAAGATAAAGTCTATCGCCGAAAAGAACGGATACACCACCGATATGAAGGCTTTCAAGGCTAACCCAGATGCCTTTAAGGGCAACGTGGCTGACGTAAGTATGTTCCTGCGCCTTGCTGTCACAGGCAAGGTCAACTCCCCCGATATGTATGCGGTAATGCAAATACTCGGCAAGGAAAAGGTGGCGGAACGCATATCTAAAATGATAAACACTCTTTAACGAAAAGGAAGCTTAAACCTATGGAAGAAATTATCACAGGCAATTTTATACACGACATAATCGACGCAGACCTCAGAGAAGACCCCAACATAAAGATACACACCCGTTTCCCACCAGAGCCAAACGGATATCTCCATATAGGCTCGGCAAAGGCAATACTCATCAACTACGAAACGGCAAAGAAATACGGCGGTAAATTTAACCTCAGATACGACGACACCAACCCCGCAAAGGAGGACGTTGAGTACGTTGAGTCTATCTACCGCGACCTCTGCTGGCTTGGAGCTATCCCAGACGGCGGTATCTTCTATGGCTCGGATTATTTTGATAAGTGCTACGAGTTTGCCGTCAAGCTGATAAAGGACGGAAAGGCATACGTCTGCGACCTGAGTGCAGAGCAGATGAAGGAATACCGCGGAACGCTCACAGAGGCAGGCAAGGACAGCCCCTACCGCAACAGAAGCGTTGAGGAGAACCTTGACCTTTTCGAGCGTATGAAAAACGGAGAATTCCCCGACGGAGCGAGAACTCTCAGAGCAAAGATAGATATGTCCTCCTCAAACCTGAATATGCGCGACCCCGCTATCTACCGTATAGTCCACACCTCGCATCACCGCCAGGGTGACAAGTGGTGCATCTATCCCCTTTACGACTACGCGCACCCCATTCAGGACGCTCTTGAGGGTATAACATATTCCCTCTGCTCACTTGAGTTTGAAAATCACAGACCTCTCTACGAGTGGGTAATAGACAATATAGGCTTCGACCCCAAACCGAAGCAGAGAGAGTTCGCTCGTCTTAACGTCACAAACACGGTAATGTCCAAGAGATATCTCCGTTACCTTGTTGAGAACGATATGGTGGACGGCTGGGACGATCCCCGTCTTCCAACTATCTGCGCCCTTCGCCGCAGAGGATACACGCCCGAGTCTATATTTAATTTCGTAAGGGCGGCGGGTATCTCCAAGGCAAACAGCCTTGTGGACATAGATATGCTTGAGCACTCTATCCGCGAGGAGCTGAACGCAAAGGCGGCAAGACGTATTGCTATCGAGACCCCAATAAAGGTAGTTATCACAAACTACCCCGAGGATAAGACCGAATATTTCGACCTGCCCAACAACCCTCAGAACCCCGAATGCGGTACGAGAGCCCTACCCTTTACGAGAGAGCTTTATATCGACGCGTCCGACTTTGCCGAGGTTCCGCCCCCTAAGTTCTTCAGACTTAAGCCTGAAGGTGAGGTACGCCTCATGGGCGCGTATATCATCAAGTGCGGCGAGATAATCAAGAATGAGGACGGAAGTGTGCGCGAAATACGCTGTACCGCCGACCTTGAAACGCGCAACGGCAACCCCGCCGACGGAAGAAAGATAAAGGGTACTATCCATTGGCTCTCTCTCCCACACGCGAAGGACGCAACTCTTATGCTCTACGACAAGCTGTTCACAATTGAGAACGTGAACGCCATTCCCGAAGATAAGACCTATAACGACTACCTTAATCCCGACTCCCTCAAAGTTATAAAGAACGCGAAGGTCGAGCCCTCTCTGGCTGATGCCGAGGCGGGTGAGAGATTCCAGTTTGTTCGTAACGGATATTTCTGCAAGGATACGAAATACGAGAAC
>JAZQWY010000010.1:0-3134 GCA_045632545.1 Eubacteriales bacterium | reverse complement strand
AATCTGTATTCTCGCTTTCTTCGATATCCTCATTTTGAGCTTCATCGGCGGTTACTTCCTCGGTCGCCGCGTTATCTAACGATGACTTGTTTACCGATATGGCAAGTGTTATCAGGCGTACCGCAAAGTATACAAAGAGGGCAAAAGTCAACAGGTCATAGACGTAATAGAAGTCGTAGGCGAGAGATTCAAGCTTTCCCGCGAGTATAGCTATCAGCGAGGGAATTGAGGATACGCCCGTAAAGAGTACCGCCGTGGCGAGAGAAAAGAAGTAAAATCTTTTCTTCATCATACCGATGATACAGCGCGCTTCCGCCGTGATAAATATCATCGAGCAGAGTATAGCCAGATGCAGATGTATCTTTATCGGCGAGTTCATTTGCGTGAATACGTCAAAGTATGATGTCGCTATGGCGTATGCCAGAGAGATTATCAAGGCTACAGATGTCAGCGCCTGAGCCTCGGTAGCTTTGCGTGAGATATTCAATATAAAATATATAGCGGAGACCGCCATAGCTATTGTAATCAACACAGATATAAGCGAATTAGAGAAGATAACACCTGTCGCAACAACAAAGGCAACCGCGCAGAGCGCGCTGGTTATCTTTATGGAAGTTCCTCGTTCTTTTCCGTCCGCGTTGAAGGGAAGCTCGCTTGCTCCCACGCATACCACCGCGATAAATAGCGCGGTAAGTGCAAACAGGATATTCGACACAACGGGAAGCGCCGCCCCTGCGGAATAGTAGTTTATATCATAGTCAAAGAAGAAAAACAGATTTACCGTGCGAAGCGCGATACCCACAACAGTTAGCGCCGCGATAACCCATATAAGGAGTGTAAATGTTCTCGCGGATAGTTTGAATTTTTTGTTCATAACGCATTCTGCTCCGTAAAAAATAATATATCCAAAAAATTGGAAAGACACGTATAATTATATACCGAATTTTTGAACGGAATGTAAACAAATCGGTTATTTTACAAAATATATCAAATTAAATAGAGAAAAAACCAAACAAAATGAAAATATCGTTGACTTTGATTTTAATTTGTGCTATACTAATATACAGTACATGACGATTTGTGATGGGAGGAATAACAGTAATGGCAGACGAAAAGACACTCGTTGGCGGAAAATACCTTGAATATAAGGGAAAGCCTCTGGTTCGTGAAGGCGATACAATTTGCTACGGTGATATGACCGATAAATATGTTCTCGTGCTTGAGATAATGTCGTATAAGGATGCGGGCGGAGTTCAGGTGCCTGACGATATTTTCATTCAGGTGATAAATCCCCAAAATTCGGGGGATATTAAAAATCAGGGCTCTAAGAAAGGACTTTATGACGCTCTGGGCATAGGTCTTGTGTGGCTTGAAAGAGCGTTGATGTAATCTTATCAAAAACTAACGGCTGAGCGAAAGCTCAGCCGTTGGGCTTTTTATATCAAAACTTTTTGAGACAAGTTAAGCTCTTGGTCATTTTTCTTAAAGATTATTAGCTCACCGTCCGATGAAATATCGACCGTGTCTCCAGAGACGATACTTCTCTCGAGCATGAGTGACGAAAGTCTGTCCTCAATTCGGTGAACTATCTCCCGCCTTACAGAGCGCGCGCCGAAATTCTCATCATAAGCATTTGCGGCAAGATATGTGGGAACGCTGTCGTCAAAATTGAGAGTTATCCCGATAGCTTCCGCCCGCGCGGCGAGCTCACTCAGCATATCGCGGGAAATACTCCTGATATGCTCGGCGGACAGTGAATTGAAAACGACGATATCGTCTATTCGATTGAGAAATTCGGGGGTGAACTGTCTCTTTAACTCGGACATCATACTCTCGGTATATCGCTTTTTGTCAGCCTCTCCGTCCTGCGGCGAGAAGCCGAGAGATACCGTCTTTTGATATGGCGCTCCCATATTTGAAGTCATAATTATGACCGTATTTTTGAAATCCACGCGCCTTCCTGTCGAGTCGGTAAGCACACCGTCCTCAAGCACGGACAGAAGCAGATTAAACACGTCGGGGTGAGCTTTTTCTATCTCATCAAGCAGAAGGACTGAGTAGGGACGTCGGCGGATTTTCTCGGTAAGCTGACCGCCCTCTCCGTAGCCGACGTACCCGGGTGGAGAGCCTATCAGCTTTGATACACTGTGCTTCTCCATATATTCCGCCATATCGAGCCGAATCATAGAATCCTCGCTTCCGAACATCAGCGTGGCGAGCGCCTTTGAAAGCTCGGTTTTCCCCACGCCCGTCTTGCCGAGGAAAATGAAGGAGCCGATAGGTCTGTTAGGGTCCTTGAGCCCCATACGTCCGCGTCTTATTGCCCGAGCCACCGCTTCGGCGGCGGTGTCCTGACCTATAACCGCCTTTTTCAGGTCTTGCTCAAGGTTCAGTAATTTTTCGCTTTCGGATTCTACCAGCTTGTCGATGGGGATACCCGTCCAAGCGGTCACTATATCCGCAATATCACCGTCGCTTACACAGATGCTATCGGTGTTTGCCTCACCCTCCTGCATCTGCCGCAGTCTTTCGCGTATTTCAAGCTCACGCTCGCGCAGACCTGCGGCAAGCTCAAAGCTCTGCTCGCGTACCGCATCCTCTTTTTGCCGCAGTAAGTCAGATAGCTCACGTTCGGTATCCTTTTTCTTAGAGGAAGAGTTCAGCGCGGATATCTTCAGCTTTGCCGCCGCTTCGTCGATAAGGTCTATTGCTTTGTCGGGGAGAAATCTGTCGGGAATGTACCTGACAGAGAGCTTCACCGCCGCCTCTATCGCCTTGTCGGATATCTTAAGTCCGTGGTGCTTCTCATATTTTGGACGAAGCCCCGAGAGTATCGTCACAGTCTCTGCTACAGACGGCTCGTTGACGTTCACGGGCTGAAAACGCCTCTCAAGCGCCGCATCTTTTTCTACGTGAGAACGGTACTCCGCCACCGTGGTAGCTCCTATAAGCTGAAGCTCGCCTCTCGCAAGGGCGGGCTTGATTATATTGGCGGCGTCCACCGCCCCCTCAGCCGCGCCCGCGCCGATTATCATGTGAAACTCATCTATGAAAAGAATGATGTCGGGATTTTTCGTTATCTCGTCCATAACGCTTTTCATGCGCTCCTCGAACTCACCGCGGTATTTTGCTCC
>JAZQWY010000009.1:0-10444 GCA_045632545.1 Eubacteriales bacterium | reverse complement strand
TTCGCTTTTCTGTTTTCTACAAGCTCATATTTGATATTAAGCATTTTTATCGCTTCCTTTCCCTTATATATTCGCGGCGATTATTGTGCCCATCTCGGAGCACTTTACCTTCTTTGTGCCGTCCTTATAAATGTCTGCTGTTCTGTATCCGTCGTCAAGCGCTTTATTCACCGCAGCCTCAATATCGTCCGCCTCGCGTGGCATATCAAAGGAATATCTGAGCATCATAGCGCAGGACATAATAGTACCTATTGGGTTTGCGATATCCATTCCCGCAATATCGGGAGCTGAGCCGTGGATAGGCTCGTACATACCGAGAGTTCCCTCTGAAAGACTTGCCGATGGCATCATACCGATAGAACCCGTAAGCATACTCGCCTCATCGGAAAGGATATCTCCAAACATATTCTCGGTGACGATAACGTCGAACTGCGAGGGGTTCTTGATGAGCTGCATAGCCGTATTATCAACGAGGATATCGCTGTATTCAACGTCACTGTACTCTTCCGAGAGTCTGTGCATTACCGAACGCCAAAGTCTTGAGGAATCAAGCACGTTCGCCTTATCAACGGATGCAACGCGCGAGGAACGCTTTCGCGCGGTCTCAAACGCAACTCTGCCGATTCTCTCTATCTCGTGCTCACTGTATTTCATCTCGTCAACAGCAACCTTCTCGCCGTTCACCGTCTCGGTTCTGCGGTCACCGAAATATATTCCGCCCGTCAGCTCACGGACTATCATAAGGTCTATTCCGTTACCAACTATAGATTCTTTCAAAGGAGATGAGTCGGCAAGCTGCATAAAGAGTTTAGTTGGTCTGAGATTCGCGAAAAGTCCGAGCTCACTTCTCACAGCCAAAAGCGCTTTCTCGGGACGGATAGACGGGTCAACATTATCCCATTTAGGACCACCCACAGCGCCGAGCAGAACGCTGTCCGAGCTCTTGCACTTTTCCATTCCCTCTGCAGTTATCGGAACTCCGTGCTTATCTATGCTACAACCGCCGATATCCACCTCTGTATATGTGAAGCTGTGCGAATATTTAGCGCAGACCTTATCAAGCACCTTTATAGCCTCGTTAACTATCTCGGGGCCTATTCCGTCGCCCTTTAGAACTGTTATATTTTTATTCATTACTATCTCCCTCTTATCTGTTTTTAATAGAATTCAGAAGTCCGTCTGAGCTGATTATATTCTTAACGAAATCAGGAAAGGGCTCTGCCTTATAGGTCTCATTCTTTGTGAAATTTGTAATAACTCCCGTGTCAAAATCAATAGACACATCGTCGCCGTCAGCTATCCTCTCGCTAGCCTCGGGACATTCAAGTATGGCTAAACCGATATTGATAGAGTTTCTGAAAAATATTCTCGCGAAGGTCTTTGCGATAACACAGGAAACGCCCGACTCCTTGATAGAAAGCGGAGCGTGCTCACGTGAAGAACCGCAGCCAAAATTAGCTCCGCCAACTATTATATCGCCACTCTTTACCTTCTTTGTGAAGTCCTTATCTATATCCTCCATACAGTGCGAAGCAAGCTCGGCAGGGTCTGAGGTGTTGAGATATCTTGCGGGAATTATAACGTCAGTATCAACGTTATCTCCGTATTTATGTACGTAACCTTTTGTATTCATATGCGTGTGTCTCCTTTACTTAAGGTCTCTCGGGTCACATATCTTACCCGCTACCGCCGTTGCCGCCGCTACCTCGGGGCTTGCCAGATATATCTTGGATGTGACGTGTCCCATACGTCCTACGAAGTTTCTGTTAGTGGTAGCGACCGCTATCTCGTCAGCGGCAAGGATTCCCATATATCCGCCAAGGCAAGGTCCGCAAGTAGGGGTGGAAACAATGCAGCCTGCGTCTATAAACGTATCTATATAACCCAGCGCGATACAATCCTTGTATATCTTCTGCGTTGCGGGAATTACAATACATCTGATACCCTCTGCGATATGTCTGCCGCGGAGTATATCAGCCGCCGCCTTCATATCCGAAAGTCTGCCGTTTGTGCAAGAGCCGATAACCACCTGATCGGGGGTAATATCCGAAAGCTCCCTTGCCTGCTTTGTGTTCTCGGGGAGATGAGGACAAGCCACCGTGGGTTCTATTTCCGAGAGATTTATTCTATACACGGCATCGTATTCCGCATCGTCGTCAGCCTTATATACGTTAAATGGTCTTGTAACTCTCTCGTTTACGTAAGCAAGCGTGACCTCGTCAACCTCGAATATGCCATTCTTAGCGCCAGCCTCGATAGCCATATTCGCCATACAAAGTCTGTCGTCCATAGAAAGCGATTTAAGTCCGCTTCCCGTAAACTCCATAGACTTATAAAGCGCGCCGTCAACGCCTATCATACCGATTATGTGAAGGATAACGTCCTTACCCGAAACGTACGGGCGTCGAAGCTCTCCCTCAAGCTCGAACTTGATAGCCGAGGGAACCTTGAACCAAGCCTCTCCCGTTGCCATACCAGCCGCCATATCGGTGCTTCCAACTCCCGTGGAAAACGCTCCGAGCGCTCCATAGGTACATGTGTGAGAGTCAGCGCCTATAACCGCCTCACCTGGGGCAACAAGCCCCTTTTCGGGAAGCAGGGCGTGCTCGATACCCATCTCGCCAACGTCATAGTAGTTCTTTATAGAAAAGCTCTTAGCGAACATACGGCACTGCTTACATTGCTCTGCCGCCTTTATATCCTTGTTGGGAGTGAAGTGGTCCATTACAAGGGATATCTTTTCCTTATCAAAAACAGAATTAAATCCGTTCTTTTTGAACTCATTTATAGCTACGGGAGACGTGATATCGTTACCCAATACCATATCAAGCTTCGCCATTATGAGCTGACCTGCTCTGACAGATTCAAGTCCCGCGTGCGCCGCGAGTATCTTCTGTGTCATCGTCATAGACATTTATATCACCTCTTAAAAATTATTTAGACAAAAGCTTACGGTTGATCGCCGACACGAGCGCATTGATAGACGCCGCGATAATATCGTCGTGAATACCCGCCCCCCAACTTATCTTACCGTCGGTGAAGGTCACGCTGACGTACGTTACAGCCTGAGAGGACGAACCGACAGAAAGCGCGTGTTCGGTATAGGTGAGGTTAGAATACTCGATACCAAGGTGCTTCTTCAGGGCGTTACTTACCGCGTCAAGACGTCCGTTACCACTTGCCGCCACGTCGATATGTCCCTCGGGAGTATCAATAGTGATGATAGCCTTGATGCTGTCGCTCTTTCTCACAAAGTGATAATCGACTACCATCACAGGCGTTTCGATATTGATGTATTCCTTGTGGAATATCTCGTTGACCTCGTCGGGAGAGAGCTCCTTGTGTGAGTGATCCGAATAGCTCTTGACGGTATATCCAACGTCCTCGCGCATCTTGGGTGGAAGAACGTATCCGTAGTTATGCTCAAGCAGATATCCGATACCGCCCTTGCCCGACTGAGAATTGATTCTGATAACGTCGGTCTCGTATTCCCTTCCCACGTCCTGAGGATCGATGGGAAGATAAGGAACAGTCCAATAACGGCAGGTGTGGTCCTCGCGCCACTTCATTCCCTTCGCTATCGCGTCCTGATGTGAGCCCGAGAATGCCGCAAACACAAGCTTGCCCGCGTAAGGCGAACGGTCGTATACCTGCATACGGGTTACTCTTTCGTAAAGCTCGGTTATACGTGGCATATCGCCGAACTCAAGCTCGGGGTCAACTCCCTGAGAATACATATTGAGCGCGAGTGTGATGATATCAACGTTACCCGTTCTCTCACCGTTTCCAAAAAGCGTTCCCTCAACTCTGTCAGCTCCCGCGAGCAGACCCATTTCGGTATCCGCCACCGCGCAGCCTCTATCGTTATGGGGGTGAAGCGAAATAAGAACGTTCTCGCGGTATTTAAGGTTATCCGACATATACTCTACCTGATTTGCGTATACGTGCGGCATTGATACCTGAACGGTAACGGGAAGGTTAATAATGACCTTTCTGTCAGCGGTGGGCTTCCACACATCAAGCACCGCGTTGCATATCTCAAGCGCGAACTCGGGCTCTGTGCAGGTGAAGGATTCGGGCGAGTACTCAAAACGGTACTTATTCCCCTCTGCTTCATTATACTTATTAAACAGCTCGGCACCCTTGATAGCGATGTCGATTATCTCCTGCTTTGACTTCTTGAACACCTGCTCACGCTGAGCCACCGACGTGGAATTATAAAGGTGAACTATAGCGTTCTTAACTCCGCGAAGGCTCTCGAAAGTCTTCTTTATGATATGCTCTCGGGACTGAGTAAGCACTTGGACGGTAACGTCGTCGGGAATAAGATTCTCCTCGATAAGCGTGCGAAGAAATTTATATTCTGTCTCGGACGCCGCAGGAAATCCAACCTCTATCTCCTTAAAGCCAAGCTCTACGAGAAGCTTGAAAAACTCAAGCTTTTCCTCAAGGCTCATAGGAACTATCAGCGACTGATTTCCGTCTCTGAGGTCAACCGAGCACCATATAGGCGCTTTACTTATGTAATTCTTCTTAGTCCACTTCATCTCGCCCGCGGGCGCGGGAAAATACTGTCTTGTATACTTATTTACATTATTCATCAGTAATAATTATTGCAGAGCAATCCTTTCTCGTGATTATTTCATTACGGCGCCGTTCTCAGCTCCGCTGACAAGCTTCGAGTAGCGGGAGAGCCAGCCTGTCTTTATATTGGGTTCTTTGGGTGTATAGCTCTTTCTTCTTTCGGCAAACTCCCCATCGCTTACCCTTGCGTTGAGAGAAGCGTTCGGAATGTCGATATCAATTATATCTCCCTCGCGAAGCAGAGCGAGGTTTCCTCCGTCTGCCGCCTCGGGGCTGACGTGACCGATAGACGCTCCGCGGCTCGCACCCGAAAATCTTCCGTCGGTGATAAGAGCCACCGTCTTATCAAGCTTCATTCCCGCAAGTGCGCTTGTGGGATTGAGCATCTCGCGCATACCCGGTCCGCCCTTAGGTCCTTCGTATCTTATAACTACAACGTCTCCGTGTGTTATCTTACCCGAATAAATAGCCTCTATAGCCTCGTCCTCGGAATCGAAAACTCTTGCGGGACCGCTGTGTTTCAGCATTTCGGGCGCCACCGCGCTTCTCTTTACAACAGAGCCGTTCTGAGCGATATTGCCCCATAGTATCTGTATTCCGCCCGTTGAACTGTACGGATTGTCGATAGGTCTTATCGACTTCGTATCCTTTATGTACGCGCCCTCTATATTCTCGGCAACGCTCTTACCCGTGACAGTGAGCGCGGTTCCGTCAATAAGTCCCTTCTTTAGTAGCTCCGCTTGAACCGCGGGGATACCGCCTGCCATATCAAGATCCTGAATATGCGTAGGACCTGCGGGTGCAAGATGACAGAGATTAGGCACTCTCTCACTTGTCTTATTAAAGAGGTCAAGGTCGACCTTAACTCCTGCCTCGTTAGAAATAGCAAGGAGATGCAGTACGCTGTTAGAGCTACAACCAAGCGCCATATCACAAGCGAGGGCGTTCATTATCGACTTTTCATTGATTATATCGCGAGCGCAGACATTGTTTTTCACAAGCTCCATAATAGCCATTCCCGCGTGCTTCGCGAGAATAACTCTTTTGTTACTTACCGCGGGGATAGTTCCGTTGCCGGGGAGAGCTATTCCTATAGCTTCGCACAGACAGTTCATACTGTTCGCCGTATACATTCCCGCGCAGCTTCCGCAACCCGGGCAAACGCCCGTTTCACATTCGTGGAGCTTACATTCGTCTATCATTCCCGCTTTATACGCGCCGACCGCCTCGAACATCTTGGAGAGACTTACCTCCTCACCGTCGTAGCGTCCCGCAAGCATAGGACCTCCGCTACAAACGATAGCGGGAACATTCATTCTTACCGCAGCCATTACCATACCGGGAACTATCTTATCACAGTTGGGAACGAGAACAAGTCCATCAAGCTGATGCGCCATAGTCATAGTCTCAACGCTGTCGCAAATAAGCTCACGGCTCGCAAGCGAATACTTCATTCCTATATGTCCCATAGCGATTCCGTCGCAAACACCTATCGATGGGATAAGCACGGGAGTACCGCCCGCCATTCTTATACCAGCTTTGACAGCCTCGGCTATCTTATCGAGGTGTATATGCCCGGGAACTATTTCGCTGTGGGCACTGACCACCCCTATAAGAGGTCTTTCAAGCTCTTCCTTTGTATAGCCCATTGCGTAGAAAAGGCTTCTGTTCGGCGCTCTCTCGGCGCCCTTTGTTACGTTATCGGAACGAAGTGACATAATTTTATTCCTTTCAAATTTAATTTAAGAATTTTTACTTTGTAATTTTTTTGCTTATAATATCAACGATTCTTGCAATAGCAGGAGAAAGAACCACGTTTACAATCAATTCTCCAATGAAATTAAATCCAACCAATCCAATTATAACCACCTGGAACGAGCCGCTAAGTCCACCAAAAAATTGTGGAAACGCCTCGGGAAGCATAGACGTACTGTTGAAGAAAAACAAACACATTCCCAATATAAATACACCCGTATTAACTATCGGAACACTGGCGGACGCAATAAGCGTTGATACGTATTTGAATTTATTTTTTAATAATTTATCTACGCCTTTATAAATCAAACCCGCAACAAGTCCTGACAAAGTCGCTTTACCTATCGCGGTTATGACGTAACACACAGGATTTGCCTGAAACAGAAATACCAATACAGGATTCATAGGTGTCATTATCAAGGTAACAATGCCAAAGGCAAATCCAAGTATCGTACCACTTTTAGGACCGAGAGCAATAGCTCCTACTACTATGGGAATTAATGAAAACGTAAGAGGAATCAATCCGATTGGTAAAGACCCCCCAACAACCTGCAAAACCACTACTAGTGCGATCAATATTGACAATTCAACCAAACGTAATATGTTCTGAGTTTTAGAAGCATTTCTCATAATGCGATTCCCCCTTTAGTAAAGTACCGTCCTGCATAAGTACGACTCATAAAATTTATAACAACAGCAAAAGCCGATATTTTCAAATTCAGTAAAAAAGTTGAACGAAGAGTATTTTTATTCAGCTCTCGGAGCGTTCTCCTCCGAGAGCTGAATTTTTAGTTTCGATTACTTCTTGAGCCAGCTCATCATCTGACGAAGCTCAGCGCCCGTCTTTTCAAGCTGGTGCTCACTCTCCTTGCGGCGTGTCGCAAGGAACTTAGCCTTTCTGCCAGCGGAAAATTCCTGCATAAACTCGGAAGCGAACGTACCGTTCTGTATCTCCTCAAGTACCTTCTTCATCTCCTTGCGTGTCTCCTCGGTGATAAGTCTCTTACCCGTTCTGTAATCACCGTACTCTGCCGTATTGGAGATAGAATATCTCATCATAGCAAAGCCGCCGTTATTGATAAGGTCAACGATAAGCTTCATCTCGTGGATACACTCAAAGTATGCCATCTCTGGCTCATATCCCGCCTCAACGAGGGTATCAAAGCCTGCTTTCATAAGCTCGGTAACACCGCCGCAAAGAACTGCCTGCTCGCCGAACAGGTCTGTCTCTGTCTCCTCTCTGAAGGAAGTCTCAAGAATACCTGCTCTGCCTGCTCCGATTCCACTTGCGTATGCGAGAGCGTACTCCTTAGCCTTGCCCGTGTAGTCCTGATATATCGCGATAAGGCTGGGAACCCCCTTGCCCTCCTGATACTGGCTTCTTACGGTATGTCCGGGGCCCTTGGGAGCCACCATAATAACGTCTATGTTCTTAGCGGGCTGAATGAAATTGAAGTGGATATTGAAGCCGTGAGCGAACATAAGAACGTCTCCGTCCTTCATATTGGGAGCGACCTGCTTGTTGTAAATGTCAGCCGCGAGCTCGTCGGGAACGAGCATCATAACGAGGTCACCCGCCTTAGCCGCGTCCTCTATCTCCATAACCTTGAAGTTAGGGTGTGTTGCGGCGAAGTCCTCAGCCTTCTTCCAATGAGCGCTTCCTCTTCTCAAACCGACAACGACGTTAACTCCGCTTTCAGCGAGGTTCATAGAGTGCGCGTGTCCTTGGCTTCCAAAGCCGATAACGGCAACTGTCTTTCCGTCCAGCAATCCAAGATTGCAATCTGTGTCGTAATACTTTGTAATCATTTTAATATTCTCCTTTTATATAAAATTAATTGATTTCGTAGGAAACGAGACCTCTCTCGAGGGCTGTAGCGCCCGAGCGACAAAGCTCAAGCACCTCAAACGGCTTGACAGCTTCAAGAAAAGCGTCTATCTTCTGCGGTGATTCGGTAAGCTCGGCAACGAAGCAACCGTTTGAAATATCTATTATGTTCGCTCCAAAGTCGCTGACCGTTTTCTTCAGCATCTCGACGTTATTGGTCTCCGTTGAGAACTTGATAAGAAGCAGCTCCCTTATAAGACTGAACGCGGGCTCGACCGAGAATATCATCTTAGCCTCGTCAAGCTTACCCGTTTGCTTCATTATCTGACTGAAGGTGCGGCTGTCACCCGTGGTCATTACCGTTATTCTCGATATCTGAGGATTGTCGGTTGACGAAACTGTGAGCGAATCGATATTAAATCCTCTCTGCATAAAGAGCGAGGTGACGCGAGCAAGAACACCTGCGTTATTCTGAACAAGAAGAACCATACACTGTTTTTTCATTTTTTAATCCTCCTTATTTGAAAATGGTGTCGTGGACCGTCTGTCCCGAAGGTATCATCGGAAGCACCTTTTCCTCGCGGTCTATCCTGCAATCTATCCAAACGGGCACTTTAGACTTAACCGCTTCATTCATAGCTGCTTCGAACTGCTCGGGTGTTTCGCAAAGGTATCCCATACCGCCGAACGCCTTGGCAACAGCAACGTAATCGGTCTTTCTTTCGGGCTCGCTGGAGGAAAATCTTCTGCCGTAAAAGGTTCCCTGCCACTGTCTTACCATTCCGAGAACGGCGTTATTCATAATAACGGTTATTATCGGAAGCTCGTAGCTGACCGCCGTACAAAGCTCGTTCATATTCATATGGAGCGAGCCGTCACTTGTAAAGTGGACTACTGTCTTATCGGGATTTGCGAGTTGAGCGCCTATAGCCGCGCCATATCCGTATCCCATAGTTCCAAGACCTCCGCTTGTGAGGAAATTTCTCGGCTTTACGTGGCGGAGATACTGAGCCGCCCAGAGCTGATGCTGACCGACGTCGGTAACGTATACCGCGTCCTCTCCCGCTATATTGCAGGCGGTATTGACTATCTGATGAGGTCTGAGGGTATCCTCGCTATCCTCGGGGATATAATCGTCGTGTCTCCACTTTGCTATCTGCGCCGACCATTCCTCGTGCTTTGCGGGCTTAACGTACTTGAGCAGCTCGGTAAGGACTTCCTTAACGTCTCCGGTTATGCTATAGTCGGCAACTATTATCTTATTTATCTCGCTGGGGTCTATGTCGATATGTATGATACGCGAGTTATGACCAAACTTCTCGGTATTAAGAGCCACGCGGTCACTGAAGCGTGTTCCTATAGCGAGCATTACGTCGGCTCTGTTAGCCGCCGCGTTCGCAGAATAGCAACCGTGCATTCCGATAAGTCCGAGATTATTCTTCTCATTATATCCGAGAACGCCCGCCGCCATAAGAGTATGCGCCGCGGGAATGTCGGCTCTCTCGATAAGCTCTCTGAGCTCGTCGCCCGCGCCCGATATTCTAACTCCGCCGCCAAAGTAAATAAAAGGTCTCTCTGCGCGGTTTATCAGCTCCGCTATCTCCGTTATGTTTTTCAGCTTTGCGGGTGCGTGCTCAGGCATTACCTTCTCTGCGGGAACAAAGGTAGTCTTGTTCGCCGTAATATCCTTGGGGATATCTATGAGCACAGGTCCCGGTCTGCCGCTTGAAGCTATTTTGAACGCCTCTCTTACGGTATCGGCAAGTTCCTCTACCTTTCGCACAACGAAATTATGCTTGGTTATCGGCATCGTGATACCCGCGATATACACCTCTTGGAAGCTATCACAACCTATGAGCTGTGTGGGCACGTTGCCCGTAATAGCAACCATAGGAACGCTGTCCATATATGCCGTGGCGATACCTGTGACAAGGTTTGTAGCGCCAGGCCCGCTTGTGGCGATAACGACGCCCGTCTTTCCCGTAGCCCTCGCATATCCGTCCGCCGCGTGAGCCGCGCCCTGCTCGTGGGCAGTCATATAATGGTGAATCTTATCCCTGTACTTGTAAAGAGCGTCGTATATATTGAGTACCGCCCCTCCCGGGTAACCGAAAACGGTATCAACGCCCTGCTCTATGAGAACGTTAACAAGTATTTCAGATCCGTTTAATATCATTCTGTCCTCCTGTTTTCCGCTTCGCGGAATTTTATAATAACTTATTTTCATTTTTCAAGAGTAAATCCCCATATATCCAAAAAAGACCTTTATCTCTTAAA
>JAZQWY010000008.1:0-12497 GCA_045632545.1 Eubacteriales bacterium | reverse complement strand
ATCCCCTTTCTTTACTATCGAGGTAGCGGCGGACAACGTCTGGCTCGGGATAGCGAAAAAGGCAAAATATATCCCCTTCGGCGCGCCCGTGCTCGTGGGATATATCGCGGCGCTTGAGTATGAGGTCAAAAACATACGAATAATCATCGCGGGAAAGGACGCAGGTCTTTCTCCCAATATTATAAAGGAAAGACTGAGGGCAAGCTATGTATAAGATAGGCATTATAGGCGAGAGAGACAGCGTTCTCGCGTTTATGGCTCTTGGCTTTTCGGTACACGAGGCCGCAGATATTACCGAAGCGGAAGAAATTCTGCACAAGCTCGTTAAGAGCGGCGAATACGCGGTCATATACGTTGTCGAAAATTACGCCTCAAAAATGGGCGAGGCTATCGCTAAATACAAGGATATTCCCTTACCCGCTATCACCGTTATCCCCGGTGTCAAGGGCGGTGAGGGCTACGGAATGGCGAATATCAAGACTGCGGTCGAACGCGCCGTGGGCGCTGATATTTTATTCAAGGATAATTAATCTCTATAAAATCACGAAATTATTTCAAATCAGAATTGCCGTCCTTGGACGGAGTGGGAGATAATATGATTCAAGGAAAAATTCTTAAGGTCTCAGGACCTCTGGTCATTGCCGAGGGAATGAGAGAAGCCAATATGTTCGACGTGGTCAGAGTAGGCGAGAAGCATCTGATCGGCGAGATAATAGAAATGCACGGCGACCGCGCCTCTATTCAGGTATACGAGGAAACGGCGGGAATAGGCAGAGGAGATATCGTCGTCTCTACGGGAGCTCCCCTCTCGGTGGAGCTCGGCCCAGGGCTTCTCACGAATATATACGACGGTATCCAGCGTCCGCTTGAAGCTATGAGAGCCAAGTGCGGCTCGAATATCACTAAGGGTATCGATGTTCCCTCGCTTGACAGAGACAAGCTCTGGGATTTTGAAGCGAGTGTCGCGTTTGGCGATATCGTCAATGAAGGCGACGTTTACGGAACGGTAATGGAGACAGAGGTGCTTCAGCACAAGATACTTGTTCCCCCTAGAAAAAAAGGAACTATCGTTGAGATACGCTCAGGCAAATTCAAGGTCACCGACAGAATAGGAAAGATAAAGCTTGAGGACGGTACTATCGAGGAGATAACCCTTATGCAGAAGTGGCCCGTCCGTGTGGCGCGCCCCTACGCTCAAAAGTTGCCCCCCGTCGAGCCTATGATATCGGGACAGAGAGTTATAGACGCCCTCTTCCCCATAGCTAAGGGCGGTACGGCTTGTGTCCCCGGCCCCTTCGGCTCGGGAAAGACTGTCGTTCAGCACCAGCTCGCTAAGTGGAGCGACGTTGACCTTGTGGTATACATCGGCTGCGGTGAGCGCGGAAATGAGATGACCGACGTTCTCCGCGAGTTCCCCGAGCTCCGTGACCCGAGAACGGGTAAATCACTTATGATGAGAACAGTGCTTATCGCAAACACCTCGGATATGCCCGTGGCGGCGCGAGAAGCATCGATATATACGGGTATCACCATCGCCGAATATTATAGAGATATGGGATATTCGGTAGCAGTCATCGCCGACTCGACATCCCGTTGGGCAGAGGCCCTGCGCGAGATGTCTGGCCGACTTGAGGAGATGCCCGGCGAGGAAGGATATCCCGCGTACCTCACCAGCCGTCTCGCTCAGTTCTACGAGAGAGCAGGAAAGGTAGTCTGCCTCGGCTCTGATGGCAGAGAGGGAGCGCTCTCGGCTATCGGCGCGGTATCCCCTCAGGGTGGAGATATCTCCGAACCCGTTACTCAAGCAACTCTGCGTATAGTAAAGGTGTTCTGGGGACTTGATTCCTCTCTGGCTTACAGACGTCACTTCCCCGCTATAAATTGGCTCAACTCATACTCACTCTACCGTGACAGACTGAACGACTGGTTCTCGGATAACGTGTCTAAGAGCTGGATGACCAACACGGGCAAGCTTCTGAAGATACTCCAGAGCGAAAACGAGCTTCAGGAAATAGTTAAGCTTGTCGGTGTTGACGCGCTCTCTCCCGACGACAGAATGACGCTTGAGGTGGCGCAGTCTATCCGCGAGGATTTTCTGCAACAGAACGCATTTGAGGACGACGACAGCTTCACTCCTCTTGACAAGCAGAACGCGCTCATCGAGCTCATTTTCTCCTTTGACGAAAAGGCTCGTAAAGCCCTTGCCTCAGGCGCTGATATTCAGCAGATATCCGAGCTTCCCGTCCGCGAGAAGATAGGACGCGCTAAGGCTGTTCCCTACGACAGCTACAAGAGAGAATACGCAAATATAGATATGGAGATCACCCGTCAGCTAGATCTTCTCGTTGCCAATAAGAGTGATTAAAAGGGAAGGATATTGCGATGATTAAAGAATACAGAACTATAGAAGAGGTTGCAGGTCCTCTTATGCTTGTAAAGCAGGTAGAGGGCGTTAAATACGACGAGCTTGGCGAGATAGAGCTCCCAAACGGAGACATACGCCGTTGCCGCGTGCTTGAGGTAAACGGCAGAAACGTACTCGTACAGCTCTTTGAATCCAGCGCGGGACTGAATCTTGCCGAGAGCAAGGTCAGATTCTCGGGTCACGGAGTTGAGCTTCCCGTATCCCAGAATATGCTCGGCAGAGTATTCAACGGAATGGGTGAGCCCTGCGATGGCGGCGCGAAGCTGATCCCCGAAAAAAAACTTGATATCAACGGAACTCCCATAAATCCCGCCGCGAGATATTACCCCTCGGAATTTATCCAGACGGGTATATCCACAATCGACGGACTAAACACCCTCGTACGAGGACAGAAGCTCCCCATCTTCTCAGGCTCGGGACTTCCCCACGCAAACCTCGCGGCGCAGATAGCGCGTCAGGCAAAGGTACGCGGCTCGGATTCCAAATTCGCTGTGGTCTTCGCGGCTGTGGGAATCACATTTGAGGAGGCTGACTTCTTTATCTCGGACTTCAAGAAAACGGGGGCTATCGACAGAACGGTGCTCTTTATCAACCTTGCGTCCGACCCCGCTATCGAGAGAATAACCACGCCGCGTATGGCGCTCACAGCCGCTGAATATCTGGCGTTTGAGTGCGATATGCACGTGCTGGTCATCATAACCGATATCACCAACTACGCCGAGGCGCTCCGCGAGGTCTCCGCCGCGCGTAAGGAAGTCCCCGGCAGACGGGGATACCCCGGTTATCTCTACACCGACCTTGCTACGATGTATGAGCGCGCGGGAAGAAAAATGGGCTCTGAGGGCTCTATCACGATGATACCTATCCTTTCTATGCCCGAGGACGATAAGACTCACCCGATCCCCGACCTTACGGGATACATCACAGAGGGACAGATAATACTCTCCCGCGATATGTACCGCAAGGGTTATATGCCCCCCGTTGACGTTCTCCCCTCGCTCTCCCGTCTTAAGGACAAGGGTATCGGCGCGGGTAAGACGCGCGAGGACCACGCGGGAACGATGAACCAGCTCTTTTCCAGCTACGCGCGCGGAAAAGAAGCGAAGGAGCTTATGGTAGTCCTTGGCGAGGCAGCGCTCTCGCCTATTGACAGACTTTACGCAAAGTTTGCCGACGCATTTGAAGAGCAGTATATCAATCAGGGCTTCTACGAGAACAGACCTATAGAGGAAACTCTCGACCTCGGCTGGAAGCTGCTATCTATACTCCCCAAGAGCGAAATGAAGAGAATCAAACCCGAGATGGTTGAAAAATATTGGCCCCGCGGCTGATATCACACACCGTTTTTCGGAGAAAGGATCGACGATAAACTATGGCTGAGATCAGGGTTAATCCAACGAGAATGGAACTGAAGAAGCTACAAGCGAGATACACCACCGCCCGCAGGGGACATAAGCTGCTCAAGGATAAACGCGACGAGCTTATGAGACGTTTTCTTGACGTCGTCCGAGAGGATAAGGAGCTGCGTACGCGCGTGGAAGCGACGCTTGCGCGGATATACGGAAGCTTCTCGGTGGCAAACGCCGTCGGCAGTCCAAAAATGCTGGAGGAAGCGCTTATCTGCCCGAAAAAAGAGGGCAGCCTTGACGTAACTTATAAAAATCTGATGAGCGTGACCGTCCCCGAATTCAGAATGCAGGTGATAGGCGACAACGCCGCAGAGGGCTGTAACTATGGATTTGCCTTCACCTCGGGCGAGCTTGATTCTTCCCTTCGCGAGCTTAATTCTCTTTTGGAAGATATCATACGCATGGCGGAGCTTGAAAAGACGGCTCAGCTTCTTGCGGAGGAGATAGAGCGCACACGCAGACGTGTAAACGCGCTTGAGCATATTATGATGCCGCAGTATCTCGCGGCTATCAAATCTATCAAGATGAAGCTCGACGAGAATGACCGAGGCAATACCACACGCCTTATGAAGGTAAAGGATATGATGCTCAAAGCCCAGCGTGAGCAAACGACCGAGGACATCGACGAGGCTGAATAGGCGAAACTATATAAATATAACGTAACTGTAGGCTGATGCTCTAAAGTACAGTTTTTCAAGAATACGGTATATCTCGAAAGAGGTGTACCGTATTTCACATTTGTGGACGCAAATGCGTGCCTGTCAGAAAAAATTACAAAGGAAAGGCACATAAAAAAGGCTTCCTAGTAATGGAAGCCTTTAACTATCAGTGCACTAAGTTTCTCGTAAAATTAAAACTTCTTTTAATCTTTCTTCTTATCCGCAATAAGATTGCAAATACACATTACCATAGGGAACAAGATACCTCCTACCGCAAACACAATCCAATTGTATCGCCAACTAATCCAACCGTTTCCTCTTATTCCGCTTCCGTCATTGCCAATAAAGCCCCAAATTAAGAAAACTGCTGTCAATATGCCCCAATAGCAGAATCCAACGACCTCTTTTACGCTCGTTCTTTTTTTCTCTTTCTCGGTAAATTCTCCTTCTTTGAGGAGCTTCTGCATACTCGCATTTTGCGTTCCTACCACAATAAACATTCCTGTGCCTATACCCGCAATAATCATAAGCACGGCAATTGCCACCGCAACAAGTATCTCATTCCCTGTAAAAGACAACAGGATCAGCGGAATCACAGAAAAAATACATACACACGTCGCGATTATGTTATAAGCAACATAGGTTGGTTTGAAAGTGTTTTTCTTTTCGGTTACTAACCCTTTCACTCCGTATTCAAGTTCAAAGGGGATATTCTTATCAAGGAACTCATACGGCTGATTTTTGAAGCCGCAATAGATGTAAATTGGAACCGCACAAAGAATAAAAGCAAAGAGAACGGTTAAACCAACCGCGCCCGACGTGGTTTCTGTTACGATGGGGTTGGGTAACTCCGATAACATACTCAAAACGATAAGTGTAATTGGAGATAGGATACACAAAAACGTAGCAACCGCGATACGCCAAGAGGCTTTCTTCCTTTGCTCAATATATGCGTTGGCTTCTTCTATCGAAATTCTTTTTACAGTTTTATCCGAAGAAATATCATCGGTTAATTCTTCGTCCTCAATCTCGTCTTTCAAAAGATAATCGGTAGTTACGCCGAACAGTGTGGAAAGTTGCAATATCTTTCCCAAATCGGGAATTGTCTGCGCGCTCTCCCACTTGGAAACGGCTTGACGAGAAACGTTCATCTTTTCGGCAAGTTCTTCCTGCGACCAACCGTTCTTTTTTCGTAATTTGATAATTTTGTCTGCTAAAATCATAAAACACCTCGTTTGAAAATTTCGTAAAGCACCGTGCTTCATCGTATCTTTATTGTATCAAAAAGCACAGTTACATACCACCAACTGAGGGCTTTCAATGTGTCAACTGATGGTTGCTTTTCACCCTATAAATAATGCTAAATTCTTATTTGTCATTCAGATTTAGCGCGAGTTTCGACTTTGTTTAAGAAGCCCGTAGTATTTTACCCGCACTCCTATTATACACAAAGACCGCAGAAAACAAATAAGAAAAGCATCTTTCATAAACTTTCCCTCAAACAGCTAAATTACTACCGACAATAGTTGTCAATTCATTCTCCGCATTGGCTTATTATACGGCAACTTGTTGACATAGCGTTCTATAATATCGTTGACCTCGGTGGGTGTTTCATCGGAGAAGATGAAATGCTGCTCCGTTATCCTCGCTCTACTCAGCTCGTCCCACTTATCCGCCATATAAAAAGGCACTGAATTGAAGATAACGCTTCTGTGGTCCCACTCACGGAATACGGGGAAGGAGATATTTTTTCTGTCGGTGAGTGTCACCTTTCCGCTTCGGCAGGCAGAGCAATCGGATATCTCCTTACCAAGACATTTTTCGGTAACCATAAGCGGTATCCTTCCGTAGACCACGGCAGACCGCGCGCCCCCTATATCTCTCATTCTCGGCAAGGTCAGCTCGGGAGAGAGAATAACGTCCTCAAAGCCAAGTTCCTCGCACACCCTCATACTCTGGTTGTTGCTGACGTTCAGCCTGATATCTCCGTGAGGGACAAGTCCCGCCTCGAGAACCATATCAAGATGTCCTATATTTCCCACAAGCGCGTGAAGGGCACCCATAGACTTGGCGCGGCTCAGCATATCGCGCGCCTTCCCTGCCTCGGTGTCAAATATCACCGCGGGAAGCAACACTCCGCCAACGCTTCCGTCATAATCCTCAAGAGGCATATAGATGATATCAAAAAAGTCCTTAGCCTTGTCGGTAATAGCGCTCGGCTTATAAAATACCGCCGTTCTTTTATCTCCGCAAGTACCTGTCGGCATCGGCTTGTCGCTGAAATCTATATCGGGCAGTTCCCTCTCGCCGCTACTTGCGGCAATCAGCTTATCAACGGCGGTGCGCCGCAGGGCGTTCAGCTTGGAGACGGGAACCATAAGCCCTTCGTCAATATCAATATTTATTTTCGCCACCTCAAAGGGCGTTCCCCCAAGCTTACGCAGACACCTCTCAACCGTATCCCTGTCTATCGGGGCGGTGATAGCCTCCTCGGGTATATCCCCCTCTACGGTAACCTTCGCGGGAAGCACCGTAAGCGTCAGCGGCTGTCCTCTCTTGACTGTCGCCGAAAACTCCACGGGTATCTTCCGAGTGATACCATCAAAAGGTATCAGCTCTCGGCTCTCCCTCTTGTCCTCATCGGAACGGACACCCATCATTCCGTGTCCTATAGCTTTCTTATAATATCCGTCGGTAAAGCCGCCGCGGGAGAATATCCTCGCGAGCTCCTCTATCTCGTCGCGTGTGGCGTTTCTATCCTCGTCGATAAGCCTGCGCCATATCCTCGCCACGTCGCGCACGTATTCGGGGGATTTCATTCGCCCCTCAATCTTGAAGGACGCCACTCCCATATCGGTAAGCTCCCTTACGTATCCCGCAAGACATAGGTCCTTCAGCGAGAGAGGATATTTATTCTTCCCTTCGGTCTTATAGGGCAGTCGGCAGGGCTGAGCGCACTCGCCCCTGTTTCCGCTTCTTCCGCCCACGAGAGAGGAGAAAAGGCACTGTCCCGAATGGCAAACGCAGAGCGCGCCGTGGACGAACACTTCCGCTTCTATAGGCGAAGCCTTTGTAAATCTTCGTATATCCTCGGCAGACATCTCTCGGGCGCAGACCATACGCGAAAATCCCATATCGGCAAGTCTTTTTGCCGCCGCCACGTTATGTCCCGATAGCTGCGTACTTGCGTGTATCTCAAGCTCCGGGAGATATCTCTTGATAATTGCCGCCGCGCCAACGTCGGCAATTATCAGCGCGTCAGCGCCGCAGGAGTACGCCGCCTGTGCCGCGCGTAAATATTCGTCCATTTCCTTGTCGTATATCAGCGTGTTCGCCGCGATATACACCTTCACCCCGTAGCTGTGCGCGCGCCCTATCGATTCCTTCATTTCTTCCGCCGTAAAATTCTTCGCGTTTATTCTGGCGTTAAAAGCAGAGCCACCGATATATATGGCATCAGCGCCGCCCTCTATAGCGGCGTCAAAAGCGGCGGGGGAACCTGCGGGGCAAAGCAACTCTGGTCTATGCACCGCGACATCAGGCTTCCTCGCCGCCGCTTCTGAAAAAGCTATACTTTTTTGGGGTTGCATCAATTCTCACCCTTAATGAGCGCAAGCTCCTGACGAAGCTTCTCGTTCTCAGCCTCAAGCTCCTCAACTGCTACCTCTGTCAGCGCCAGCTTTGATTCGATAGCCTTAAGCTTTCTTTGCGCCTTTATCTTGTCGGAGCAGTAATCGAGAGCGCAAAGAAGCGCAGCCTCGCTCTTGGAGCAACGCTTGCTCATCATCGTTATCTCTCTCATCTTTCTGTCAACTATCCCGACGAGCGCCTCAACTGCCTCAGCGGATTCCTCGCAAACAACGTTCATTTCGATGTCGGCAACGGTAATGGTGTATTTTTGTTTCATCAGAGAATCCTCCAATTTGAATTTTATACTTGAAATAATAAAAAAAATGGTGTATAATAGTTTATCAACTCTATTATAATACACTTTTTGAATTTTTGAAAGGGTTTTTGCAAAATTTTAACAGAAAGATTAAAAAAATTATGGCTTATTTGAGAGATTGCCGCAGAATTGTGGTAAAAGTTGGAACATCTACCCTCACTCACGCAACGGGACACCTGAATCTGAGGAGGATACAAACGCTTGTCAAGGTAATATCCGATATGAAAAATTCGGGGATAGAAATGGTCCTCGTCTCATCGGGCGCGGTCAGCGCGGGCGTAGCAAAGATGGGATACGGACATATCCCATCCTCTCCCGAGGAAAAGCAGGCTATGTCCTCTATCGGGCAGAGCGAGCTTATGAAGCTCTACGATAAATTCTTCTCCGATTACGGTCATACCGTAGCTCAGATACTTATGACGAAGGACGTGCTAGACAATCCCGTAAGACGCGCGGCGGCTGAAAACACCTTCAACCGTCTGCTCTCTATGCACTGCATACCGATAGTCAACGAGAACGACGCCATATCCACCGACGAGCTGACCAAATTCGGCGGTAACGACATACTTTCGGCATATATAGCGAAGGTCTGCCACGCCGACCTGCTTATCAATATGTCGGATGTTGAGGGACTTTACGACTCCGACCCGAGACGTAATCCCGACGCGAAGCTCATCACCAAGGTAGAAAAGGTGGACGACGAACTATACGCTATCGCGGGCGGCGCGGGAACAGACAGAGGTACGGGCGGTATGATAGCGAAGCTGAACGCGGCAAAGATAGTGAACGACTGCGGTATCCCTATGTTTATCATAAACGGCCAGGACCCCGAGATACTCTACGTCCTGCTTGACGGCGGTCACGTTGGCACTTATTTCAAGGCAGATAAATCTCTGCGCGAAAAAAAGACAGATGAATAAAAAAGAGAAGAAGGAACGGATATCCAAGATAACCGACGCTCTGCGCGAGCTTTATCCCGACGCGCTCTGCGCGCTGGAATACGGCGGCGAGCCATGGAAGCTTCTTGTAATGGCAAGGCTCTCGGCACAATGCACCGACGCAAGGGTGAATATCGTCTGCCGCGACCTTTTTGCGCGCTTCCCCACCCTTGAGGCTATGGCAGAGGGCGAGCTATCCGAGATAGAGGAGCTTGTCCGCCCCTGCGGACTTTACAGAACGAAGGCAGAGAGCATAAAAGCCGCCTGTATAATGGTGCGAGACCGATTTGGCGGCGTGATACCCGATAATATGGACGACCTTCTCTCGCTCCCGGGTGTGGGAAGGAAAATAGCGAACCTATTGCTTGGTGACATATATCATAAGCCCGGTATCGTTGCCGACACCCATTGTATCAGGATATGCGGCAGATTCGGTATGTATAGCGCCGAGATGCGTGACCCGAGAAAGACCGAGCAGATAATGTCAGAGCTTGTAGAACCGCAGGAGCAATCGGATTTCTGCCATAGGATAGTCTGGTTTGGCAGAGATTATTGCACGGCGCGCTCTCCGAAATGCGAGGTCTGCCCCCTAGGCTCTCTGTGCGAACACCCCAAAAGGGCTTATAAAAAGAAGGTATCAAAAAAAACAAATATGTAAATTTAACTACGATGGCTCCCTTTACACAAGGGAGCCATCGTTTGTATAAGTTTTATTCGTTCATTATCTTTTCACTGAGCTCGATTATCTGCGCACCATATTTTTTCTTGCGAGAATTGAGAATTCCCTTGTATATCGGATAGTTGACGAGTGCCATTATAAGCCCTATAGCACCGATAGCGATACCCGCTATCATTGTGTGCTCGATTCCTACCGTAATTCCGATATCGGTCATCACAAGGCTCATACCCGCGCCCATAACGATAGCGTTTACGATTCCGAAAGCGTAAGCGAAAATATTCGCGGGTCGCTTTACTCTAGCGTCAAGCTCACGGAGCGTATCAAGCTCGGTGGACTGCTTCTCCATATACTGTGTGCGTATCCTCTGCGCCATAAACTGTTGGTCATTTCTGTTCATAATATTTACCCCTTTTCATTTTTGTGACCTCATTATATCTTGGCGTTGTTTGCAATTTTTTTGTAAAATGTTTTTGTTTTGTTAATTCTGAAAAAATAACACCCTACGCTCGGTCAAGAACCGAGCGTAGGGTGTTAGATATTATTATTCAAGCATTTCAAACTTTCTGAATTGCAGAAGGTCCTCTGCAGTTGTATCAGCTCTAAGCGACAAGCTGTTTGCAAATTTCTGCCGGGTGTCTCTTACCTCTCCCCAGTTCGTATAACTACCGCCGTCAATAACTATAAAGCGCCCATCCTCAAGTCTGATGATGAAAGCATTTTCAGCGTTTATCATTGTTACCTGAATGTCGGTAAGCCTCTCGCCCTGGGCTTCAAGTATCGTATCTCTACTGAAACCAACGCCGTTATAGCTCGAAGTCGGGAGATTCCCTTCCTTCATAGCTACCTGAATATTTATATTCCTCTTTTAGTTCTCACTGCCCTATTGGAGGAAGCTTTGCGTTGCAAATACAATCTATTGCTATAGATACGTAGCGCTTAGTTTCCGCCGTATCACTCTCATCAATATGTTCAATGTATGAAAGATTTATTATATTATATCCATCTGTGTACGTTGAGAACATATCTTCCTTCGACTTGGTGGAACAATGAAGCTTAAATCCAAAGCGTTCAAGCTTCTTTGCGTATTCCTCATAGTCATTCACAGTCGCATCATACGCCGTTACATAATACGACTTCGGCTTTTCGGTATTTTCGGTAAACTCTACCTTTCCGCTTCCCTCATATTTGGGCGCGGTTCCGTAGCCCTTGCAATCTTCTCTTCCAAAAAGCTTTTTGGGGAAATAATCAAGCGACTTTATATATCTTTGATACACCTGCGCATGGCTAACTACTTCATAGTACAACTTTGAGCCTTCAAACGGTTCCTCGAGTTCATCAGTTCCAACATCCTCGACAGAACAATTGTCATGACCAAGAACCTTCTTCGGATTATAAAAATTCTCCTCATCGTATTCCCATCTTACATACTTGGAAATCTCCTCCTTCGTCATGCCTGTTCTAAGTATCATTGCTGCGTCTTTTATACTTGTAACAACACTTATCGTGTCGCTATTGGGGTCCACACCGTTGTATCTGGTCTTTCCGTAAGCCATTCTATCAACAAGGCTCTCATAGCTGCTAGTCCATAAACCATACTTAGCTCCAACCGTTCTATAAAATTCCGGCGCTCCGCCCTGATGACCGTGATGAGCATACTGAACGAAATCAGATTTCAATTTTTCGCCCCAGATAGCTTTCGCGATCCTAGTACCGTCAGAAAGTTGATCTCCCGTAAAGATCATTTTTCCACGAGGAGTGTCAATTGAAAACAAATTGGAAACCATATTTCCAAAAATCAGAGCTCGGTTGTAGAGATTTTCGTGCGTATAAAATATATTCATGGTAGCCGCGCCAAAGTCAAATTTCTGACCCGCGTGAGCAATAATAAGCTGCGAATTGGAAAAACAATCGTATATGCCTTCTCCGCATATTACATTGCTCCAATCAATATTCATTTGAAAATCATCTATACATTCTTCTTCTAAACGCCGTTCTCCCGGCAGATTAACGATGATTCTTTCAAGCTCGAACTTGTCTCTGTATTTTTGACCCAGACGAACTACTCCCAACATATGGTCTGCGTGCGGGTGTGTCACTATCCATGCCGCAACTACAGGCTTACCCTCGCGCACGTTCTGCTCGGTAAGCTGCTGGTATATAAGATCCGCATTAGGTCCGCAAGCGCCGTTGTCGACTCCTCCGTCAACCAATATAAAGCGTCCGTCCTCAAGTCTGATAATAAACGCAGGCTGTGTGCTTATCACGGTAAGCTGGCTCTCAGTGAGCTTCTCTTTCGGTCCTTCAAGAGGCGGAAGTGAAGAAACCTCCGTAGAATCTATGGCTATGGATACGTAATGCTCGGTATTGTTTTCTTTGAACGGATCAATATATTCCACATATGAAAGATTGATTATATTATACCCGTCTGTATAGGTAGAAAA
>JAZQWY010000007.1:0-2311 GCA_045632545.1 Eubacteriales bacterium | reverse complement strand
TTTTTTATTAAGAAAGCGCGTCAATGACAATTTTAGTTGACATATCGGCGGTGTTTTTCTCGGCTTCTGCACTTCTTGACGCTATGTGGGGAGTGGGATAGAAGTTCGGAAGAGTCATAAGAGGCTCGTCTGCTGCGGGGGGCTCCTTCGAGAATACGTCAAAGTATGCGGACTTGATAGTCTTATTTTTGAGCGCTTCATAAAGGTCGGCTTCGTTTACGATGCCGCCGCGCGCGCAACACGGAGATACCAATGAAGATAACGGAATGATCTCTTCTTCCTCACCGAAGCGCTTGAGTATCAGATTTTTTTCGTCAAGCCTGATCTCGCCGAGCGTGCCAAGAGCGCACGGGCAAATTGATATAAAAATGGCGGAATATCATATATACCTACATGGGAAAAGAGCTTTCGGTAAACGATTCAAATTAGGGGTTATCCATGTTTGTGAAGCGGCGGGTTTTCTTGACTTTCTTTATTTCGCGCGCCTCGGTCGTGTCAGTTAAGACATTCGTGAGCTTCATATCGACTTTATCAAAGACGGATTCGGCGATCTCGGCAAGGTGCGAGGTGTTCTCGGTCGATACGTTTGAGATCATGAGATTTTTAATATAGTCCTCGTCGCGCATGATTGAGAAATCGAAGGTCCAGGAGTTTGCCTTTTCCGTTGGGGTGTGATAGATTCCGTCAAAGATGACGTTTTCCATCTTAATTCCTGCGAATTTCATATCCCAGCCCTCGGTCTGGATGACGGATGCTACGTGGCGGCAGACGCCCGATGCGTAAATATTGCGGAAGGTGGAATTTCTGAGCGTGCAGGCAAGATACACCGCCTTTGCGCTATGTGAGGCAAAAACGTTGCTGACGGAAATATTGTATGTATCGCCCATTTTGTTTTCCTTGGCAAAGTAGTTCGGCGAGCCGATGACAACGACACCGTAGCGCTCGTAATTGAACCTTTCTGCCCCGACCGCATCAAAAAGCTGCTCGGTATCGCGCAGATTGTCGATAACTATATTGTAGAGCTTTGCGCCGTTGTGATTGCGCATGGCAACGAGCGGATGGTGTATTGCAGAGCCTGAGATATTGCGAATGGTTACGTCGTGGATATCCCAATCGTGGCCCTCGACTATGAGAGGATATTGTAGGTTAAAGCCAATCTTTCTGTCCGTGTCGATCGCCGAAAGTGCTATCATATCGTCGCCCGTCTGACCGTGGATGTTTTCTATCAGAATGTGATTACAGCCGTTGCGAAGATTGATACCGTCCTGATTTTTGGAATCGCAGTGTCCTTCAAGGAAGATATCTCTGATAACGCCCCTCGAGCAGAACTCGAAGCGCATGCCCCAATATCTGTGATTTGTGATGCTGATGTTTTCAACCGAGAAGCCCTCAACGTTCATAAAGAAGATCGGGGTGTTGAGTCTGACCGGATATCCATATTCCTTTTGAGTTTTTTCCGAAAGTCCCGTAGGCTTTCCGCCGTCGAGCGTGGCGTTGCCGACACCTCTTACGTGGATGTTTTTCATTCTGTATTCAAGGCTCGTGCCTTTGTCGGTGAAGAGAGTTTCGGAACAGAAAAAGCCGCCGACCGTGCCATCAGCCATCTGCATAAAGCAGTTGTCGAGTATGATCTCGATATCCGAGGGCAGACGGACGGTTTTGTCGATCGTCCAGGTATGTGCCGCCGTTCTTTTATTGAGTCGCGGAATTATTACCTTATTCATTCCCGTCGCGTGAGCCTTGTTGACTGCTGCCTGGATATTTTCACTGTCGGTTTCAAAACTAAAATCGTTCGGTGTGAAAAATTGATCGTTCATGGGTGAGCCACCTTTTTATTTTATTTTATTTTATCCTATTTTAACATCATGTGAGGAAACAAACAAGGGCGATTTTTATTAAAAAAAGGGGTGATATTTAACAAGTTTATTGGCAGGCTTTATATCGAAGTCCCCGTCTTGTCGTCGAAATTTACAGTTTGGCGAGAGTGAATTCGCACTATTACCATAGAGGGGACAGACACGTGCCGACAGATGTAAAACTGTATATAAAAAACAGACTGCGGGCGCAGTCTGTTTTTGATTTTTTTCTTTAAGAAAGCGCGTCAATGACAATTTTAGTTGACATATCGGCGGTATTTTTCTCTGCCTCTGCACTTCTTGACGCTATGTGAGGGGTGAGATAGAAGTTCGGAAGAGTCATAAGAGGCTCGTCTGCTGCGGGGGGCTCCTTCGAGAATACGTCAAAGTATGCGGACTTGATAGTCTTATTTTTGAGCGCTTCATAAAGGTCGGCTTCGTTTACGATGCCGCCG
>JAZQWY010000006.1:0-2462 GCA_045632545.1 Eubacteriales bacterium | reverse complement strand
TTTTGGCACGGCGTAAGGGATTCGAACCCCCGACCTTTTGGTTCGTAGCCAAACACTCTATCCAGCTGAGCTAACGCCGCAAACTACGCTTTCCGCGTACCCACATATAATACCACGTTTTTATTTGTTTGTCAAGGGTTTTAGAAATATTTTTGTAATTTTATTTCAAAAAGCTCCACGATATCTATTTTCTTCTATCCGCCAGAAAACATTTTTGAAGTATCTCGGGCGCAGAGGAAAGTATCTCTTCAAGGCGCTGGTTCGAGATACACATATCTCCAAACACACCGAGCCGTTTTATCCTGCTCTCGCCTCTCGAAAATACCAGCCCGAGCAATCTTTGAACGACCGTCAATCTATCCTTTTCTGCCATTCCGTTCGTTACACACTCGGTGTCTACCAAAAGAAAATCCGCACTCTCGGCAAGAAAATCGGAAAGCAACGCCGCCGACATACTGTCGATGACCGCACCGCAGGATATACCGTCCTCAAATTCACGCCCCTCGCGCGTAAGTTCCTCGCATACGCAGGAAAATATCTCACAAAATCCCGCGTATTCACACGCCGTTCTCGCTGACACCGCGACTGAAAATCTGCCATACACAGCGGCTCTACACACCGCCCTCAAATGCTCGTAAGCCCGTGCGGCGTCTCGTATGCAGACGGTAACTCCCCCATTTCCAGCTTGCTCTGCCACCCGACGGTAAAGCAAAAACAGGTCGTCCTCCAAGCTGACATTCCCCCTCATATCAAGCAAAAATCCGCATCTCTCCCCAGTTGCTCCCTCAAAGCACTGATACAAGGTCTCGCCACAGAATATACCAAGCGCCTCGTCCAGCTTTTCCCCGTTTATCCGCGAGGTAAACTCGTCCACGACCTCTATCTCGGGGGATATAAACAAGACCGCCCTTTCGGGGTCAAGAATCGCCCTCTCACCGCAAAGGCACTTTTCAATATCATCGTCGGTGATAAACAGCGCAGAAAGTCCTAATACGTCGGCAAGTTTTACGGCAAGGCTATCACTATCACCTACGCAAACAAGTCCCGATATCTCGGCACGTACCGCCGCAAGTATAGATGTGACGTCCAATCTCTCTTGACTGAACGCGATAACAGTGCCGTCCTCCGAGATATAATCAGGCATCTCTCCCCGCAGTATCCGAGCAAGAAGCACGCAGGTCTCGCGTATCGAAGCATCTTCTCCGTATTCGCGTTCAATATGTTCAACCGCGGCAACAGAAGCAATACCGCTATCTATCATATCCCTCATCTCGGAAAGAAAGTCCCTACTTCGCAGAAAATCAAGCATTACACAAAGCTGCGACCGCAAATCCGATGGTACTATGCCATCAATATATTCACACAGCTCACCCACACGGCTTATAGATATCCCGACCGCCCGCGAGAAATCTTCCCACCCATAGTCGCGTGTTTCGCCCGCACCCTGTACTCGCTCACGCATCTGAGTTATGCTTTTAAGTCTGCCCATAACCGCTTCTCTGCCCACGCCGTATCCCTTTACAGTCTGCATTTTCGCCCCAACCGCATTCATAAAAGGTATCTCCTTGCATTTTTATTTATGTTGTGCGAAGCTTGACGAAATTATACACAGACACTACGGTTATACAACTAAAAAAGCCCTATCTTCAAATAGAGCTTTTTGATTTTCTTTCATTAATTAAACAATTTTATTTCCGTCCCGTAGAACCGAAGCCGCCCTCTCCTCTGACAGTATCGGACAGTTCGTCCACCTCGTGAAAATCCGCCGTGTAATATGGCGCGATAACGAGCTGAGCCACACGCTCGCCTCTCTCAACCGTTCTCGTCTCTGCGCTGTGATTATGGAGCGCCACCATTATCTCTCCGCGATAGTCGCAGTCGATAACTCCCACTTTGTTTGCGGGGGCGAGTCCCTTCTTACTGGCAAGTCCGCTGCGCGCGTATACAAGCCCAACGTAACCGACAGGCAGCTCAATAGCGATTCCCGTATGTATGAGAACTGTCTCCCCAGCCTTTATTTCCACGGTATCCGAGCAGGAATAAAGGTCTGCCCCCGCCGCGAATTCCGAGCCGTATGTGGGCAGTACAGCCTTTTCATCAATCTTTTTAATATTAATATCTATCCTCATTTCACTGTTCTCCCTCGGCAGATGTAAATTCATTTATAAGTATCAATTTTTCAAGCATCTTGTCAAAAAGCATAGTATCGTATATCTGTTCGGTCATTTTCTCCCGAACGTATTCCTCGCCGTAGCCGTAATCGTCAACGAACTTTTTTACGTATTTATCGAAATTATTTTTCCTGTCGTCCTCGCTAAGAAATATATTCTCCGCCTTCAGCACCGCGAAGAATACTAAATCGTCCTTCACAAGCTTCCTCGCCTCTGCGAGCATAGTCTCCTCGGTTATTCCGAGCAGAGACAGTACATTTTCATAGGTATCGTTTCGGCTCTTGGCAAGAT
>JAZQWY010000005.1:0-7883 GCA_045632545.1 Eubacteriales bacterium | reverse complement strand
GATCAAAGTGACCGTGGGTAAGAAGTATTCCCTCAATAGCTGCGCCTTGCTCTGCGATCGCGTTTATTATCTCGCCTGCCGAAACCGAAGGGTCTACAGCAAACGCACTCTTTCCCGATATCAGCGCGTAGCAGTTTGACGCGAAAGATGCGGGACATATAGTGAGTATTTTCAAAGGATCACCGCCAAAAATCAATATTACATTATATTATATCACAAAAGTATATCAAAGTCTATAGATTTATCAAAATTTATCCTGTCGTAAAACCATATTTTTTAGTCTGACACTTGAAAAAACGGGCGAGCTTTGCTATAATTTTATCAGTAGGTTCTTTTATGGAGGAAAGAGTGATGACACCGAACGCCCAAATGCTTTATAAAAAACTGTCAGTACTTCCCATAAGGGAGTTTTTTACCGCGCCGATGGCGGATAGAATATTCACCAATCCCGCCGAGCTTCTCGTTGACAGTTCAAGGGAGAGATTTATCAGGCTTCTGGCGAGCCCAGGGGATATGCCATTCGATAAAATGTCGGACTTTGAACGGTTTTCGGCTTTCGTAACGGGGCTATCGCAGATGTGGGGAAGCGCAGATAGAGAGCTTTTTTTTGAGGAGTTTTCGCTACTGTTCGGATATGAGAGCGATATGACAAATCCAGACGCCGCCGAGATGTGGCGAGCGTTTTCACAGAAAATGAGTGAGGAAAGATATGACCTTGATGGAATTCTGAGAATGTCGGGCGCAGAGCTTCTTACGGGTGAAGTTCTCCCCATAATCTCAAAGGATTGCGATTACGAGACCGTTATGAGGCGAAACCTTGAAGCTATCGACTGCGCGGAGCGCCGTTGCTTGTCGCTGGATGTTTCGGGTTTGAGCTTTGAGATAACCGACAGATATCACGCAGAGGAAGCGTACAAGTCGTTTCTCGGGGGAGATGAGAGTAGTATTCACACAGTGCTTTCTGGGTTGATGTATTCAATATTCGAGAAGGCAAAGAAAAGCAAAATATGTCTATTCTTATATATAGGCGAAAATTATATATCGTCTAAAAAAATGATAGACTATTTCGCCGAGCGCGGAGTGTTGCCAAACGCAGTAGTCTTTGCGTCTGGAGAAACTGAACGTCTTGCAGCTGCGGAGCTCTGCGGCGCTTACGAAAGAGGAAAGCAGAGCGTAAGGATAGAATACGGACTTACCTATAACTGCGGTGATACAGCGGAATATATAGCGGATAGGATATGCGCCCTCGCTCGTGTATACCCCGTAGGACAACTGACTGTAGGTGGCACTGTCACGAATAGCCCCGCCTTTGCCGCAAGACATAGGATTTTGCGTAAGGGTATATGTATGGCGATGTTACGCATCTGCTCGGATAGTGATACCGCGCTTGAATGTGCTCGGAGAATAATAGAGAACGGCGCAAGATATGTCTGATATATTAAGAAAATACCGAGGGCTCTTGTCCCTCGGTATTTTCCTCTATCATATAAAAAATATCGTTCCTATGTCGGTGAGCGTGTGGTCTGACAGAGATACGGCGGCCTTGCCGTGCGATTTGCAAAACTCGGCTATCCGATTACCGTCGGGGTGGAGAGAAATATTTCCCGAGAAATATATCCTGTCGCCGTCCTCGCCCGAGCAGCCACCGACAAAGCCCGTGTCGTAGCCCGTTAGTATAACGCTTCCCGCAGATACGAGCAGAACATTAATGCCGTCCTCGCGCATAGCTCGGCACAGAGAGATATCAGCCGTTATCGCCGCCGCGTCTCCAACTGTGCAGACCGAGCATTTTGCGTACCCTTGCTTCACGGCGCGGACTGTGAGTCGTTTTTTCTCAGCAAAGTCAAGAATTAGTTTAGATATTGCGTCAGCTCTGCAATAGAGCTTATCCCCTAAGCTCAGGGCGTTGAAAAGAATATCTTGAGGGTATTCGGATGCTATATTTTCCTCTGTGAGGACGATATCGTATCCGCATTTTGCTATCTTACCGAGTTGTTTCTCGGCAATCGGAAAATAATCCTTGTGGCAGAACACAGTTCTGTCCGCAAAAAAAAGAAGCATATCGGGATGAGCAGAGACGGGGGCGGGGAGCGAGGGAAATTCGGGCATAAGTATAAGCTCGTATCCAAAGCTGCGCAAACTCTCGGCGCACTCCTCGGGTATCCTTGAATCGACAATAGCTTTTTTCATATTTTGCTCCTTTCCGATATATAAAGCCGAAAGCGGACGAAGATCGTCCGCTTTCAAGCTTTATGCTCTTTTCCTACCTAAGATAGGTTTATTGCACAAGTATTTTCCCGAGAATTAAACGCGGGTAACTTTGCCTGAACGAAGGCAACGAGAACATACGGCAACGGTCTTAGGTGTACCGTCAACTATTGCTCTTACCTTACGAATGTTAGGCTTCCAAGTTCTGTTTGTTTTACGGTGCGAGTGTGAAACAGCCTGACCGAACACAACGCCCTTTCCGCAAATACTGCATTTTGCCATATTGACACCTCCTTATGCACTGTCGCGCATCTATACAATTATTATTGAAATCATAGAACATTTCACATTATACCATAAAGATTTATAAAATGCAAGAGTTTTTTTCGTATTTTTTGAAAATATTCAAAACTTGTCATAATATACGGCAAAATCTGCCTCAATTTACATTGTTTTCGCCATTTGGCTCAACTTTTCCAAGCAAAATTCCTATCCTCATCGGAGCTGAGGATTCAACTACAATTCCGTCAAAGCTCTTAGATAGCATATCCGAGATGTTTTCCGCGGGAGCGAAGCGATAATCAAGCGCCATTTCGGCAATCGTATCGGATAGTCTACCGTCGATAGCTTTAGCGGACTTCACCTTTCGGGCAATAACCTCGGCGCGGTAGAAGTCACACATTCCGCGCAGACTTGCAAAGTCGGGAAGCCCGTTTTCGTGTCTGTCAAAGGAAAGCAGGTAGAGGTAACTGTCGGGGGAGAGGAAGCGGTCAGGTATCTGAATTTCCTGTCCAACCGCGTAAGCTTCGGCACTGAAGGATATCTTCTCATCCTCGCTGTATCCTATCTTGGGCGTGTCTGCCAAGCAAAGCTCACACATCACTCTGTATGCGCCAAGCACAGTTGCCAGTGAGCCGCCAAGCGAACTCTCGTGAGTACGTTCGGGGAAAGTGTATTCTGTGGCGAGACAGATGCGTGACCTCTCGGTTTCACGGCATACAGTAGGAAGTATCGCGGAGACGGCGGTGTCTACGGCACTATAAAAATATTTCGCGTTCTCTCCACTGACATCGAACGTCCCGCGTTGGAGTGACGAGCCGAGAGCGCGTATCAGCGAGGTATCTATCTGCATAGCCGTCCTATCTCGCTTGAGCAGAGTGAATTTGTCGGATACCACCGCCTTTGCGAAATAGGAGAGTGAAAGCTGATATCGTTTCGCTATTTCTGCAAGTGTCGGGAGCGCCTGTCTCGGCATAGCTAAGATAATTCTGCCGTGCTGGTGGGTTGCAAGATAGGATAGCTCCGGAGTGTCCGACATATCGGGGATAGAGTATATATCGGCGTATATTCCATTCGCCAGTGACGAGAGCGTCGTCGCGATACCGCCACTGCCTATCGTGGCAGCGCATATGAGCGATGGGGTGACAGCTTCGTCCGACACGAAGGCTTCCACGGCAGAGACATAATCTCCTTCCATATCATCAAGCGGTGTTACTATGGCGAACGCGGTGTTGGCGGCAATACTCGAGGGTCTTGCCGATAACCTTTCAAGCGTCGGTCTTAGCGAAGCGGGAATGCTTCCGTTGCAGACAACGCCTATTCTGTTCATATATTTTGATGATATCAGAGCCGCTGTGTCAAGCGAGAGTGGAAAGGGATTATCGCCACTGAGAAGGCTGTGCTTTGAGAAAAGGTCGTCATATGTTTCTCGCACGTCGTCGTTATCTGTGAGAAGCTCGGTCACAGCCGAGTTTTTAGCGGTGAAGCGTGATACCTTGATTATCTCGTCAAGCAGATAAAGCTCGCTTAGCGTGATGCTCGGTTGGGCTCTGTCGGCGTAGTGCTTTCGACAAAACCTCAGGTCGGCAAGGCTCATAAAGAGATCAAGGTCGGACCTCATATTAAGTAGCATTTGGTCGGTGTAGGCGTAAAAATTTTTTACCGTGCCTATGCGTCGCCCCAGCGAGTCAGAGGGGTATGAAACCTTAAGCTCATTGATATTTTCTTGGATATTTTCCATAACAGTATATTCCTTCGTTTATTTTTTTATTGCGCCAAAGCAGATATTTCCGTCTGTGTGTGTCAGGCGAACGTCACAAAACTCCGAGTGCAGAGGTCTCTTGGAGCTTACGGCGACTTCAATAAAGTCGGCGGTGTGACCGTAAGCGATGCCGTCCGTGTAGGTCTCAAACAGCACCGAGCAATCGGGCGCGGTCTTCACACGCTCTTCAAGTATCCCTCGTCTGATATCCTTAGCCACCTCAGCGAGACGCGCCGCGCGGCGGCGCTTGACGTCGGTGGGAACTTGGTTTGGCATTACCGCCGCGGGCGTTCCGGTACGCTTGGAATAGGGGAATATGTGCATCATAAGAAATCCCGCTTTCTTGGAAAATTCCACGGTCTGCTCGAAATCCTCATCTGTCTCTCCCGGGAAACCAACGATAACGTCTGTAGTGAATTTCACGTTCGGTATTTTTTCTCGGAGCAGTTGTATTCCCCTGAGCGCCATATCGGCGTTATACTTGCGCTTCATAAGCGCGAGAACTCTGCTGCTTCCGCTTTGAAGCGAGAGGTGAAAGTGCGGGGCGAGAGAGCGCAGAGAAGATATCTTTTCCACAAATGCGGGAGTTATGAGCGATGGGTCAAGAGAGCCAAGCCGCACACGTCCGATACCTTCGATATTGTCCACCTCACGCAAAAGAGTGGCAAGGTCAACGCCATCAAGGTCACGCCCGTAGGACGCGGTCTCAATTCCCGTAAGCACCACCTCACGGCAGCCACCGTGGACAAGGGCAGTAACCTCGTCTATTACGTCGGCGAGGGGCTTTGAGCGTATTCTTCCTCTTGCAGAGGGGATTATGCAGTAGGTACAGCGACTCTCGCAGCCGTCCTCTATCTTCACGTACGCGCGAGTGCGCTCAAACTCGGTTATGTTCATTCTCTCAAAAGGCGCGGATTCAATATCGCCTATTCGAATATCGGGTGTTTCGTTTTTTCTGCCTCGTTCAACTAAGTTCAGTGCCGCGTCTATCACAGAGAGTTTATCTGTGTTTCCGCAGATATAGTCTACCCCCGAGATAGAGGCGATACGGGCAGAGGAGACCTGAGCCATACACCCCGTTACGAGAACGTATGCGTCGGGATTTTTCTGTATCGCGCGCCTGACGAACTGACAAGCCTTCCTATCCGATTCGGCAGTTACGGTACAGGTGTTGATTATATATATGTCACACACATCAGACGGCGGAGCTATCTCGACGCCGCGTGCCTGAAGTCCCTCGGCAATAGCCTCGGACTCGTATTGGTTTACCTTACACCCAAGGGTATATATCCCCGCGGAGAGCTTTTCGTTTTGCATCAGTAGATTACCTCTTTTGATATTCATATATATGATACCACATTTGCGGAACTTTGTAAATGTTTTTGAGGGAATTTATTATTACGTAAAAAACAGGGATAAAAATAACCATTATGAAAAAAAGACTTGAAAAAGTGCGATTTATGAGATATAATATACTCAAAGCTGTAATTTTGAGAGGAGAATCACAAAATGAGTAATTTCCACATAGTAGACCATCCGCTTATAACTCATAAACTTTCAATTATGAGAAACAAAAAAACAGGCTCTAAGGATTTCCGTGAGTTGCTCAATGAAATAGCTATGCTCATGGGATATGAGCTGACAAGAGACCTGCCTCTTGAGGAGATCGAAATAGAAACTCCTCTTACAAAGATGAAGGCTAAAATGGTATCGGGCAAAAAGCTTGCGATAGTTCCGATACTCAGAGCAGGGCTTGGTATGGTAGAGGGACTTCAATCTCTCGTTCCCGTTGCGAAGGTAGGACATATCGGTCTTTACCGTGATCCCGAAACCCACAAACCTGTGGAATATTATTGTAAGCTGCCTACCGATATTGAGGACAGAATAGTTATCCTCGTTGACCCGATGCTGGCGACGGGCGGCTCTGCCTCTGACGCGCTCACTATGCTCAAGGAGAGAGGATGCAAGCATATTCGCTTTATGTGTCTTGTGGCTTCTCCCGAGGGCGTTAAGAAGGTGGAGGAGGACCACCCCGACGTGCCGATATACACGGCGGCGCTTGACGAATGTCTCAACGAGCACGCGTATATAGTCCCCGGACTTGGAGACGCGGGAGACAGAATTTTCGGAACACTTTAAGGAGATAGGGGACTGTCGTTTATGTTGGCGGCAGTCCCATTGTTGATATGAGGATTATAAATATAGGACGTAACGACGCGGGGCAGAGACTTGATAAATTTCTCGGAAAGGCTGTCAAGGGACTGCCACAGTCGCTTATGTATAAGTACATAAGAACTAAAAAGATAAAGGTCAACCGCCAGAGGACGGTACAGAATTACTTTCTCTGTGAGGGAGACGAGATACAGCTCTTTATCCGAGACGAGTTTTTTGATTCTCCCGAGGAGGATGTTGGCGCCCTCACAAGGATAAAACCAAAGCTTGATATAGTTTACGAGGACGAAAATATTATGCTCCTCAACAAGCGCCCCGGTGTGCTTGTTCACGAGGATTCCGATGCGAAGGAGAACACGCTCATAATGCATATAAAGGCGTATCTTGCGGCTTCGGGTGAGTATAATCCCGCCGAGGAAAACTCCTTTGCGCCCGCGCTCTGTAACAGGATAGACCGAAATACGGGTGGAATAGTTATCGCCGCCAAGAACGCCGAGGCGCTCAGAGTTATGAATGAGAAGATACGCGGAAATAAAATAAGTAAATTTTATCTCTGTCTCGTTCACGGTGTGCCGAAGAAAAAATCGGATACACTGCGTGGTTGGCTGAGAAAGGACAGCTCGAGAAATACCGTTGAGGTGAGAGATAATAAATTCTCGGGCGCTAAGGAGATAATCACCGTTTACAAGGTCTTGGAGAACAGGGGTGACGAGGCTCTGCTCGAGGTCGAGCTTATAACGGGAAGAACGCATCAGATACGCGCTCATATGGCGCATATAGGACACCCACTCGTGGGAGACGGAAAGTACGGCGTCAACCGCGAGGAAAAGCGCAGGGGATACAAATATCAGGCGCTTTACGCATATAAGCTGAGCTTTACGGACGACGGCGAGGAGAATATCCTTTCGTATCTTGGGGGTAAGAGCTTTACAATAGATAAGGACAGTATCTGGTTTTTCGCTGATAGGAAGGAATATTGATGAATATTAGATTGTTTTTGGAAAATAACTCGGGGAAGCGGCTTCTAAGATTTGCGCTCCTTGCGGTTGGCGCGGTACTGACGGGATTCACGCTCGTTTATCCCAAACTGGGAATCATAGAATGGGTGAGTATGATACCCGCAGCTCTTGTTATCATAAGGATTGGCGAGGACGGAAGCGTCCGCCGCAGAGGGCTTTACGGCTACGGATTTTTCTACTTTATGTGCTTTTATCTTGTGAACTACCATTGGTTTATCAACCTCTATCCTCTTGATTTTATAGAGGGAATGACAAAGGGGGCTGCTGTGGCGGTAGTCCTTGCGGGGTGGGTAGGATTATCCGTGCTTCAGTCATCTATGGGCGGACTTGTGTTCGTTCTTTTTGGAGAGGGAGTGCGATGCGCGGGAGCTAAGAGGATAGCGCCGTTCGGCGCACTTTTTGCGGCGTCTCTTTTCGCGATATTTGAGTGGACTCAGACTCTC
>JAZQWY010000004.1:0-8003 GCA_045632545.1 Eubacteriales bacterium | reverse complement strand
ATAACCTCAGCAGCGGTACGGAGAGCAGCCTCCATAACACCGCCTGTAGCGCCGAAGATAGCTCCCGCGCCCGAACCGATATCGAAAGGATTGTCAAAGTTCTCGTCGGGAAGCGCCTTGAAGTTGATTCCCGCGGAGCTTATCATTCTGCCAAGCTCACGGGTTGTAACAGCAACGTCAACGTCGGGAACACCCGCCGCTGCCTGATTAGGTCTGCCAACCTCGAACTTCTTAGCGGTACAAGGAATTGCGGATACGAAGAATATGTCCTTAGGATCCCAACCCATCTTCTCGGCATAGTAGGTCTTTACAACCGCGCCGAACATCTGCTGAGGAGACTTACAGGTAGAAAGATTCTCTGTAAACTCAGGATAGTAGTGCTCACAGTACTTTATCCAGCCGGGTGAGCAGGATGTAATCATAGGAAGCGCGCCGCCGTTCTTGACACGTCCGAGGAACTCGGTAGCTTCTTCCATAATCGTAAGGTCAGCGGTGAGGTTCATATCATAAACGCCGTCAAATCCGAGACGTCTGAGAGCTGCAACCATCTTGCCCTCGCAGTCAGTGCCGGGCTCGTAGCCGAAGCACTCGCCTATCTGCGCGCGTACAGAAGGCGCGGTGCAGATAAATACGTGCTTAGTGGGATCAGCGATAGCCTCTCTTATCTTATCCGTATCGTCGCGCTCGTAGATAGCGCCAACAGGACAGGATACGATACACTGTCCGCAGTTTATACAGGACGTTTCAGCAAGCGGCACTTCAAACGCAGATGCGATATGCGTATCAAATCCACGGTCGTTCGCGCCGATAACGCCGATACCCTGAACGTTCTTACAAGCCGCTACGCATCGGCGGCAAAGGATACACTTGTTGTTATCGCGAATGATGGGAGAAGCGTCGTCGATAGCGTACTCAATTCTCTCTCCCTTAAACTTATTCTCGTCAACACCGTACTCAAGGCAGAGCTTCTGAAGCTCGCATGTGGTGCTACGGATACATGAAAGACACTTTTTCTCGTGAGTGGAAAGAACCAGCTCAAGGTTTGTCTTTCTGGACTTCATAATTCTGGGGGTATTTGTCAGTACCGACATACCCTCGCTTACGGGATATACACAAGCCGTTACAAGTCTGTAGGGCTTACCTCCCTCGGATACCTCAACAAGGCAGAGACGGCAAGCGCCGATCTCGTTGATGTCTTTGAGATAGCAGAGTGTGGGGATATCTATATTAGCAGCCTTGGCAGCCTCAAGAACCGTGGATCCCTTCGGTACGGCATAGTCTACGCCGTTAATTTTGATATTAATTGTTTCCATGTCCACTGTTCTCCTTTCTTATTCCTTAATGATTGCGCCGAACTTACAGGTTGCAACGCAGGCTCCGCACTTGATACACTTGGAGGTATCGATAGTGTGAGGATTCTTGACCGTTCCCGAGATGGCGCCAACAGGACACTTTCTCGCGCAGGCGGTACAGCCCTTACACTTGTCCTCAATGATCTTGTACTGAAGCAGGCTCTTACATACTCCTGCGGGACACTTCTTGTCAACGATATGAGCAATGTACTCATCTCTGAAGTAACGAAGTGTGGAAAGAACGGGGTTAGGCGCGGTCTGACCAAGTCCGCAGAGAGATGCGCTCTTGATGTAGTTGGAAAGCTCCTCAAGTCTGTCAAGGTCTTCCATCTCACCGTTACCCGAAATTATCTTATCAAGTATCTCAAGCAGTCTTCTCGTACCAACGCGGCAGGGGGTACACTTACCGCAGGACTCATCAACCGTGAAGTCGAGGAAGAAGCGGGCAAGGTCAACCATACATGTATCCTCGTCCATAACGATAAGTCCGCCCGAACCCATCATAGAGCCGATTGCGATAAGGTTGTCGTAGTCGATAGGAGTATCGATAAGAGATGCGGGTATACATCCGCCTGAAGGACCGCCTGTCTGAGCAGCCTTGAACTTCTTGCCGTTAGGAATACCGCCACCGATCTCCTCGATTACCTCGCGAAGAGTTGTTCCCATAGGAACCTCAACAAGACCTGTATTCGTTATCTTACCGCCGAGAGCAAACACCTTAGTTCCCTTGGACTTCTCTGTTCCCATGCTCTGGAACCACTCTGCGCCTTTGAGGATTATCTGAGGAATGTTTGCGTAGGTCTCAACATTGTTAAGGACAGTAGGCTGTCCGAAAAGTCCCTTGACCGCGGGGAACGGAGGACGGGGACGAGGCTCACCTCTGTTACCCTCGATAGAGGTCATAAGAGCAGTCTCCTCACCGCAAACGAACGCGCCCGCGCCAAAGCGAAGCTGAATATCAAAGTTAAAGCCTGTTCCGAAGATATCGTTACCGAGAAGTCCGTATTCACGAGCCTGCTTGATAGCTATCTCAAGACGGTGGATAGCTATAGGATACTCCGCGCGGACGTAGATATAACCCTCGTCAGCACCGATAGCGTATCCCGCTATAGCCATAGCCTCAAGAACCGCGTGGGGGTCACCCTCGAGGATAGAACGGTCCATAAACGCTCCGGGGTCACCCTCGTCAGCGTTACAAGCGACAAACTTCTTTACGTTTCCGCGGTTTCCCGACGCAAACTTCCACTTGAGACCTGTCGGGAATCCGCCGCCTCCGCGTCCGCGAAGACCGGAATCAAGTATCTTCTGGATAACGTCGTCGGGTGTCATCTCTGTGAGCACCTTACCGAGCGCCGCATATCCGTCCATAGCTATGTACTCGTCAATATTCTCAGGGTTGATAACTCCGCAGTTACGGAGCGCAACTCTCTTCTGCTTTTTGTAGAAAGCAGTCTCGGAAAGCGATGTTGCGTGATGAACGTCCTCAGACTTTGCTTCGTGATAAATAAGTCTCTCAACAGGACGTCCCTTAAGAAAATGCTCCTCTACTATCTCGGGAACATCCTCAGGCTTAACCTGGCTATAGAAGGTTCCTTCGGGATAAACAATCATAATCGGTCCGAGCGCGCAAAGTCCGAAACAACCTGTTCCAACGACCTTTATCTCGTCTGCCAGACCTTTTGCGGCAATCTCAGCGTTCATCGCGTCGAGTATCTTAACGCTTCCCGATGATGTACAACCCGTACCGCCACAAATCAATACGTGTGATCTTATCATTTCTCGTTTCCTTTCATTAAGTAAAATCAGTCATTTTTGTATGCGCCAATGGTGTACCCGTCAACAACGCTACCACCCTTAAGGTGCTTCTCAACTATCTCTGCCGCCTTTGCCGCGTCGAGCTTTACGTAGGTAACCTTTTCCTTACCCTCCTCGTATATCTCGACAACGGGCTCATACTGGCAGATGCCGATACAGCCTGTTTGCGTAACGGTAACCTTGTCCATAAGTCCCGCCTTTTCAACTCCTTCAACAAAGGCGTTGAGAACGGGTCTTGCGCCAGCCGCGATTCCGCAGGTAGCCATACCGACAACAACTCTTGTGTTTGCAGCGCCCTCACGGATCAAAACGTTATTCTGCATTCTTTCTTTGATTGCAGCAAGTTCCGCTAAAGATTTCATTTTATTTCCTCCGTATATTATTTCTCAAAATTATAAATGACTGCTATGTCCCTCACGCTCGGCGTACTGTTCCGCGATGTATCCTCGTATCCACGATACCACTTCGGGGTGAGCAAGAGATATTTCATCTCCAAGCACTTCCCGAAGCTCCGCCGTATCAAGCGATACCGTCCCCTCTGGCGTGATGTCCTTAAAGATAAATCTCACCTCGGGACTTCCCGATATCAGAACGCATACCGTAGAGATAATATCGCCTATCGGCATAAAATCTATACTTTTCGTATAAAACGTGGCGCAAAGCTCAGTTCCGCTTTTGCCGACCTCAGTGCTGGAGGCTATTTTCAGCTCCCCGCCCGTCTGCTCAGCAGCAAGCTTCAGCAGTGGAAGTCCCATTCCCACACGGCGTGTTGTCCTCGTGGTATAAAATGGATCTATCGCCCTCTTGCGAACATCCTCACTCATACCGCAACCGTTATCCTTAACGGAAAAGCTGAGCCAGCCATCCGTACTGAGACTGAGCGTGAGCTCTATGGTGTCAGCCCCTGCGGTAACAGAGTTCTTCGTGACGTCAAGTATATTGAGAGACAGCTCTTTCATCTGAAATTATCTGTACTTTTCGAGTATTCCGTCAACGTCAGCCTTGGTAAGTCTTCCGTAAACGTCGTTGTTTATGGTGATTACGGGAGCAAGTCCGCAAGCGCCTATACATCTCGTAGCCTCAAGCGAGAACTTTCCGTCAGGTGTGGTCGAGCCTGCGGGTAGACCGAGAACCTCAACTATTCTGTCAAGTATGTCGCCGCTTCCCTTTACGTAGCAAGCGGTTCCGAGACAGACACCTATAGAGATCTCTCCCTTCGGGTTGAGCGCAAACTGAGAGTAGAAGGTAGAAACACCGTAAACCTCCTCAATAGACGCCCCTGTGTGCTTCGCGATGATTCTCTGAACCTCAACAGGCAGGTATCCGTAGATCTCCTGAGCCTTCTGAAGAATGGGCATCATCGCACCTGGTGTACCGCGGAGACTCTCGATTTCAGCGATAAGCTGTTCTTCCTGAGCCTTTGTACCACGGAACATAACTGTGGTCAAATTCTTTTTCATTCTGAAAAACCCTCCGTTAAATTGTTTTGCTTAATTTATTCATATATATTAATATTAATAAATTACATTTTGTCTGCCGCAAGCATCTCGAAGAATTTGCGGCGCACGTTTGCGGAGCTGTACGGCTCGTCGTCTATCATAAGGAAATTCTCCGCCTGATTTATATCCCACAGGTGGTGAGCATCCGAGCAGACGAGCGTCGACACGCCCGACAGTGACGGATATCTCTCAAAATACCCTTCAGCATTCGCACGGTCACGAAACTCCACAAAATTAAATTTATATTCAGCGGGGATATCCCCGAGAATAGCTATTATACCGTTTGACGTGCGGTCGATATGCGCCGGGCGCACGTGAGCGCCGTACGAGCGAGCAAGAGCGATAGCGTCTGCCGCCCAGAGGTCTGTTGCCGTTACAAGCAGCCTGTCCTCCTCACCTATCTGTTCGTCATCCCCGTCAAGTATCTGTTGATTTCCAAATATCTCGGGGCGGTTTTTTATATCGGGCAGATGCCCTTCTATCACACGATCAAACTCCATCGCCTGTTCAAGCTCGGGAAACAGACAGACAAAATGAATGTCCTCCGCGCTTGAAAGCTCCATTCCCGCGATAGGTATAAGTCCCTGTTTCTTACAAGCTTCAAAAAATGCGGGACAGTTCTTGCAGCTATTATGGTCGGTAAGCGCCACAATATTGAGCCCCCCGAGCACCGCCATTCCCGCTATATTGTTCGGCGTCATATCATCGTCTCCGCAAGGAGACAGACAGGAATGGATATGCAAATCGTAATAATATTTATTCATAGCAGGGGCGCTATCTCAGCGCATACCGAGAAGGTATCCTTGCCGCTTCGGAGCAAATTGACTCCCTGAGCCTCGGCTCTCGCCGTCACTCCCTCGTCAGGCTCAACTCCCTCAGCAAGTATTATGCAGGACGGGTCCGCAAGAGACGCCACCGCCACTATATTGGCGTTCGACATTATAGTCACCCAAGCGTCCCCCGCCTCAGCTCGGCCCATTACCCAGCTGAGCAGGTCTCCCGCGTATCCTCCCGTAACATCCTTATCGGGCTCGGGCATACACAGGATATCATATCCGTTTTTTTCGCAAAGCTCTTTTACCGTCAAGGATATCACCTCTTTTTATCTGTGATTATTTTTCATCTTCGTGATAATTTTCACGAAGTCGTATAAGACAATCCTCCTCGCACGCCTCGCAACCGACTATATCCTCAGCCAAAGCGTGGCAATTCGGCGCTCCGCAGGAGCCGCAATCTATTTTTGGAAGCCCCTTATAGATATCCTCTATCTTGTTCATTCGGCTTATAGCCTCAGTCCTATCAGCAGAATTTCCTGACGAAAACGCTTCAAACATCTCCGTCTCAAGCATTACGCCGTCCGGGATATCCCCCGTTCCGTCGTCGCTGACGCGGTTCCTGGAGACCGGCAGATATTTTCTCAACGACCTGAGCCTTGCCTTCGCTATATACGGGTTCTCAACATTCAGCGCTCCGCCTACGCAGCCGCCGTTACAAGCGTTAAGCTCAACAAAATCAAGGTTATGTATCGTTCCGCTGTCAATCTGGTCAAGCACTCTTATGCAGTTCTCGATACCGTCCGCCGCAAGGTATCTGTCGGAGAGAAGCGAGGTCGCCTCTCCGCCCGTTCCTGCCCAATTAAGACCGATAATTCCCGTCTTTGAAATAGGCAATACTTCTTTTATATCCTTGCGCTTCGCGCGTATCTTAAAGTACATATCGCTGATTGCCAGCGCCCCGTTAACCGCGCTCTTGTTGACACCCAGCGGATATTTCACATAGCTGACTTTTGCGGGACACGGCGAGATAAAGAGCACGCATATATCCGAGTCAGAAAGCTCGGGGTGATGCTCAAGCGCCTCGCGGCGCGCCAACCTTGCCGCGTATTCTATCGGCGGCATAAGCGGAAGAAGATTGTCCGACAGATATGAAAATCTCTGACTGATAAGCCTGACTATCGCGGGGCAAGCCGAGCTTATTACCGGCTTTGTAAGCCCCTCTTTTTTCAGATATCTTCTCGTATATTCCGTGACTATCTCAGCGGCGCGAGACACCTCGAAAACGGCGTCGAATCCGCAATCAAGGAGAGCCGTCAGCACCTCGTCGACATCCTCAAGCTCCTCAAACTGCCCATATAGCGCGGGGGCAGGCAGAGCTATCTTGTATTTGTAGGACGCAAAATCCTCCAGACTGTCGAATATAGCCTTCTTCGCCTGATATGGGCAAAGCCTGATACACTCTCCGCAGTCTATACACCTTTCCTCTTTGATTATCGCGTGTCCGTCACGGACGCGTATCGCCTCGGTAGGACAACGCTTGATACAGTTGGTACACCCTTTACATTTAGAAACGTCAAGAGTGACCGAATGCTTTTTGATCCACATTGCTACCTCTTTCCCGAGGTCAGCTCAGGCGTTGACGGTCATATAGACCGTAGTCCCCTTTCCGACCTCTGACTCAATTTTCATATCATCAGTGTAGCGCTTCATATTGGGCAGTCCCATACCCGCCCCAAATCCAAGCGAGCGTATCGTATCGGGAGCAGTTGAATACCCCTCCTGCATCGCAAGACCTATATCTGCGATGCCTGGGCCGTTATCCTTAAGTATTATCTCTATCCTGTCGCAATAGACGTTGACGTCGGCAGTTCCTCCGTTGGCGTGAATGACCATATTGATCTCTCCCTCGTACATAGCAACGGAAACTCTGCGAATAGTCTCGGGGGCAATATCCATCTGCCTGAGTAGTTTTTTTATCATAACAGAGGCTTCACCCGCGGACGTAAAGTTATCACCGTCAATGTCAAAGTGGAAGTTTACGCAATCAGCCATTTACGAAGCTACCTCCCGAAAGTCCGCACTGATACAGCACTCCGCAAGCCACGTACATTCTCTCGTTAGTCGCGAGAACGACTATACCCGCATCGTCAGCGAGCTGGACCACCTCTTTGGGCGGAACCTTTCCTCTGACGAAAACGATACAGCGCATATCCATCATCTCAGCTGTTCTGACCACCTGAGGATTGCAAAGACCTGTTATCAGCACCGCCTGCTCCTTAACGAAAGCGAGAACGTCGCTCATCATATCGCAACCGCAGGCTGAATGCACCTCTCCATCGAGATTATTTTCGCCGCAGAGCACCTGAGCGTCAAGCAATTCTGCTATTCTTCTGATCTTCATATGCGCCTCCCAGATCATATTTTTGTGATAAAGACATACTTTCCCTCAACATTATACTACAAAACGCGCAAAATGTCTATAGTTTTTTATATTTTTTTGAAACAAAAAATTTTTCGTCTATAGGCAGATTAATGAAGTAAATATTCCCCTGTTATTATAA
>JAZQWY010000003.1:0-2606 GCA_045632545.1 Eubacteriales bacterium | reverse complement strand
GTGTGCCGCATTTGACGGATTTTTTTTCCTTACAATTTTTTATAAGCATAGCGACATAATCCACAAGCCGTTTGTCAAGGATAGTTTTAAGTCTGTGGGGGAAGGAGCCGTTGGTGTCGAGTTTTACCGCGTACCCCATATCCTTTATTTTAATGATAAATTCCTCAATGCCGTTTTGCAAAAGCGGCTCTCCGCCCGTTACGCAAACTCCGTCAAGGATAGAGACGCGTTTGTTCAAAAAGGAGAAAAACTCATTTTCGGGAATTATATCAGACATATCGGGAGAAATTACAAGTGAGGCGTTGTGGCAGAAGGGACATCTGAAATTGCACCCACCCGTAAATACCGTGCAGGCGACCTTCCCCGGAAAATCAAGCAGAGTGGTTTTCTGTAGACCTTTTATTAACATATATTATATATCCTTTCAAAAATAAAAACATAGTCAAGAAAAGTATATCACAAAAGAAGCTAAAAAGCAATCACGGAATAAAGTTTTCGATATTTTCTAATTCATATTGACAAGAAGCTGTAAAATCAATTGACTAAATAGTTTTTTTATGTTACAATATTAAGAGAAAAATTTTTTGTGTATGCTGTTTGTATATTTAATTTGCATATGTAAAATGAACGAAAGTATTATAAGGAAGACTATATGAGCATATTTAATGTTTTATCACTTATCGGCGGACTGTCTCTTTTTTTGTTCGGAATGAACTTTATGGGGGATACGCTGAGAAAGAGCACGGGAAATAAACTGAAAAATTTTTTGGGTAATATAACCTCGAACCCCCTCAAGGGCTTTCTGCTTGGGACTGCCGTGACCGCTGTTATACAGTCGTCCTCGGCAACCACGGTAATGATAGTCGGTTTTGTCAACTCGGGAACGATGACGCTCTCACGCGCCGTCAGCGTGATAATGGGAGCAAACGTTGGAACTACAGTTACCTCTTGGCTTACAGGACTTTCGGGGATAGGCGATGGGGGCGCGGCGGCTGTCTCTTTACTTCAGTGGTTCAAGCCGTCGTCTTTCGTACCTGTATTGGGACTTGTAGGCGTCATTCTGTATATGTTTGGAAAAAGCGCGTCGAGAAAAAATGTGGGAATGATACTTCTCGGCTTTTCGGTTCTTATGGTGGGAATGGATATGATGTCGGACGCAGTCAAGCCTCTGAGCGAGAACGAGCAGTTCAAGTCGGTACTGCTATGGTTTGAAAACCCTTTGTTCGGGGTAATTGCGGGAATGATAATGACAGCGATAATACAGAGCTCGTCGGCATCTGTGGGAATATTGCAATCGCTGACCGCTACGGGCGCTGTGACCTTCGGGAACGCCGTTCCGATACTTCTTGGACAGAATATAGGCACCTGCGTAACGGCAATAATATCCTCCGTAGGAACGAGCAAGAACGCTAAAAGAGCCGCTTTTGTGCATTTTTATTTTAACGTTATAGGCGTTGCCGCTTTTCTTGCGTTGTTCTATCTGTTTGATTTTCTGTTCGCTCCCCAATTTTTGAGAGGCAGTATAGATATGTGGGGAATAGCCGCCGTGCATACCGTATTCAATCTTGTGTCGGTCGTTCTTATCGCGCCCTTCTCAAGGCTTCTTGAGAAGCTTGTATGCCTGACGATAAGGGGCGGGGCGGAGAACGAGGGTATCACGGTACTGGACGAACGTCTGATAGCCACGCCGAGCGTCGCTATCGAGAGAAGCGAACGCGCGGTGGTAGATATGGCGGAGCTGGCAGCACACAATTTTTCGATATCCTCGGAGTTGCTTTACAGCTTTGACGTCAAGAGAGCCGAACAGGTAAGAGATATAGAGAGCAAGGTTGATGAATATGAGGATATGATAGGCGCGTATCTCGTCAAGCTGTCGCCTGAGAGCAGCCTGTCCGGTGAGAATATTGAGATAACCAAGCTGCTTCATCTTATCGGAGATATAGAGCGTATATCCGACCACTCGTTAAATATCCTTGAATCCGCCGAGGAGATAAGGGATAAGAATATGAGATTTTCCGACGAGGCGCTCTCGGAGATAAAGACGATTATAACGGCAGTACACGAGATAGTTGCACTGTCTCTTTGCGCTCTCAGAGATAGAAATATGTCAAAAGCTCTGCTTGTCGAGCCGCTTGAGCAGGTGATAGACGAGCTTCGTGACGAGATAAAACGCAGACACATCATAAGGCTTCAAAAGAGCGAGTGTACCATAGAGCACGGCTTCGTGCTATCGGATATACTGACGAATTACGAGAGGATAGCCGACCATTGCTCTAATATAGCAGGGTGTGTGATAGAGGTATCAGAATATCATTCCTTTGAGATGCACGGATATACCGAGCACGTGAAGGATACAGACGCGGAATTTGATGAGCACTACAGGCAGTTCGCGCTTAAATATTCGCTTGATAAATGAAAAAATCCTGTCGGTTATCCGACAGGATTTTTCATTACGTCTAAATTATCGCATATGTAATTCCGTAACTCTGGGCATAGCTCTGCGCAAAGGAGCCGCTTTGACAGTATATAGTGAAATTCTTGGAGCAACCGTCAAACGCCGAATAACCGATACGCCTGACGCTTGTCGGAATAGTGATAGAGGTAAG
>JAZQWY010000002.1:0-14965 GCA_045632545.1 Eubacteriales bacterium | reverse complement strand
ATATTCGACCTTTGCGCGGATAAAAATGAGCTTGAGCTTGAGCTTGGTAAGGCTCGACTGAGAGTTGATTGGGCGGTGTACCACGCGTTCTGCGGTGAAATGATAAGGGATATATTCGGTGAGCTTGATTTCTCCGACGCGACCGAGAAATTCGGGGAGATATACGCCGTGTGGGATACTGCCGTGAAGGACGCGGCAACGCTTGAGCAGTCAAGAGAAGCGCTCAGAGACGCGGTCAGCGCGGCTGACAAAATGTTATTGGATTTTGAGGTAGAGGCGTTCAAGACCAAATATTCTGAGATCATAGAAAAGAGTGCTGACGAGTTGGCAATATCCGACAAGCCCGTACTTTCCTCGGCAATAAGCGAATTCGGCGGTCTCGGCGCGGCGGCGACAGAAAGACTGTCGGCTGAGATAAGCGACCTTGCGCTCAAATACAGGGCTGTCTGCCGTTTGGAGATAGAGACACTTGGAAATAATGAAGACTCTCGCGGCGTTATGGCGAAGTATATCAGGCTTATTGATGAGCTTGAGTTTTCGGATGCTGACCGCTTTATCGTCGAAGCTGAGAATATACTGAAAAAGGCGAAAAGCGCCCGCGAGGTATACGCTTTGTATGAGGATATAATCTCGTCATCCGAATACGCGGATTTCAAAGAAGGATACAAGACCTCTCTTGAGGAAAAGAGGGATTTTTATCTGTCCAAGGTGTACTCTGTCGATCACACCGCCGAGGGAGTGGATGCGGCTCTTGGCACTGTGTTCGCCTCGGCGTCGCTTGAGCTTTGCAGATGTGAGTCCGAGGCAAGGATAGACGCGCTAAGGACAAATACCGACAGCGAGGCGGTAGAGAGTATAATAAGCGGCGCTATAGCTTCCCTTAAATACGCAGATGACGTAGAGACTATGCGGGAAACCGTATCTGGCGCGGCACTTGACACCTACTGTGAACGCAAGAGAGAGAGCCTTTTGAGTGTTCGAGAGAGCTATAAGGACAAGCTTCTCTCGCTCATTTATCTTAGCGAGAGCGTTAAGACCGAATATATAAATTTGACTACTGTAAAATACGAGACGGCGGTGGCGGCGATATACCGAGCGCAGAGCAAGTCGGACGCGGATATAGCATATCTTGGTGGAGAGCAGAGCTTTGACGCTATTTACGCCGATGCGGCGGCTCAGAATATTACCGAGGCGGTGAAGCTGCACAGCGAAAAAATAGACGGGGAAAGAGAAGGAGCAGAGAAGCAGGTGGACACTATGATATATCTTTCATCGGCTGAAAAGACCGCCTTTATAGCCGACATACGCAATCGCGCTGACAAGGCAAAGACCGAGCTTGCGCTTATGAAGGATACGGCGCAGATAGAGAGCCTGTCGCTGAATTATGAGACAGCGGCGTTGAGTATCTGCGAGGAGGCCTACGGCAAAAATATATCCAACGCGCGGAAATACCGCATAGGAGAGGCGGAGAAGCTGTTTGAGCAGCTTTGTCAGAAGATAGATGCCTTTGAATATATCTGCGCGGAAACGGCGGCGGAATTTAAGCTCAGCGGACAAGCGCACCTTGACGAGTGCGGAAAGCTCATAGAGGAATCGGGTAAGCTGATAGAGATAGACAGCATATTTGAGATGTATGCCGACAAAATATCAAAACTCGCCACGGAGTGTGAGGAGGCAGAGCTTACGGCGGCTAAGGAGCTTTACACGGGAAAAGCGGGCGAATGCCTTGTGGAGCTTTTCGGACAGATAGATAAGCTATCATACCTTGACGATACTTTGAAGGCTCGGTATAAGTCTGATCTAAATCTTATCAAAGCTTCGGCAATAGGAAAGATATCGGGTGTGAGCGAGATAGATGAGCTTTTGACGGTATGGGAGGATTTCGCATCCGAGGGAGATAGCATAGCAAAGGACGCGGAGGTGAAAAATCTTTCGGCGGCGAAGCTTTCAGCCGAGAACTCGGCGAAAGAGGGAAGGAACAAGACCGTGAGCGCTCTTTCCGCTTTGAGCTACCTCTCCGAGAGCGAGAAAAAAGTCTTTGAGGAGAGATTGGAGAGCTATCTTTCCACAGTTCTTGCAAAAATAGTCTCGGCATCGGATGTTGAAAGTGTGCTGAGTATCGCGAGGGAAGCCGCGTCGGAGTTTGACAGGCTCTCCGCCGAGGCTGACAAGACCAATCTTGAGAACGCAAGGACCGAAATAGGAAACAGAATAAGCGAGAAATTCAAGTCCTACAGTCCAGATGCTTACGATAAGGAGAAATACGATACCATTCGAGATTCCTATGAGCGAGCCATGGCGCGGATAGCCGTGGAGAGCACGATAAACGGCTTTGTGGTAATTATGGAGGACGCATACCGTGAGATGTCCTCGGTAATATCTATCTTCCAAGCAACAAAGTCTGAGGTAAAGCAGCGGCTCAAGGCGGTCTACGACGAGCTGAACGCATTAGCTCATAGATATTCTGACAAGGCGTTTGGAGAGGTTCGCGATATATATGAGCGTACGCTTGGCGAGCTTGACTCCATAAGCGAGGCGCAGGGAAGCGATAGACTGAACGAGCTTGTCGATAGCAGAATAGCGCTGATGAGGAATATAAAGACAGAATGGGTAAGCTATGGTGATATAAACATCACCTCAAGCGGATTTGCTGACTACCCCGCTGGCTACGACTGTAACAAAAACGGTCCTTGGACGGTGGTGTTTGGAAGCAATGGGATAGCCTCTGATATAAAGCTCAGCGTCAGTTTCAAAGAGATATCAAAGCACCACAAGACGGCGCTGAAGAACGCGCTCAAGAGCTCAATGATATCATATGTGGGAGACGCTCCTATGAGCAACGAGGAGATAGCCACAGCGCTTAAGGACTGCGATATCAAGGGCGTGGCAGATATCAAGCTTATGAGAAACAATGCAATCTATAACGAGTTCACGGGAGCTTATACCGTGAAGATACTTCTCCCCGACGATATGCGCGGCATAGACGGTCTTAGCGTGATGTATATTTCGGGCGACGGCAGTGCCGAATATTACGACGCGGTGCGTGACGGAGCTTTTCTCGTGTTTGAGACCTCTCATTTTTCCGAATTTATAATAGTGGGAGAAAAAACTGTAAATCTCGTTCCGGTGATAATACTTCTCAGTGTTGCGGCTATATTTGAGGGAATTTGCGCCATAATCATCAGGCTGTTTTTCGACAAAGCGTCCACCGCCGTGTTTTCTGTGGCTATGCTCCATATGGGAACTCTCAGCGTCGTTGTTCCGACGGGCGGAGTGGCGATAGCGGTAATACTCGGTGCGGTCGATATAGCGCTTGGGGTATATATTACTCTCGGTGTTCTGGAGATAGTAAAGAAAAGGCGCGGCTCGGGAGCTGAGGACGCACCCAAAACGGCAGAAGCGATTTATGATTTTGGAGAGGACAGCCGCCGCGATACTCACGAGGTCGATGATAACGAGGTCCATGAGAGCGAGACAGCCTATACACCGCATGTACTGCCCGCTTTGCTTGATTCAGTCAGCGCAGAGGAGGCGGACGAGCTTGTTTCGGATAGCAATATTCCGTCGATACTAATTGTGTCCGAGGAAAATTCGGGTATATGCAGAGGTTGCAAAAAAACATTTATCAATGTGGATACCATATCGGATAATTTTCTGCCCGGGGATACCGTTTCTATCAAGGAGCTTAAGGAAAAGCGGCTTATTCCGAACAGCGCTTGTTTTCTTAAGGTCTTGGCGAGAGGAGTTATAGACAAGCCGCTGACCGTTAAGGCGCAGAGCTTCAGCGCGAACGCGGTGAAGATGATATCGCTAACAGGCGGCACGGCGATACTTGAAGGGAATAGCGACGGAAAATAAAAGCTGGGAAGGACCTAGGTCCTTCCCAAAATTATTTATTTTACAGTTACACTTCTGCTGACAGGTTCAAATTCAATACGGTTAAACGAATAATCCTCGGCGAATTTTTTATAAACCTGTTGCAATAGAAAGAAATAGACATAAAACTATTGCAAAAAGCAAAAATTTGTGATATACTAATTGTGCCAAACAAATTTAATAATGATGGAGTTAGTAGTATTTTTTCTTTTTTGGAATACTATTCCTTTTTTGTACCATAATCATTTTTAGAATTTGGTAAAAACGCAAATTCCACTTAAATGGTTATGGTAGAAATACTCTAATTCTATTTAATTAAATTTGTTTGGCGACAATCGGAGTTTGCGTTTTTCGGTGCGTGGCTTCGGTTGCGCACCTTTTTTATATTTTGCTAGGAGATATATATGAGCAAGAATATTCCCAAAAAGATAACAGACATTACTGGTGTGGAACTATCAAGTGAACAATTCTCGGCGAATTTTTTATAAAGCTGTTGCTATAGAAAGAAATAGGTATAAAACTATTGCAAATAACCAAAAACTGTGGTACAATAAAAATGCTACACAATCTAATATTTGTTTCATCAGTAGGGAAACTATCCTTGGTAAAAGGTGTTTCCTTCTCTTCTCATACCTACTGATGGGCATAAGAGATTGTGTAGCAACAATGAAGGAATTCACTTTTTCGGTGCGTTCCTTTTGGGGCGCACTTTTTTTATATTTTGCTAGGAGGTATATATGAGCAAGAATATTCCCAAAAAGATAACAGACATTACTGGTGTGGAGCTTACTCCCGGAGAGCCCGACGATTGCCTCGGTAACGGTGAGCATGGGTTTGAGTGTTATTGCGACGAATGTGATTACAATTCACTTTGTTTCTCCGAATTTGACACAAAAAGTGATGATGAAGACACCCCCGATGCGTTTGACCTCCTGTTATGTGAAATGTTCAAAGATTGTGATTTTCGAAAGGATATCGACGAGTTTAAGTCGATGTTAAAGGAAAATGTAACATTTTCACGCCGCTACAAAATACGAATAAACCGTATTTTTAGGGAGCGTATCGGTGTATCCTTCTTGCCATATCCCGAGGTAGATAATCTCTTTGAGCGTATCAGAAGAAAAATAGTTATTGCGTATAATTCACACAAAAAGAAATAACGATAAAATCAGTCTGTTTTTTGTCTATAGCAAAAAACGGTATAATTTTGAAATACAAATCCTCTTTAACAGAATAATAACATATCCACTCACCTCAAAACATATAATATCCCGAGGTGATAAATATGAAATCGAAAAAACTTACAGCGTTTATACTTACTCTCTCTCTGGTCATCTGTCTGTTTATACCGACAGTCAGCGCAGAGCCGTCACAAGCCCCCGAGGGTAACGGCTTTAATCTTGACTGCAAGTCTGCTATCCTTATGGAAGCGGGGACTGGCAAGGTGCTCTACGAGATGAACGCGGACGAATCTCTGCCGCCCGCATCGGTCACAAAGGTCATGACGCTCCTTCTCATTATGGAAGCTATTGACAGCGGCAAGATATCCCTCGCGGATACCGTCACCGCCAGCGCCCACGCCTGTTCTATGGGCGGCTCGCAGATATACCTTAAAGAGGGTGAGCAGATGAGCGTTGAGGACCTTGTCAAGAGCGTGGTCATAGCCTCCGCTAACGATGCCGCGCTGGCGCTCGCCGAATACGTGGCGGGGACAGAGTCGGCGTTCGTCGAGATGATGAACAAGAAAGCGCAGGAGCTTGGTCTTACGGGTACTCACTTTGAAAACACAAACGGACTTGACGATACCGTGCAGAATCACGTATCCACAGCGCGCGATATCGCTATAATGTCCCGCGAGCTGATAAAGCACGAGAAGATAACCGAATTCAGCTCTATCTGGATGGACACTATAAGAGACGGAGCCTTCGGCCTTACCAATACTAACCGTCTCGTAAGATTTTATGAGGGAGCTACGGGATTGAAAACAGGCTCTACGGCGAAGGCAAAATTCTGTATCACGGCTACCGCTAAGAGGGACGGAATGTCGCTTATCTGCGTTATCATGGCAGCGCCCACGAGAGATATAAGAAACGCCGCCGCTACGTCCCTGCTCGATTGGGGATTCGCGAATTTCGCGGTATACAGAAATGAAGGGAAAACACTTGAACCTTTGAGAGTACTTGGCGGTGTCAGCTCTCAATGCGAGATAGCCTATCCCGAATATTCCTGCGTGGTGGCAAAATCCGATATTCCGAACATAAAATTCACCTTAGAGGTGGACGAGAATATAGCCGCGCCCGTGAAGATAGGAGACAAGGTGGGCAGAGTTGTCTACCAGCTTGGTGAGCAGGAGATAGGTGTGAGCGATATAACGGCAAAAGAGGATATAGATAAGATAGATTTCTGGGGGCTGCTCATAAAAATACTCTCAAAAATGGCAATTTGCTGAAAAAATAAAAAATTGGTAAAAAAATGCCTCTATAGTGTTGATTTTTTCGAAAAAATATTGTATAATATAAGCCTAATTTTTTGTAAGTTAAGGTGGTAACGAAAATGGCATTGAGGTTGAATGACAAGTATATCAAACAATTTGTCGGGGAAAATGAGCTGGCGGGTATGCAGGCAGAGGTGTCCGCGGCGCACAAGATGCTGCTTGAGGGTAGCGGAGAAGGAAACGACTTTCTCGGTTGGATAGACCTGCCCAAGAACTATGATAAAGAAGAATTCGCAAGGATAAAGGCGGCGGCGCAAAAAATAAAGAAGAGCTGCGATATTTTCGTGGTTATCGGAATCGGCGGCTCGTACCTTGGCGCGCGCGCTGTTATAGAGTACCTCAAATCTCCTATGTATAACAATTTGAAGAAGGATACTCCCGACATCTATTTCTCGGGCTGTAATATAAGCGCTGGAGCGCTCAACGAGCTTTTGCAGATATGCGAGGGTAAGGACGTTTGCATAAACGTCATATCCAAGTCGGGAACGACCACGGAGCCCGCGGTAGCATTCAGAGTATTCAGAGCTATGCTTGAGAAGAAATACGGCGTTGAGGGAGCTAAGGAGAGAATATTCGTTACGACAGACAAGGCGCGCGGAACTCTTAAGCAGTTTTCCGACGAGGCGGGATACGAGACTTTCGTCGTCCCGGACGACGTTGGAGGACGCTTCTCGGTTCTCACAGCCGTTGGACTTCTTCCTATAGCCGTAGCGGGAATAGATATAGATAGGCTTATGAAGGGCGCATCTGACGCATCTGACGAGTATAAGTCGACCGACAAGATAGCCGATAGCGACTGTATGAAATACGTTGCGTACAGAAATCTTATGTATCGCGGCGGAAAATCCTGCGAGATACTCGTAAGCTACGAGCCGTACGCGGCTATGCTCAACGAGTGGTGGAAGCAGCTTTACGGCGAGAGCGAAGGTAAGGACGGAAAGGGACTTTTCCCCGCTTCAGTTATCTTCTCCACAGACCTTCACTCGCTCGGACAGTTCGTTCAGGACGGAAGCAGAAATCTGTTTGAGACTGTCGTATCTGTAAAGGCTTGTGACAGCAGCTTCCCCATACCCTATGACGAGGCAAACGTTGACGGACTCAATTTCCTCGCGGGAATGGAGCTTGACGACGTAAACAAGACCGCTATGAAGGGAACTATACTTGCCCATATTGACGGCGGAACGCCAAATATGCTCATCGAGCTTGACGACAGAAGCGCGTATTCTCTCGGATATTTGCTTTACTTCTTCGAGTTCGCTTGTGGTGTCTCAGGATACGTTCTCGGTGTAAATCCCTTTAATCAGCCCGGTGTGGAGGCATATAAGAAGAATATGTTCGCGCTTCTCGGCAAGCCCGGATATGAGGCTCAGAGAGAGGAACTTGAGGCAAGATTAAAATAATTTCAAAAATCTTAAATTTACTCTTGAAAAATTTTCCGATATGCGTTATAATAGATATGGACATATAAAATGTTCAATATTTGTATTGGAGGTCCAGAATGTTAAAGTTAATTATCGGTGTTAAAGGAACAGGTAAGACCAAGGCGCTTATCAATCTCGTCAACGAGGCTGTTGAGAAGTCTCACGGAGACGTTGTATGTATTGAAAAAGGAGTAAAGCTTCGTTTCGATATAAAGTATCGCGCGAGACTTATAGATACGAACGAGTATTTTGTTAATGATGCTCAGTCTTTGTATGGCTTTGTTGCGGGCATACTTGCAAGCAATCATGATGTTACCGACCTGTTTATAGATTCTTCCCTGAAAATCTGTAATGAGGATCTTGCAGCGTTCGACAAGTTTGTTGAGGAGATCGCCGCAATCGCCGAGAAGATTGGTATAAACGTAGTTATGACTGCGTCTATGCCTGCTGAAGCCGCATCTGATGTGGTTAAGAAATATCTCTAATAAAAAATAGTAACATAAGGGCAGTTTCATTACTATGAAGCTGCCCATTGTTAAATTATAGGACGAAAAAGGAAGGGAGGGGAGAGCGTGATACTGATAATAGCCGAGAAGCCGAGTCTTGGCAGGAATATTGCCGCGGGCATCGGAAATATGAGCAGACGTGACGGATATCTTGAAGGCTGCGGATATATTATATCCTGGGCGTTCGGACACCTGTTTTCTCTGGCTGATATCGAGGCGTATTCTCCCTCTCCGAAAGAAAATGCCCGATGGAGTATGGACGGGTTGCCCTGTTTTCCCGAAAAGTTCCTATTTGAGCTCAGACGTGACGCATCCAAGAAGGAGACCGACAGCGGGGTGCTCAAGCAGTTCAAAATACTTGAGACACTGTGTAACCGCGAGGACGTCCAAACGATAGTCAACGCGGGAGACGCTGACAGAGAGGGAGAGATAATCGTCCGTCTCTGTATCGAGAACGCGCTTCACACGCAGAAGCCGATAAAAAGGCTCTGGCTTCCCGACCAGACACCGCAGACCGTCGCGGCGGCGCTCTCCGATATGAAGGACGACGCTGAGTATGACAATCTTGCCAACGAGGGCTTGGCGAGGACCTATATCGACTGGCTATACGGAGTGAATCTGACGCGCTACGCCACCCTGAGGACGGGAATGCTGCTTCGCGTGGGAAGGGTGATAGTTCCGATAGTCAAGGCGATATACGACAGAGATATGGCGATAAAAAATTTCGTCCCCGAGAAGTATTATTCGATAAGCAGCGCAGAGGAGACGAATGGTTGCAAGGTAGAACTTAACTCAAAGTTGAAGTTTTTGTCGAATGAGCGCTCAAAAGCTGTGGAAGCGTGTGACAGGTACAACGCCTGCGAGGCGTATGTCAGCAGTGTCAAGAGCAAGAAGGACGTTATCTCGCCCGGCAAGCTCTATTCGCTCTCAAAGCTACAGAACGTTCTCGGCAAGAAATATAAGATGTCAATGGCAGAGAGCCTTGAGATAATCCAAAAGCTATACGAGGAAGGATATCTCACATACCCGAGAACCAACTCGGAATATCTGGCGACGGCAGAGAAGGATAAAATAAAGAAGATAATCGGGATATGCGCGAATATCGGTTATCCCGTGGTCTTTAAGGATAAAAAGACTATCTTTGATGACTCTAAGATAGAATCTCACTCGGCGATAACGCCAACCTACAAGATTCCCGATAAGAACAGACTTACTGAGAAGCAGATGCAGGTCTATTCCACTGTAATACGCAGATTTGTGGCGGTTTTCTGCGCCGAGGACTGCGTGGCAAGGCGAGTGGAGATGACGGTCAAGGTGGGAGAGCTTGAGGAATTTACCCTTCGCGGACTGACCATTCTCGAGAAGGGTTGGACGAAATATGACGACAGTACGCAGAAGGACAAGGTGCTTCCCTCACTCTCGAAAGGGGATAAGGTAAACATCAATTTTACTCCAGCCGAGAAGGAGACCTCGCCGCCTAAGCACTATACGATAGAGACGCTGAACAACTATCTGAAAAATCCCTTCCGTGACGAGAAGGCGGCGATAGACGACAGCGTGGGCGCGGACGACGCGGCTGAGTATAAGGCTATGCTTGAGGGCGTTGAGCTTGGAACAGAGGCAACGAGAACGGGTATCATTGACAACGCCAGAAAGAGCGAATATATAAATCTGAAAAAGGACGTATATACTATCCTGCCGGGCGGAATATTCCTTATAGAATCGCTCCAGAGAATGAATATTGTTATGGACAAATTCAAGACCTCGGAAATGGGAAAGGTCTTGAAAAGGGTATACCGAGGCGAGTCGGGAATAGGAGATGCCGTGGCTCTTGCCGAGACAGAGGTGGCGCGATGCTTTGAGCGCACACCCATGCCGCCCGAGGAGGATACCGACACGGGATTTTTCGGCGACGTGGTGGGCAGGTGTCCGCTTTGCGGGGCTGACGTGGCAAGAAATCGCTACGGATACGGCTGTACCGCGTACAAGTCGGGATGCAAGTTCTCGGTAAACGCCTATATATGCGGCAGGGCGATATCGGTCTCGAACGTCAAGCTATTGCTCGATAAGGGAGAGACCGTCAAAATAAAAGGCTTTATATCCCGAAAGGGAACGCAGTTCGATTCGGTACTGCGTCTTGTTGATGGAAAATGTCTGTTCGATTTTCAACTCGGGCAGTCTAATTAAAGGAGGTTATTATGAAATTCACAAAAAACGGCGAGCCGATGAAGCTGTCTCTTAAGGTAATAATTTCGTCGGCAGTCACACTGCTGGTGGCGGCGATAGGATTTTATTTCATACTTCCCGCTATCAATCCGCGCTCTCAGGAGTTCTGGATATATCTTACTATTCTCACTATCCTCTGGGGCGTGGTATACGCTATACTCACCGCAGTCACAGGACCTACGGTCATCACGAAAAAATCCCCGAAGGGATTTCTCTCGCTCGGTGGCGTGAAGTGGGTGGCGCTCGTTGCGGCTATACCCGTGGCGGTGCTTATCGTTGGAAATATTATTTCCTCGACATTTCTTAACGCTGAGGCTTACTCCAATATAATCGAAGTGCCCGAGGCGGTATTCGAGGAGGATATGCCCGAGACAGATACCGTAACGAATATCGCGCTTATGGATTCGAGCTCCGCGACTATGATAGGTAACAGAACGCTTGGCGCGCTCTCTGACGTGGTATCACAGTTTCAGGTCGGCGCGCATTATTCTCAGATAAACTACGGCGGTGTTCCAGCAAAAGTGGCAAACCTTGAGTACGTAGACTTTTTCAAGTGGCTCAACAACAAGGATACGGGTATACCGGGATACGTCAAGGTTGACCCTGTAAACAGTGACGCGGAGTATATCAAGTTCGCGTCTCCTATGAAGTATGTTGACAGCGCCTATTTTGGCGAGGACCTTCGCAGAAAGCTGAGATTTTCATATCCCACAAAGATATTTGACGAGATAACCTTTGAGATGGACGATAACAATAATCCCTATTATATCGTATCCTGTCTCGCTCCGAAGATAGGTCTTTTCGGGGCTATGGACGTAAATGAGGTCATCATCTTCAATCCCGTTGACGGAACGTCTGAGATATATTCTGTCAGCGAGACACCCCCGTGGGTAGATAACGTGTTCACGGGTTATCTTGCCACTCAGAAATACGATTGGTACGGAATGCTTAAGAACGGTTTCTGGAACAGTGTTATCGGAAACAAGGATTGTAAGGTAACTACCGACGATTTCGGTTATATCATCATCGGTGACGACGTTTGGTACTTCACGGGCGTTACGTCTGTGAGCGCTGACGAGAGTAATATAGGATTTATAATCAGCAACGCGAGAACGGGAGAATATAAGTTCTATCCCGTAATCGGCGCTGAGGAATACTCCGCTATGCAGGCGGCTGAGGGCGAGGTTCAGGAAAAGGGCTATGTCGCGTCCTTCCCGTCGCTTATAAACGTGTCGGGCGAGGCTACCTATATTATGGTGCTTAAGGACAGCGGAGGAATAGTCAAGCTCTGCGCGCTCGTAAACGTTGAGAATTACAGTATCGTGGCAACAGGCGCGAACCAGACTGAGGCTAAGCAGGAATACGTGAAGCTTCTCAGAAGCAACGGAATAATCGGCGAGGAGGATATCCCCGAGCCTGACGTGACTGACACGCGGAGCGCGGATATCACGGTATCCGATATCAGAACGGTCTCCGTGAATGGAACGTCGGTAATATATATCACCGATGAGAACGGTGTGCTTTACAAGCAGAGCGTTGCCGCTGACGAGAGCGTAATGCTTATCGGCGTAGGTGATAAGCTGACCGTTAAGTATACCGACACGGATATTGAGAAGATAAAGCAGATGGCATCCTGGTCTGCTAAAACCGAATAATAAACACTATACAAGGACGGAAAAATGGACAAGAAGGAAATTCTTTCGAGAGTGGACCACACTCTGCTTGACAGAGCCGCGAAATGGAGCGATATAAAGACTTTGTGCGATGACGCGCTGACGTTTGGCACAGCGTCGGTATGTATCCCGCCGTCATACGTAAAGCAGACGGCGGAGTATCTGGACGGCAGACTTGCGGTGTGTACGGTGATAGGCTTTCCAAACGGCTATAATACTACCGAGGTGAAATGCGCCGAGACGCGCGAGGCTGTGAGGAACGGAGCTGACGAGATTGATATGGTCATCAATATCGGTTGGCTTAAGGAAGGGAAGTACGACGAGCTTCTCGGCGAGATAAACGCTATCAAGGCGGCTTGTGACGGTAAGCTTTTGAAGGTTATAATAGAGACTTGTGTGCTGAGTGATGACGAGAAAATAAAGATGTGCGAGATAGTCTCGCAGTCTGACGCTGATTTTATCAAGACGTCTACAGGATTTGCGGGTGGAGGAGCGACCTTTGAGGATATAGCTCTTTTTGCGAAGCACGTGACTGGCGGATTGAAGATAAAGGCGGCAGGTGGTATACGCTCGTTTGAGGACGCGGAGAGATTTATCGCTCTCGGCGCGGACAGACTTGGCACGAGCGCGCTCGTCAAGCTGATGAAAGAGTGATTTTACATTTCAATAATTAATCATAATACAAAAGGACACCCGCGGGTGTCCTTTTTGTGCTTGTATTGTCTTGCAGTGGCGTTCTAAGGAATCAACCAATAAGTTATTGACTTTTCATACGTACTGCGTTATAATGAAGAAAATATCCAAATAAAGGAGAAACGATAATGGCATACAAATTCCCCTACGACGAAGAAGAAAAGGAAAAACCGCGCGCCAAGCTTGCCACAAACCGCAGCATGTGGAAGCTTATGTTATTAAATGTTTTTACGTGCAGTATATATACCATTATTTTCTTTATTCCGTTTTCTTTTGATCTTGAGAGGATACATCCTTCAAGCGGAAAACGTATGAATTTCCTTTTTGCGTACATTCTTTCGCTGTTTACGTTTAGCATCGTAATTGATATCTGGCACTATCAGACTGCAAAGCAGGTCAGCGAGGCTTTAGAGGCTCGAAAGATCGATTATGAATTCGTAACGGGCGATTTTTGGAAATGGCTTATACTTGGTTCGTTTATTATTGTTGGACCGTTTGTATATTACCATAAGCTTTGCCGCGCGATGAATCTTCTTTGCGAGGATTATAACGAGAATCCCGTTCTTACGGAGACGATATAATTCTTACATGTAATAGGCAAAAGGACGTCTTGGCGTACCTGCGATAAAGCAGGTATTAAAACAACTGAAAAGGATGCGAGAATATATCGCATCCTTTTCAGTTATAGGATTTCATTCATAGAGTGAACCGACTTTAAATTTCATAAAATACGGATCATTCTGTATTGTTTTAATAATGGTTGTTCCTTCGTAATATTGAATACTGATTTCACTGTTAAATTTTATACGTATCTTCTTCAAATCATCGGCGGTATATTTATAACATTCTCCAAATAGGTAATAAAATTTTTGTTCACCAGTAATCTTTATACCATAATATTTCTGCCTAACATTATGCGCAATCGGTGTTAGTTCCGGAGTTGATAGAAAATCAATTTTGGGGTTAGAAATTTTAATTTCGCCAATTTGAGATATTTGAATTTTTGAAAATTGTTTTAACAAACGATTTGTTGTTGCAATGTAAATAGAGGCTATTAAAATTACAGCAAGAGGAATAAAGGCAATCCAAATAGTATTCGGCTTTTTAAAGGATGCCCACAAAAGCAGAACCAGAAAAATCAAACCGGTTATCAAAGCGAAAACAGCTATTTTTCTGTTTCTTAGTATATATTTCTTTTGTCTTTTAAAATGATCTACCACAATGGTCTCCTCGAAAACAGAATTTTATTGTACTTATTATATAACATTATTGTTGTTTTGTCAAGCAAACGATATTCTCACTTGTTTAAGAGTGGCTTTTATGTCCGCAAAAGCAGTGCTTGTCAGGAAAATTGACAAGTCATAGATGAACATCAAGAAAGGCTCATTACCGCCCGACCGTATACCTAAAGTTGTAACCATACTAACCTAAACGGGCACGGCGTATGATAAAAGGACAGAGAATTTTCACATTCTCTGTCCTTTTGTCGTAGGGGCGAACTGCGTTCGCCCGCGTGCGTTCACAGAACGCCCCTACGAAGATGATTTTCTATCGGTAGGTATAACCTGCTTTATGGAAGGCACCTGTTGGGTGTCCTTTTGTGTGTCCGATTTTCGGGCGATTTCTAAATCGGCCATACGGTATGACAAAAAACATTTACGCTTTTTAATCAAAAACCGTCTCTATCACCTTCCTGTTCCCATCGGGGGAATAGCGCCAATGGTCAAGGTGGTTTACGCGCGCGGTGTCGATAAAATATTTTATCTTTTTCGGGGGAATGTCACCCTTATATGAATCTATCATAACAAGCTTTATCTTCATTCTGTCGGGAATTATGCTCTTTATGTATACCGCCACGTATTGTCCCACGAGCGCTATTTGTGCGTCGCGGGTGTTCTCTCTTATCTCGGCAAGTCCCGCGAGATTTGGAGCAAGCTCGATAAATACGCCGTAGCTTTCAATGCTTCGCACGATACCCGCTACCGTCTGTCCCGCCTCAAAACGCGCGGCGTTCTCCGTCCACGTACCCAAAAGCTCGCGCATACTTACGAATATCCGTCTGTTTTCACTATCTAT
>JAZQWY010000001.1:0-6461 GCA_045632545.1 Eubacteriales bacterium | reverse complement strand
ATCGATACCTCCGCAGTGGATATCAAGATATTCGCCCAGATTTTTCATACTGATACAGGAGCATTCGATATGCCAACCGGGGTAACCAACGCCCCAAGGGCTATCCCATTTCAACTCCTGGTCGTCAAATTTGGATTTTGTGAACCAGAGGACGAAATCTGCCTTGTTTCTCTTGTTAGTGTCCTCCTCAACTCCCTCGCGGACGCCTACTGCAAGGTCGTCCTCCTTGAAATCGTTGAAGACGTAATACTGCTTCAGCTTGGTCGTGTCGAAATATATGTTTCCGCCCGCCTCGTAGGCGTAGCCCTTTTCAATAAGAGAGGATATGACCTCTATGAAGCTGTCTATGCAGGATGTGGCGGGCGCTACCACGTCGGGGGTTTTGATGTTGAGCTTAGCGCAGTCGGCGAAGAATGCGTCGGTATAGAATTTCGCTATCTCCATTACAGTCTTGTGCTCACGCTTAGCTCCCTTGAGCATCTTGTCCTCGCCCTCGTCGGCGTCGCTCGTGAGGTGTCCCACGTCGGTTATGTTCATAACTCGCTTTACGTCGTATCCCGAATAGCGGAGGTACTTTTCAAGAATATCCTCCATTATATAGCTTCGCAAATTTCCGATATGCGCGAAGTGATATACCGTAGGGCCGCAGGTATACATATTTACCTTGCCTTCCACATTGGGAATAAATTCTTCCCGCTTGCGGGAAAGGGAATTATATATAAGCATTTTGGTTCTCCTTATTTCGTGTCTTTGAGTTGTTTTATCTGTTCTTCAAGCTCCGAGAGCTTACTCTCCAGAGCTTTTATCTGTTGAGCTATGGGGTCAGGAATGTGTATTTGGTCGAGCTCATCTACACGCTGTCCCTGCCTTTTAACTATCTTAGCGGGGATACCAACCGCGGTGCAGTTCTCGGGTATCTCCTCAAGCACCACCGCGTTTGCGGCTATTTTTGAGTTGTCGCCTATCTTGAAAGGCCCGAGTATTTTCGCTCCCGCGCCTACCATAACTCCGTTTCCGAGCGTGGGGTGGCGCTTACCAATGTCCTTACCCGTACCGCCAAGGGTAACCCCCTGATAGAGTGTGCAGTTGTCACCTATCTCAGCAGTCTCGCCGATGACTACGCCCATTCCGTGGTCGATAACAAGTCCCTTGCCTATCTTCGCACCGGGGTGTATCTCAATTCCCGTGCAATGCCTTGCGAGCTGACTTATCGCCCTCGCTCCGAAATAATGCTCATTTTCGTGGAGCTTGTGGGCTATACGGTACGCAAGCATGGCGTGGATACCCGAATAGAGCAGGAGTATTTCCGCGCTGCTTCTCGCGGCGGGGTCACGCTCCTTTACGGCGTTCACGTCATATTTTACGTTCTCGACCACACTGTCTATAAAATCTGCCACAGAGGAAAACTTTTCTTTTAGGGAGCCGAGCTTGGATTTTTTGTTTTTATTCGTATGAGACATAAATTACCTCCTGAAAATAAAGTAGCCTCTGCATCCGAAAGGATGCAGAGGCGTAGGGTACGCGGTTCCACTCTGCTTTGAAGAAATATCTTCAATCTCAAACGTCCTTAACGCGGACACACGCTGCCATTACGCAGGACCTCCGAGGCGCACATTCCGTTTTTCCGTTATGCCGTTTTCAGCCAATGGCGGCAATTCTCTGTAAGCGGTAGAAGACGGTTTCTTCCTCATCGATAGTCATTGATTACTAACATTATACACGATTATATTCACTTTGTAAACAGTTTTTTGAAATTTAATTATCTTTTTCGACTGCTTCAGCGTATTCCGAGATATCTATCTCGCGGAGCTTAGCCTCGGGAATCTTGCCCTTTGTGCGTTCAAAATAAGAAATATTGTTTCTCAGCATAAAATTGAACTGATTAGAGGGGGTGCGGTTTTCGGCGTTGGAGATATAGATGAGCTTTCGCAGCATATCCTCCGAGAGCCTTATATTGATACTGTAATTGCTTTTCATATCAGCCACCGAGTTATTTGCGGCGTTTGCCGTCTTTAGCGTTCGAGTTGTTCTTTCTTACCGTCTGCCCTTTAGCGGCGTTTTTCTTTTCCGAACGGATAAGCAGGAACGCGCCTATACCGATACCTACGAGCACGACACCGAGAATTACCACCGCGATGATGGTAGAGGGGGTTATCGCTTCCTTAGGCTCTTCCTCTGTGGGAGCCTGTGTCTGCTCTACCTTATCCTTGGTATAGGTTACCGTAACGTTTACGTCAGAACCGTAAACGTAGCCTGTAACGGTCAGCTTGTCTGCCGTATAGCCTTCAACTACGGGTGATACTACGCTGTACGAGCCGCCGTATCCGATATTTTCTTTGACAATCTGGTCGGCGACATTGTTGCCTTCGGTGTCAAGATAGGTAACGGTTACCTTTGCTTCGGCCGTGTCGGATTCGGTAAAGGAAGCCTTCTCAAAGCCTATGGGGCAACCCTTGAAAGCCGACGCGTCTACTTTATCCGCCGTTATAGTATTTTTGAGTACAAGTCTCTGCATAGAGGCGCAGTTCCAGAACGTGTTAGCAGGTATATTGATGTTCGCGAGTATCGCGGCATCGGTTACAGAATAACAGAATGCAAAGGTTCTCACTCCAAGAGTTTGCACGCTTGCGGGAATAAACGCCGCGCTGAGCGCCGAACAGCCCTCAAAGGCGCTGTCTCTTATCTCTGTGACAGTCGCGGGAAGCGTGATATTCTTTACCACCGTGCAAAAGGCGAAGGATGCCTTTCCTATGACGGTCACGGAGCTTGGAAGATTTACGTTTTCAAGGAGGCTAAATCCGTAGAACGCGTAGTTTCCAACGTTGGTAACGCCCTCGGCTATCGAAATGGTCTTGACCGAGGCGCTCGCCGCCGCCCACGGAACGTCTGAGGAGCTTTCATAGTCGGTCATAGCTCCGTTACCTGTTATGCTAAGTGTCTGTGTGTCGGAGCTGTAGTTCCAGCTAAGTCCCGCGCCGCATTCTCCCGACGCGCTTGCGGCGCTCTTTGAACCGCAGGAGACTGCCGTTATTATAAGTAATAAGCTCAAAAGTATTAATCCGCTTATTCTGAATATTCTTTTCATTTGGATGTGATATTCCTTTCAACTTTAGTAATCTATTGGTATATTATACAATATTTTTTACTGTCTGTCAATGGTGATAACGGTAAAATAATTCGGGTCGATACGGCTTATCAGGTCGGAGACTCCTCTTTTTATCTCCGCGTCGCTCATTTTCAGCTCGAAGGGGGCAGATATGTCAAAGATGAGGTTTGAGTGCGTTCTGCCCTCCACAAACCTGAAATCGTGGATATTGAGGGCTTCGTTCGTCTGCTTCACCGCTTCAAGCACCTCGGCGCGAAGCGCGTTCACACGGACGTCATCGGTCACTATCGGGTCCATATGGACGGTTGCGCGAACACCCAGCTCGCTGAAGAGACGCTTTTCCAGATTGTCTATTACATCGTGTGTGACGAAAACGTTCTCTGAGCCGTCGACCTCTGCGTGGAGCGAGGCTATCGTGTTGCCTGGGCCGTAGTTGTGTACTATCATATCATGTATGCCGAGTATCTCCCCGTATTCGGAGGTTATACGGCATATCTCCTCAACTATCTCGGGGTCGGGGGCGCTGCCGAGTATTGAGTTCTTTGTCTCGGCAAGAATCCTGATACCGGCGATGAATATGAAAGCCGAAACTATGATTCCCATATATCCGTCGGTGATAAAGCCCGTCATGTGGGATATTATCATAGATACGAGCACGGCAGAGGTCGCCACGGCATCAGAAAGACTGTCGACAGAGGTCGCCTTTATTATCATAGAATTTATCTTTTTTGAAACCTTTCTGTTGAAGAGCGCAAGCCAGAGCTTGGCGGCGATAGACACGGCGAGTATTATCACGGGAACGGCTGCGAACTCGGTAGGCTCGGGATCTATCACCTTGCTCACCGAGCTTCTGAAAAGCTCAAAGCCGATGGTTAGAATAATAAATGACACTATCATGGAAGCCACGTATTCCATTCTCGCGTGTCCGAATGGGTGGTCGCGGTCGGCGGGCTTTGCCGACACCTTGAAGCTGATGAGCGACACTATTTGAGAGCCCGCGTCCGATAGGTTGTTTACCGCGTCGGCGGTCACGGATATTGAAGCGGAGAGCGTGCCCGCTATCAGCTTGAATACCGCCAGAGTGATGTTGAGTATTATTCCCACTATGCTTGACAGTGTGCCATAGGCGCGCCGCACCGCGGGGTCTTTTGTGTTTTCTCTGTTTTTTACAAACAGTCGGCAGAGAAGATTTGTCATAACGTCTCCCAAGATATCTTAAAATCTGAAATATAGGAAGGGATTGTATCCCGAATTTACAAGGTAAGCTACGCAGAGTATCAGCGTAAGCGGTGTAATTATATTGAGTATAACTACGGCAGAGCCGCCGTATTTTTTTGACGACGCAAGACGTCGCGCAAAATTCCTCAAAAGAGGAAGCGACGCTACGGTCATAATAATGATAGGCAGAATATTACGAGTAAGCTCATAGCGCGTGTCGGGCGAGATAAGCGGTGCGCCGCCGAAGCCCAGCATTATCCTCGCACAGGAAAATGCTTCTCCGAGCGTCAGTGAAGCGGCAGAGCCGTCCGAGGCGAAGATGAGCCAACCGAATATTATCAGTGTAAGGGAATAGAGGTGGCGAAGAGCGCTCGGCGCACTCTCAAGTATTCGTCCCAAAAAGAGCTTTTCGGCGCTGAGAACGAGGAAATAATAAAGTCCCCAAAGCAGAAAATTCCACCCCGCGCCGTGCCATATGCCTGTGAGCGACCAAACGATGAAAAGATTGAGATACGTCCGCGCGCGTCCGCATCTGTTGCCGCCAAGCGGGATATACACATACTCCTTGAACCAGACCGAGAGAGTGATGTGCCAACGCCGCCAGAATTCGGTTATACTCCTTGAGATATAAGGATAATTGAAGTTTTCGGGGAAGTCAAAGCCGAATATCTTGCCAAGACCTATCGCCATATCCGAGTATCCCGAGAAGTCGAAATATATCTGAAAGGTATAGCATATAACGCCGAGCCAAACGCCCAAAACGTCCGCCGAGGTAGCTTCAAAGCCTGTGGCGAAATTCTGCCACAGCTCGCCTGCAGTGTTTGCTAACAATACTTTCTTCGCAAGTCCCGCCGTGAATCTTCTGATACCCTCTGCCGCAAGAGATAACGAATGCTCACGGTGTGAGAACTGCCCCTCTATATCGTTATACCGTATGATAGGACCTGCCACGAGCTGAGGAAAAAGCGCGACGTAGGTGGCGGGGATTATGGGGGCTTTTGCGGCACGAGCGTCACCTCTGTATATATCAATGACGTAGGAGAGCGCCTGAAAGGTATAAAAGGATATGCCCACGGGAAGCGAAAGACCGAGAGGGCGCGGAGAGATACTTGGTATAATGCTTGATACGCTTGTGACGATAAAATCGTAATATTTGAAAAATCCGAGTATCGAAAGATTGAGGATAACAGCGCAGATGAGGATAAGTCTCGCACGACGCCTGTTTTCAAGATTTTTTTGCAACAGCAGTCCAAATGCGTAGTCTGCTCCCACGGTAAAGACCATAAGAAAGAGATACACAGGCTCGCCGAAACCGTAAAAAATCAGACTGAATATCAGTAGCACCGTATTCCTCAGGCGCAGGGGAACGAAAAAGTATACCGCGATACATACGGGAAGAAACAAAAAGATAAATTCAAGCGAAGAAAACAGCATCTGAACAGCTCCTAATAGAATATGTATCTCTCGTATCTTCCGTTGTATGTTATTTTTTATTTCAGATCTATCATAGCCTGCGCGGCGGACATTATTCCAATCTTTCCGCTTTCGTACGTAAGACCGCCTTGAAAATACGCCGTATAGGGTGGGCGCAGAGGTCCGTCGGCGGATAGCTCGATGGACGAGCCCTGAGTGAAGGCTCCCGCCGCCATTATTACCTTGTCGGAATACCCCGGCATTTCCCAAGGCTCGGGGGTGACGAAGGAATCTATCGGCGAACCCGCCTGAATCCCGCGGCAGAAGGCGCAGAGCTTTTCAGGGTCGCGGGTTATAACTGTCTGGATTATATCGTATCTCGGCTCGTTCCACGCGGGTTCGACCTCAAAGCCGAGAGCGTCGAAGATATACGCCGCGAGGTGCGCTGTTTTTATTGCCTGAGCCGTGGTGTGAGGAGCGTAGAAAAGTCCCTTGAACATATTCTTATTCTGACCGAGAGTGGCGCCTACCTCGCACCCAACGCCCACGGAGGTAAGTCTGTAGGACGCAAGCTCGACCACGCGGGCAGTTCCCGCGATATATCCGCCCGTTTCAGCCATTCCGCCGCCCGGATTTTTGATAAGCGAGCCGATTATCATATCGGCACCCACACTTGTCGGCTCTCTTTGCTCGGTTAACTCACCATAGCAGTTATCGACCACCA